>JAPPGX010000127.1 GCA_028877265.1 Acidobacteriota bacterium
GCTCACCCGCCACGCACTCTCCAGGGAGTTCTGCCGGCGTGTCGGCTGGTACAAGGCCGACGGCGGCCTCAAGGACATGATGGCCCGCGTCGCCATGCTCGCCATGCACCGGGACGGGCGGATCGAACTGCCGCCCCCGCAGGGACCCCCGAGCCGGCGCAAACCGATCGTCTTCGGACCCCTCACCGAACCGCCGCTGCTGCCGCCCCCCGACACCCTCGACGCGGTCCGCCCGCTCTCCCTGCGGACCGTCGTCCGCGGCACCCGCGAGGGCAGGCTCTGGAACGAGTTCGTCGCCCGCTACCACTACCTCGGCTACACCACCCTGGTCGGCGCACAGATGCGCTACGCCGTCCACGCCAGGGACAACCGGCCGCTCGCCATGCTCGGCTTCTCCACCGCCGCCTGGACCCTCGCGCCCCGCGACCGCTTCATCGGATGGTCCCGCCAACTCCGCGAGAAGAACCTCCCCCTCGTCATCGACAACCCCCGCTTCCTCATCCTGCCCTGGGTCCACATCCCCAACCTCGGCTCCCACATCCTCGCCCTCGTCCGCCGCCAGCTGCCCCGCGACTGGACCGCCCGCGACCCCGATCCGGGGATTCGCCGGACCCGACTCTCCCGCGACCCAGGAAAACGCGTTCGCCATCAAGCGTCCCGTGCCTCCGGTCCGGAGGGTCGCGCGTCGGAAGTAACCGTCGTGACCGAAGACCACGACCCGTCCCGACTCCCACCGGCCGGCGGCGACGACCTCCGGCGTTCCCGCGCAGGCCCAAGACCCTCCACAGAATCCCGTCCGCGCGGGGGGCCTCGGCGGGGGCCAGTGAACCGGATCGGTGTCCGTAAAGCCAATGGGGTCATCGGGTTACGGTTGTGACGGTGGCGGACCCCCTTTCACACTTTCCCCCGAAATCGCGGGCAGCGAACCCGAGGTTCGCTGCCATTTTGTTCTTCGCTCGTACCGATAGAACCACGGATGGGGGTGCGCCTACTTCCCGAGTCCGTCCCAGATCTCGTTCATGCCGAGTTGGTAGGCGAGCTGGCGCAGGGAGTCCGTTGTCTTCAGGTCGAGGAGGATTCCCCGGGTGCGGCGTTCCTCCTCGACGGCGGCGGCTTCCTGCCCCGGATAGTCGATCCGGGCCCGCCGCAGTTGGGCGAGCCGTTCCACCATCCGGTTGCGGAAGCCCGCCCAGGGAGCGAAGGCCCGGACCCGGAAGGCGAGGAACAACTGTCCGGTCCCGCCGTGCACGGGTTCGGGCCGGGGTTCGGCGGTGAATTCCGCCGGGAGCGCGGCGCCCCCGAGACTGACGAGGAATTCGAGCGCCAGCGCGAGGGCGAGCTCCCGCTCGGCCCCGCCCTCCTCAAAGTGCAGGTTCAGGACGAGCGGCGCCGCCGTCTCCGCGGTCGGCACCGCAATCCCGAGCGCGACCGGGTGGGTGGCGGCAGGAGAAGCGCCCGGTTCCGGGGGTCCCGGATCACCGGAGATCGCGATGCCCGACATCTGGTGCGGAAGCGCCAGCGACGCGAAGTGCCCCGCCGAGCCGAGGCGATTGCCGCGGCGTACCGCCGTGCTCCCCACGCCGTGGCGGTTGGCTCCGCCGATGGCCTCCGTCATCGCCCGATGGGCGACGGCGGGTCCCGGTCCGTTGTCGCCGTCGAGGACTGCGGTTCCGCCCGAGGAGGCGACGAGCTTCATTTCCGGGGTGGTGTTCACATGCCGGGTGGAGAGCTTCTGCGCCAGGTCCGGCAGCCAGGCAACTCCGTCGGCGTCGTCCCCGGCGAGGTTGGCGGCCACCATCGCATCCGCGGTATGCGACGCGAGTTCGGGCGCCAGACGCACCCGTTTCAGGGTCTCCCGGACGAAGAAATGGAGCGCCCCGTGCCGGACGCGCAGGGGGGCGCCTTCCCCGCTCATGAGAAGAACTCCCGCAGCGTCCCGCTCCAGCCCCAGAACAGCACCACCACGATCGCCGCGGGGATGACCCAGCGGATCCAGAAGAGCCAGAGTCCGCCGAGCGGCTTCGCCGAGCCCCGGCTCGCCTCGGCGAGCGCCCGGCCCCGCGAGACGAAGAACCCGAGACCGATCAGGGTGAGCGCCGAGCCGATGGGCTGCATGGTCGAGCCCCAGATCAGGTCGCTCCAGCCGAGGTAGTCGGAACTGACCATCGACGGGAGCGCCAGCGGGATCTGCAGGGCGACCGCCGCCCCGACCACCGTCCGCCGGCTCCAACCGGTCCAGGGGACCGCCGAGTTGACGATGACCTCGAGCGCGGCGAGGGCCGACAGGAAGGCGGCCAGGAAGAGCGCGAGGAAGAAGACCGGCCCGAAGAACTCGCCGCCGGGCATGGCGGCGAAGACGCGGGGCAGGGTGAAGAAGACGAGCGGCGGACCCGAGGCCGGCTCCACCCCGAGGGCGAAGGCCGCCGGCAGCACCGCGAGCCCGCCCAGGATGGCCGCGCCCGAGTCGCCGAAGATCGTCGTGCCCGACAACCGGCGCAGGTTGGCGTTCGAGGGCAGGTAGCTGCCGTAGGCGAGGAAGAAGGTGCCGCCGAGCGAGAGGCTGAAGAACGCCTGCCCGAGTGCGGCCAGGAACGTCTCGGCGCTCACGCTTCCGAGATCGGGCCAGAGGAGGTAGCGGATGCCCTCGGAGGCGCCCGGCAGCGTGACCGACCGGACGGCGACGACGACGAGGCCGATCGCGACCAGCGGCATGGCGATTCGTGACAGGCGCTCGACGCCCCGCTGCACGCCGAACGCAGCGACCAGGCCCATCGCCCCGAAGACGAGCACGGTGAGGCTGAGATTCAGCCCCGTCATGCCGCCGAAGTTCCGGGCGTAGAAGGCTTCGGGCTCCACCACCACGCCGCCGAGCGCGGCGTAGAAGAGGACCTGGGCCACCACCACCGTGTAGTAGGAGCAGGCCATGAACACGGTCAGGAAGAGCAGGCCGCCGATGAAGCGCCCGCCGGGCATCCCGATGCGGGTGAAGGCGCCGCCGGGGCCCGCGCGGGTCAGCCGGCCGAGGCTCCACTCGGCGATGAGCGCCGGAGCCCCGAGCAGCAGCACGAAGGCAACGTAGATGGCGACGAACGCCCCGCCCCCGTATTGCCCCGCCATGTAGGGGAACCGCCAGACGTTCGCGAGACCCACGGCGACGCCGATGAGCGTCATCGCGGTCCCGAAGCGGGTCCCGAAGCGTTCGCCGACGCTCATCTGTTTGCGACTACGACAGGCAGTCGCGGGCGTTCAGGGCCTGCCCGGTCATGCCGGCCGATTCGGGAGACGCGAGGTGAACGAACACCTCCGCGATCTCCTCGGGCGCAGGAAGTGTCAGCGGATCTTCCGCGGGGTAGGCGGCCGCACGCATCGGGGTGCGGGTCGCCCCCGGGTTCACGCTGTTCACCCGTACTCCGGTGCCCTGCAGTTCGGCGGCGAGAGTCTGGGTGAACCCCTCGAGGCCGAACTTCGACACCGCGTACGGCCCCCAGTTCGGCTTGCCGATCCGGCCGACCGTCGAGCTGACGTTGATGATCGAGGCGGACTCGCGCTCGAGGAAAGCGGGAAGGAGCGGCTTCGTCACGTAGAGGAGGCTCGCGGTATTGATCCGCAGGGTTTCCTCCCAGACCTTGGGGTCCTGCTCGATGATGGGCGCCCGCACTCCCAGGATGGAAGCGTTGTTCACCAGCACCGAAAGGTCGGGGAAGCGGGCGAGCGCGGCGCGCGTCATGGCTTCCGCGGAGTCCGGGTCGCCCACGTCCGAGGCGGCGTAGCCGGTCCGCCCCGGGTGGGCGGCTTCGAGTTCGCCGGCGGTCTCCCGGAGGCGGTCCTCGCCGCGGGCGGTCAGGAACACCCGGGCTCCCTCGCGGAGGAAAACGCGCGCGAGGCCGCGGCCGATCCCCGAAGAGGCCCCGGTGATCAGCGCGGCGATGCCGTCCAGCCGTTTCACGAGCCTTCCCTTCGCGCCCCACCCTGCGCCAGCCGGGCGCGTTCGCGCCGGAGCCGGCGTTCGAGCAGCCCGAGCCGGACGATGTACGCCCCGAGCAAGAGGAAGAAGGCCGTGTAGGCGGCGGAGAGCCAGTCGTTCATGGGGCCTCCGCGAGCTGCTGCTGGCGCAGTGCCTCGACCGCCCGCGCCTCCCGTTCGAGTTCCGTCCGCCAACTGAAGAGCCAGATGAAGAGGAAGGTGAAGGTGGCGAGGCAGATCAGGAGCGCGATCCACATGTCGGGGTGCAGGCCCGAGTCCGGCCCGCCCATGATCACCGGCGCCGGATGCTGGGTCCGCCACCAGCGGATCGAGAAGTAGACGATGGGGACGTCGGCGCCTCCCAGGATTCCGAGGACCGCCGCGAGGTTGGCCCGCCGCGTGGGGTCGTCGACGTAGCCGCGCAGCAGGAGGTAGCCCAGGTAGATCAGCCAGAGGACGAACGCGGTGGTCAAGCGGGCGTCCCACGTCCACCAGATTCCCCACGCCGGCTTGGCCCAGATGACCCCCATCGCGAGGCCGGCGGTCGTGAAGAGCGTCCCGATCTCCGCAGCGGCGAGCGCCGCGACGTCATAGCGCGGATTCCGGGTGCGGAGCCAGGCGATGCTCGCGCCGGCCACCAGCAGGAAGGCGGCGAAGGCGAGCCACCAGGAGGCGATGTGGAAGTAAAAGATCCGCTGCAGGTCGCCCATCGTGAGTTCGGTGGGCGCGTAGAAGAAGACCGCCCAAGCGGACACCACCAGGCCGAGGGCGGCGGGGATCGCCCACCTGCCCCCACGCTGCGGCGCGCCGTCGTTCCCGACTCCCGGGCGGTTGCCGGGTGTTTCGCTGCTCATTCTTTCGGTTGGAATCGGCTCGACTGGGCAGGACTATACTCGGCAAATGCGTCCGTTTCCGTTCATTCCGCGCTCTGCTCCGCTGCTTCTGGCCGCCGTTTTCCTGACCGCCGGGTCGGCAACCGCCCAGCAGCTCCCCGGCTCCGCCGACACCGCCCGCGACCGGCTGAACACCTCCCCGCGGCACGGGGAGTGGGTCTCGGTGCCGGCGCCGGACGGCGACGCCGTCGAGTCCTGGATCGTCTATCCGGAGCGGTCGGATACCGCGCCGGTGGTCGTGGTCATTCACGAGATCTTCGGTCTCACCGACTGGATTCGGGCGGTGGCGGATGAGATGGCGGCCCAGGGCTTCATCGCGGTCGCTCCCGACCTGCTGACCGGCAAGGGGCCGGACGGAGGGCGGACCGATTCGGTGGATGGCGACGGGGCGCGGGCGCTGATCCGGGCGCTCGACCGCGATGAGGTGCACACCCGGCTGAAGGCGGTGGCGGACTGGGCCACCGCGCTTCCCGCCGCCCGCGATTCCTACGGGGTGGTCGGCTTCTGCTGGGGCGGACGCACGAGCTTCACCTTCGCCACCCACGATCCGGGGCTCGGCGCAGCGGTCGTCTACTACGGGACCTCACCGGACAGCGAGGCGCTCGCCGCCGTCGAGGCCCCCGTGCTCGGCCTCTACGGCGAGGACGACGCGCGGGTGAACGAGACGATTCCGCCGGCGCAGAACCGGATGGAGGAACTCGGCAAGTCCTTCCAGGTGGAGATCTTCGACGGCGCGGGGCACGGGTTCCTGCGCGCCCAGGACGGCCGGGAGGGACGGAATCTGACGGCGTCCTCGCAGGCCTGGCCGATGACCGTCCGCTTCTTCCGGGAACATCTCGGTTCCTGAACTCCGGAACGGGTACCCCAGGAGGTTTCATGTTCTTGACGCGTCTGTCGCTGCTCGCCGCCATGCTCGCCGGCGCCGCTGCGCCCGCCTTCGCTCAGGCCGACGATGTTTTCCACTTCGTCTTCGTCGGCCAAAGGGACTACACCACCGTCGGGCACGGAGATCACTCGTTCACCGCCGGGGGCCTCCACGGAGTCCTGACCATTCCCTACGCGGGTCCGGAGAGTCCGTTCACCGAGGAAAGCCTGCTCCACGGGACGTGCGCCAGCGCCATCAAGGTCGAGGGTTCGGCGATCGCGATCGACTCGCATTGCACGCTCCACGATCCCGACGAGGACGAGGTGTATCTGGAGGCCCATCGGGAGTTGGGCGACGCCCAGGTCGGGGGCGGTGGACAAGGCGCGTTCGTGTTCACCGGAGGCACGGGGAAGTTCGCCGGAATCACCGGGATCGAATGCCCGTACGAGGTCCACTACCTGGACGACAACGACACGGTGGTCACCGGCCAGTGCCGGCCCTGAACGCGCGGAGCGCCGGCCTCCGGCCGGCATCGCCGACCGCAGGGCGGCGGCGGCGCCTACGAGCTCAGCGGACCAGCGTGAACGCCTTCCGCGTCTCGTAGACCTGCTCGCCGTAGAGGACGCGGATTCCGAGTTCGTAGCGGCCGGGTGCGAAGTCGCCCAATTCGATCTCCGCATTCGCAGCGGCTTGGCGGGTACTGGTGGGAAGCGCCTCCGGACGGACGAAACCGGTGTCCCGTCCCTCCCGGCTCAGGGTGTACTCGGCCACGATCTCCGGTAGCTCCCCGTCGTCCACGCGTTCCCCCGGGTAGAAGAAATAGAACGCGCCGAGCGTCTCGTTCTGCCGGAACACCGCCGTCGACCGGGGCTCGAAGTGGGTGCGCCCGAATTGAAACGCTCGTCCGGGAACGCGGCCGCTGTATTCCTGCATGGTGGTGTCGCCGTAGAGGACCACCGAGGAGAACCCGGGCTCGGCCTCGGGAAAGGCCGGCGTCTCGATCTCCAGCCGGGCGGTGCCGAAGGCGTCCGACTGCTCGTCCACGACCCCGAGCAGCAGTCGGTGCCGGCCCGGAGGCAGCACCAGCGAGGCCTCGAAACGGACGGGGCCTTCCGCGGACCGGATCTCGGTGTGCGCCGTCTCGAGCCGGTAGGTTGCGGCTCCCGGGCCTTCCGCCTCGGCGGATGCGGTCTTGGCGAACAGGGAAGCCGCCAACTGGCCATCCGTTCCTGGGGCGAGCGCATCCGCGGGAGTCTCGAAAAGCAGCGCCACGTAGGTCGCGCGGTCGTCCACCCGGAAGTAGGCCGGGGTGACCCGGAAGGAAAACCCGTCCCCGGGCGGACCGTCGCCGCTCAGGCCGGCGAGCACGCGCCGGGCTCGTTCCGATCCTCCCGCCGGGAGGTTCGGGATCACGAGCCGCCCCTCCTCGTCGCGTTCGAAGCCGATCTCCGGCCGGGCGATGAGACGCCGCCTCATCGCTTCCAGGCTCCCGTCAACGGCGGCGCGGTTCTCGAGGAAGAGCAGGCCCTCCTCGTCCCGGTAGTAGAGCGCCTCCAGCGTGTCCGCAAGGCCGTTCTCCGGGTCGGGAGGGAAGGCCCAGAGGAGGCCTTCCGGAGTCTCTTCGGTGGCGGGCTGGGGGAGCGCCTGCACCGGCATGCCGAGCAGCACGAAGACGCGCGACCGGTCATCCCCGCCGTAACCGCCGTCCTCGGAGAAGTTCGAATCGGCGAGCCGGACCCGCGCCAGATAGAGGTCGAGGGTCTCGTTCTGGGGAGTGGACGGGTCCGGGTCCCGGCGCATCCAGAACAGACGCCGGAAGGCCTCCCGGTCGCCGTGCGTGAACGCCTCGATGGCGGCACCGCGCTCTTCCTGGGTCATCAGGAAAGACTCCAGCCAGCCCAGTTCAGTGTCCGTGGGCCGGTCGCGTCCCTGGGCGGGAACAGCCGCCGGGACCGTCAACAGCAGGGCGGCAAGCAAGACAATCGGCACGACGGAAACCTAGCGCGGGGAAGGGGTGAGGCCTGGCTCTGGAAAAGCGGGCGCGGCGCACTGTGATACATCATGATGTCTAGTCAATGTGATGCTAAGATGTCAGCGTGCGAACGACCCTGACGATTGACGACGACCTCGGACGAGTTCTTCGGGAGACCGCCCGCCACAGCGGCAGGTCGTTCAAGAGCGTGGTGAACGAGGTTCTCCGGCGCGGTATCGCCGTGGGCGAAAAGCCGGCGGCTCCCCGGGAACCCTTCCGGGTCGAATCGGCGCCCATGGGATTCGCTCCCGGAGTGGATGAGTTCAAGCTGAACCAGCTCGTGGACGAGCTGGAGGTGGACCGGTTCCTCCACAAGATGCGTCGGGACACCTCCGGTTCGTGATCGTCCCCGACGTCAACCTGCTGGTTTACGCCTACAACGAGGACGCATTCCTCCACGACCGGGCAAAGGCGTGGTGGGGAGCGTCCCTCTCCGGGACGGAACCGGTGGGACTCGCCTGGAGCGTCATGCTCGGCTTTGCGCGGGTGGTGTCGAATCGCCGGATTCTGACCGTCCCGATAGGGGTCGAGCGGGCGCTATACCACTGCCGGAAATGGCTCGCCCAGCCGCAGGTCCAAGTCCTGATACCCGGGCCGAGTCACCTGGATGTCCTGGCTGACCTGCTCCGGGGGCCCGCCGCTGTTTCCGCGTTGGTGCCCGACGCGCACCTCGCGGCCCTCGCCATCGAACATCAGGCAGAGTTGCACTCCAACGATTCGGATTTCGCTCGTTTCTCCGGATTGCGCTGGCGGAATCCGGTCGCCTGACCGACGGCGCACCCGCTCGGGGCGCCGGTCGCTAGTCCGTCGAAGGGTGCGCGGGGCGCTCCTGGAACTCGAAATCCTCCTGGCAGCACCAGCAGGGTCCCGGGAGGTGCGAGGTGATGTTGCAGGTGAAGCAAAAGTAGTAGGGCTCGATCGTCTCGCCGTCCTGGATCGTGTAGAGGCGGATGATCTTGCCGAGCCCGTCCTCCTGCCAGAGCGCAACCTCCAGCGGATGCCGGCTCACCCGCTCGTCGGTGAGGATCTCGACGCGCAGGTCCGTCGGATCCAGCCGGTGGATCGTGCCGTCCGGCGTCTCGATTCCGAACTGCTCGCCGAAGGAGCAGTCCGCCACCGGTCCCGGCTCGCCGTCCCTCAGGCAGACCGCGCGGCCGGCAACGATCACCTCGCGGCCGTCGCGGGCGGCTCTCGTGACCGCGGGAGCGGCGATCAGGAGGAGCGTCGCCCGGAGCGCATCGCGTCTTTGCATGGGAAAGGGGAGATTAGCAGGGGGGACGCTGGTTTTGCCGCAGTGGTCCCGTATGGACGCGCAAAGTCGGACCACAGGAGTCGCATTTGACGGGAGACCCTCGGAAGCGAATTAATGGCACTCCAATTCGGTCGCGGCCGTTGTCGGCACGCGACCAGGGAGAGCTACCGCGGCATGAACCGAAGCAACCTGTCCGCTGGACGGTGCGCTTTGGTTCAAGCGGGCGTCGCGGGCCGCCTCCGGGCGGGCTCTCCATTGCGTTCATGGACGGATCGCGTTCCTCCGGTTGACCGGTTGCGCGACTGCATCTGTCCGTAGCGCCTCCTCACAGGCGCGCTTACCCAGAAAGGAGACGGGTATGAATTTCGGTAACTGCATCGGGGCGAGGCCCTTGGCGGTGCTGTTCGCAGCGCTGCTCGTCGGAGTGGCCGTCACCGCGGCCGCCCAGGAAGCAGGCGTCTACGGGCGGGTAACCGACGCCACGGGGGACGCGTTGCCCGGAGTGACCGTCACGGTCACGAACGCCGAAACCGGGCTGCAGCGGACGGTGACCTCCGGAGCGGACGGCCTGTACCAGGCGCCCTCCCTTCCCGTCGGCACCTACTCGGTGATGGCGAGCCTCGACGGGTTCCAGACCGTCACCAACGAGGGCCTGCGGCTCCAGGTGGCGCAGCAGGTGACGCTCAACATCTCGCTGGAGCTGGCCGGAGTCGAGGAGGCGGTCACCGTCACGGCATCGGCTCCCCTCATCGAGTCCCGGCAGGCGGACTTCTCCACCGTCATCACCGAGGAACAGGTGGAGGTCCTGCCGATGCAGGGACGGAAGTGGCTCGATCTCGCCACCCTGAGTCCCGCCACCAGCCAGGACGCGATCCGCGGCGTCTACTACAACAACGTCAACATCGGCGCCGGGGTCACCTTCTACTCGAACGGCTTCTACGTGGACGGGGTCAGCAACAACTGGCAGCAGCAGGGCGAGCCGCGGCAGGACTTCCCCCAGGAAGGCATCGCCGAGTTCAAGGTCCAGGCGTTCAACGCCAGCGCCGACTTCGGCTTCGCGCAGGGCGGCTACCTGAACGTGGTCACCAAGAGCGGGACGAACCGGATCAGCGGCAGCGCGTTCGAGTTCTTCCGCACCAAGGCGCTCAACTCGAAGACGGTGCTCCAGGACGAAAAGCCCGATTTCTCCCGCCACCAGTTCGGCGGGTCACTCGGGGGTCCGATCGTCGAGGACAAGGCTCACTTCTACGTTTCCGCCGAGTACACCGACGAGTCCTCCTTCTTCACCGTGAACACCGGCGGCGTGTTTCCCTCGGAAGAGGGCACGTTCGAGAAGCCGGACTGGAACTTCATGGGGTTCGCGCGCCTCGACTACGCCATCAACGACGACCATCGGCTGTTCGTGCGCTACGCGCACCACAACAACGAACTGACCCACCGCGGCTCCGGCGGCATCCGGGCGGCGAGCAGCGGCTTCAGCTTCGGGGCCCCCCGGCACTCACTGGTGTTGGGCGAGACCTGGTTCCTGAGCCCGAACACTTTCAACGACTTCCGGGTCCAGGTGGCGCACGCGACCTACATCGGCTGGCCTCCCGGACACCAGAAATGGAGCGCCTCCGGCGAGTTCCCGGCCGAGCGCGTGGATGTCGGACCGCTCATCAACCGCCCCAGTCTCCGCACCGGGAGTCAGTCCGCCTTCCTGGGACCGGAACTCCACATCCAGGTCAAGAACGACGTGTCCCACTACGTGGGGGGCCACGAGTTGAAGCTCGGCGTGGACCTCACGTTCATTGACTGGGAACCGGACAACGTCGGCGTCGCCGAAGAGTGGTGGTTCTCCTCCGACGCACCGTTCGACCCGAACGATCCGTCCACCCACCCCGACCGGTTCCGGCAGCGGCTTCTGCCCCGCTACGACGATTTCGAGAACACGGAACACTCCGTCTACATCAGCGATACCTGGATCGTGAACCCTCGGCTCACGTTGAACCTCGGCCTCCGCTACGACCTCCAGCAGGGCGTCTGGAACGAGAACCTGCTCGAGGAAACGGTGCCCGAAATCCTGGTCCGGGACCGGGTCGTGCGTCCGGCCGGCCGGCTCGATCCGTCCCTCTTCCCGTTCTATGACAACAGCACCCGCGGGGACAACGACAACTTCGGCCCTCGGCTGGGATTCGTGTGGGACCCGACCGGGGACGGCCGGCAGTCGGTGCGGGCCGCCTGGGGCGTCTTCTACAACCGCTACCGGGCCAATGGCGCGCCCCGCGCCGAGCGGAACCCGGAGGACCTGCTGGTCGTGATCCAGAACCCCAGCTATCCCGATCCGTATGAGGGGCAGGATCCCTTCGAGGTGGCCCGTTCCCAGCGCAACTACTCCATCCAGGGCAACGAAAACCGGACGCCCTACACCAACCAGTACAGCGTGGGCTACAGCGTCCAGCTCGGGGACGACCTGAGCGTCAGCGTGGACGGCATCGCGGCCGACGGTTTCAACCAGCACACCCAACTCGACTTCAACTACCCGGCGACGGCGGGAGGGGTCCGGCCCTACGCCCCCATCGGCCGCGTCACCGCCGGAATGACCGACGGCGAAATGAAGTACCGGGCGCTGTCGGGCCGGGTGACGAAGCGGCTCGCGAACAACTGGCAGATGCTCGGCTCCTACACG
Organism: Acidobacteriota bacterium; assembly: GCA_028877265.1. GTDB lineage: Bacteria > Acidobacteriota > Vicinamibacteria > Marinacidobacterales > Marinacidobacteraceae > Marinacidobacterium. Next base: position 11,674 of record JAPPGX010000127.1, read on the forward strand.
CTCGCCGACGTGCAGGCCGACTCGGAGACCTTCCCCGCGGACCACTTCAACCGCGCTTCCGACTACGGGCACGTGCCCGCGGACCGGCGTCACCGGCTGACCGTCAGCGGCCTGGCGATGCTCCCCGGGGGTGTCAACCTGAGCGGCATCGTCCGCTACCAGAGCGCCCTGCCGTTCAACGTCACGGCGGGGAGCGACCTGAACGGCGACGGCATCGGCGGGGACCGGCCGCCGGGGATCAATCTCCGCGACGGTTGCCGGGACCTCGACCTGAACGCTGCGAACGCCTACCGGACCGCGAACGGGCTGTCGACCGTTTCTTCGGTCGAGTGTCCCGCCTACGCCACCGTGGACGTGCTGGCGGCGAAGGAGTTCCGTTTCGGGGACAACACCTACGCCGAGGCCATCTTCCAGGTGTTCAACCTGCTGAACCGCGCCAACTACTTCCCGCCGAACGGGAACCTCCGCTCCGGAGGCTTCGGGCAGTCGACACGCGTGGCCGAGGCCCGGCAGATCGAGCTGGCGCTCCGGATCCGCTTTTAGGCCGACTCACTCCTGACGCGGCCCTCTCCGGAGGGCCGCGTCACTGGACTTGGGGAGGGCACCATGGACATCACCCGTCGCCAATTCGTCCGCCTCTGCGGAGGCACGGCGGCCGTCGTGCTGCCCTTTGGGCTGACCCGGTGCGCCGCCTCCCGGCCGGCCCACGAACTGATCGAGGACGTCGAGTGGAAGAAGGGGCTCGCGGACGCCTCCCTCCGGGTCGCCAACAGCCGGGGCGCGACCTTCGCCGACGTGCGGGTGGTACGGAACCTCATCCAGACCATCGCCGCCGATGATCAGGCGATCAAGGGGGTCCCGGGAGAGTGGCACTACGGGTCCTCACCGGAGCACGTGCTGGAGAAGGTGGACATCGGGTTCAACGTCCGGGTGCTGAAGGACGGCGCCTGGGGGTTCGCCGCCAGTCCTGTCCTCAGCGAGGACGAGGCGGTCGCGGTGGCCGGACTGGCGTGCGACCTGGCGGAGAAGGCCGCAACGACGATCCCGGAGCCCATCCGGCTGGTGCCGGAGCCGGTGCACGTGGATACCTGGGTCACGCCGCACGAGGAAGACCCGTTCACCGTGCCGCTCGACGAGAAGGTCGCCCTCCTGCTCCGGATCAACGAAGAGGTGCGGCGGAACCCCCAGACGGATCGGGCCTTCTCCTGGCTCGACTTCTGGGACGAGAACAAGTTCTACATGAACTCGGAGGGCGCCGAGATCCAGCAGCGCCTCGTCCGCTCCGACGGGTCCTTCTTCGCCCGCGCCCACGTGGACGGGGTGACCGCGCAGCGGCGGTTCTTCATCAACCCGCTGAACATCGGCTACGAGTACATCCGCGGCCTCAACCTCCCCAGCCACGCCGAGCGGATCGCCGCCGAAGCGGTCGAGAAGGCCAAGGCCCCGCTGATCGACTTCAGCGGCCAGCTGGACGTGGTCATGGACCCGCAGAACATCTGTCTCTTCGAGCACGAGACCATCGGGCACCCCACCGAGCTGAACCGGACGGTGCTCGTCGAGACGAACTTCGCGGGAAGCACCTTCCTCGCCCCCGAAGACATGGGGAGCTACGAGTTCGGCTCCCCGGTCATGAACTTCGTGGGCGACCGCAGCCGCCCGATGCTCCGTTCCACCTGCGGCTACGACGACGAGGGCGTCAAGACGCAGGAGTGGGACGTGGTGCGGGAGGGAAAGCTGGTGGGTTTCCAGACCACCCGGGAGTTCGCCACCTACGTGGGGGAAGAGGCGAGCCGCGGCTGCTGCATGACCGAGTCCTGGGACCGGGTGCCGCAGGGACGCATGCCGAACCTGAGCCTCGAACCCGGCGGCCAGGACGCCCCCTCGCCGGAAGAGCTCATCGCCGACACCCGGCGCGGGCTGCTCTTCCGCGGGTTCTCGAGCCGGATCGTCCAGGACTACCAGCGGCGCTACCACACCTACACGGGGAACGCCGTCTGGGAGATCGAAAACGGCCGGACGACCCGGATGCTCCGCGGCGCCCACTACTACGGGCAGAACCCGGGCGAGCTCTGGCACCGGCTGGAGACGGTCACGAACCCGGCTTCCTGGGAGCCGGCGGCGCTCGATTCGGACGACATCGGACAGCCGACCCAGCGGAACCACAACACCCACGGGGCGCCCTGGGCGCGGTTCCGCAACCTGAATGTGGGAGGGCCGGGGAGTTGATCCTGACGGAAGCCGAAGTCCGCGAGATCTTCGACACCGGCTTCGCCGCGGCCACGGCCGACGAGGTCGAACTCACGATGGCGTGGTACCACGAGGTGAACCGGGAGGTGGTCTGCGGGTCCACCAAGGTCATCCGCTTCTCGAACAGCTACATCCGGGACGACACGGTCGTGATGCCCTGCCACCCGCTGCAGATCCACGTGGCCTTCGGCAACCGGGAGGGCGCCGCGATCACGAACCAGCTCGACCCCGCCGGCATCACGGACGCCGTGGCCCGCGCCGAGGCGATCGCTCGGGCGGCCGCCCCGAACGAGTCCCACCGGCCGCTCCACGGGCCGCAGGAGTACCCCGAGATCCCCGGTTTCGACGAGGCGACCGCGGCGCTCACCGACGAGGAGCGCCACGAGGCGGTGGCCGGCGTCATCGAGCGTCTGCAGGCGGACAACCTGAACGGCTCGGGCTACTTCCACGTCGACGACACGCTGGAGGCGCACGCGAACAGCGCCGGCGCCTGGTTCTACCGGCGCGCGACCAAGACCGGCTACGCGGTCACCGTGCGCTCGGACGCCACCACCGGGCGCGAGTCGAGCCGGATCGGCTCCGGCTGGGCGGCGGCGGGAGACCTCCGGCGCTTCGCCGACCTGGACATCCCCGGGCTGACCGACGTCGCGATCCGGAAGGCGCTCGGTTCGGTGGACCCGCAACCCTTCGAGATGGGGCCGCACACCGTCGTCCTGGAACCGTCGGCCGCCGCTTCCTTCATCGGCCTCCTGATGCGGCTCTGGAGCGGATCGGCCCGCACCGTGGGCGCCTGGGGGACCCCGTCCGAGGCGGGCGCCCGGGTGGCGAGCGAACATCTCAACCTCCGCACCCAACCTGGCCATCCGCAGATCATGGGGAGCCCCTACGGTCCCGGCGGCATGCCGCTCGGGGAACGGGTCTGGGTCGAGGACGGCGTGCTCCGCAACGTGCCGGGCGGGGAGAACGGCCCTGCGGTCCACCTGGTAGGGGACGGTGCGTCGAAGTCGCTCGAAGACGTGATCGCGGGCGTGGACCGGGGGATCCTGATGACCCAGAACTGGAACACCATGCTCCGGACCATCGATCCGCCGCACGTCAACGGGATGACGCGGAACGGCCTCTTCCGGATCGAGGACGGCCAGCTCGCCGGCCCGCTCCAGAACGCCTGGTATTCGCTGCGGCTCGACGAGTTTGCAAACAACATCGAGGACGCGTCACGTCCCTACAACGCGGCGAGCTTCGGGTCCTCGGGCCTGAACGGCAACCTGATGCCGGCGCTCCGGGTCGCGAACTTCAACTTCTACCGGCCTTCGGAGGCGGTGTGAGATCCGAAGAACTCAGGGGAGATCCAATATGAAGACCACCGATCTGTTGCTGCTCGCGGCGAGTGCTGCGCTCTTGCTGGCCGCTTGCACCCCGGCGCCCCCGATGGAAGAGGAGGACGAGGGCACCCTCATCACCGGGGTCTGGGCCTTCGTCTCGGAGACGAACACCGAGACGGGGGAGCTGGTCCGGGACGACTCGACCTGGAGCGGGATCTGGGTCTTCACGAACGGCTACCACTGCCTGGCCCGCATGGACAACAACCGCGTCGCGCGCTCGGCCGCGGAACTCGCGGAACTCACCCCCGAGGAACAGGTGGCGCACTACGAACAACTCCTCAACTACTCCGGGACCGCCGGCACCTACCAGATCGAGGGGGACACCCTCCGGCGCCAGTGGGACGTCAGCCTGGGGCCGGACATCATCGGACTGGAGTCGGTCGCGAAGGTCCGGGTGGAGGGCGACCGGATGTTCGTGGACCTGCCCCGGCGCACCGAGGAGTCGGGCCCCGCGGTCCAGGTGATCTATCGTCGGCTCGAGTAACGCGAAGGCTCGGCCCCGATCGTCCCTTCGGAAGAAAGGAGCAACGATGAAACTCACGACCCGGCTACTGGCCCTGACGCTCCTCGTGGCGCCGGCCGCCGGCGCCGCACAGAACGACGTCCACGACCCCGCCACCTACCAGGCCCTCAAGTACCGCATGATCGGACCGCACAAGGGCTCCCGGGTCACCGCGGTGACTGGCATCGCCGAACAGCCCTGGACCTATTTCATGGGCACGAACGGCGGCGGCCTCTGGAAGACGACCGACGCGGGCGAGAGCTGGGTCAACGTCTCGGACGGCTACTACACCTCGAGTTCCATCGGCGCCATCGACGTGGCGGACACCGACCCGAGCATCGTCTACGTGGGAAGCGGTTCGACCGCCATCCGGGGCAACGTCTCCCCGGGGGACGGGATGTACAAGTCCACGGACGGGGGCGAGAGCTGGGGCCACGTCGGACTCCGCGACGCCGGGCAGATCGGCCGGGTGATCATCCATCCGCAGAACCCGGACGTCGCCCACGCGGCGGTGCTTGGCCACGCCTTCGGCCCCAACGAGATGCGCGGCGTCTTCCGGACCACCGACGGAGGCGCCACCTGGGAGAAGGTGCTGTACGTCAGCGAACGGACCGGCGCGAACGAAATCGCCATGGACCCCTCCAACCCGAACGTGCTCTACGCGACCATGTGGACCGCGGAGCGAAAGCCCTGGACCATGATCTCGGGAAGTGAGGAAGGCGGGATCTACAAGACGACGGACGGCGGGGATACCTGGACGGAACTCACGAACGGCCTGCCCACGGGGATGATCGGGCGGACCGGGATCTCCGTCTCCGGAGCAAACCCGAACCGGGTGTGGGCGCTGGTCGAGGCGCGGGACGGCGGCGTCTATCGCTCGGACGACGCCGGCGCGTCCTTCCAGCTCATCAACGACGACCGCGAGCTCCAGAACCGGCCTTGGTACTACATGCATATCTACGCCGATCCGGTGGACGTGGACCGGGTCTACGTCGTGAGCCGCTACTTCCACCGCTCGGACGATGCCGGCGAAACCTTCGACCTCATCGCCACCCCGCACGGCGACAACCACGACCTCTGGATCAATCCGGGCAACAACCAGATCATGGTGCAGGGCAATGACGGCGGCGCGAACGTTTCCTGGAACGGTGGCCGCACCTGGTCGAGCCAGTTGAACCAGCCGACGTCCGAGATGTACCGGGTGAGCGTGGACCACCAGTTCCCCTACCGGGTCTACGGTTCGGCGCAGGACACCTGGGAGGTGATTTCGGTGCCGAGCCGGTCCGCCCACTACGGGATGCGCCTCCAGCTCCAGCACTGGGACGGCGTCGGCGGCATGGAGGGCGGGGTCGCGGTGATCCGGCCCGACAACCCGAACATCGTCTTCGCCGGGAGCACCAGCGGGGCCATCACCCGCTTCGACCGTTCCACGGGCCAGATCCGCCCGATCAAGGCCTATCCCGAGGTCGGCGGGATGCCGGCGAAACACCTCCGCTACCGGTTCCAGCGGACTGCCCCCATCGTGCTCTCGCCGCACGACCCCAACGTGCTCTACCACGCGTCGCACGTGGTCCACCGCTCCACCAACGAGGGCCAGAGCTGGGAGATCATCAGCCCCGACCTGACCACCGCCGATCCGGAGCGCATCAATACCTGGGGCGGACCCATCACCCGCGAGGTGACGAGCGAGGAGGTCTACTGCACCATCTTCGCGCTCGCCGAATCGAAGCACCTGCCGGGGGTGCTCTGGGCCGGCACCGACGATGGGCTCGTCCACATCTCCCGGGACAGCGGGGAGAACTGGACGAACATCACCCCCCCGGACATGCCGGACTCGGGGACGGTGAACATCCTGGAGGTCTCGCCGCACACGGCGGGAAGGGCCTTCATCTCGGTGGTCCGTTTCCGCCTCGACGACTTCCGGCCCTACGTCTTCCGCACCGACGACTTCGGCGAAAGCTGGACGCTGCTGACCGACGGGACGAACGGGATTCCGGACGACCAGTGGGTGCGGGTGGTGCGGGAGGACCCCGACCGGAAAGGACTGCTTTACGCCGGCACCGAGTACGGGGTGTTCGTCTCCTTCGACGACGGGGCGCACTGGCAGTCGCTACAGCTCAACTTCCCGGTGGCGCCGGTGACCGACCTGGTCGTCCACGAGAAGGACCTGGTGCTCTCGACGAAGGGCCGTTCCTTCTGGATCCTCGACGACCTGTCCCCGCTCCACCAGTTGACGGACGAGGTGGCGGGATCCGCGGCGCACCTCTTCGCGCCCCGGGACATCCACCGGGTGCGCACCGCGGAGGAAGAGGCGGTGGACGAGTACGTGGGAGGCTGGCGGTCGGTCGCCAACCCGCGGGACCTCTACGGAGGCGCCCGCATCACCCGGGACCGGCAGGGCACCGACTCCCCCAACGGGGCCACCATCTATACCTGGTTCGCCGAAGCTCCCGCGGGCGAGGTGACCCTCGAGATCCTCGACGGGGCCGGCGAGGTCATTCGACGGTTCTCGAACGAGGACGACCCCAGGGACCCCTCGGTGATCGCCCGGCCCGAGGCGCCGTTCTTCAAGGAGGAGAGCACCTTCTTCAATGCGGGTCTGAACCGCTTCGTGTGGGACCTGCGCCATCCCTCGGCGTTCGGCGGCGCGCCGCTCGGGCCGCTGGTGGTGCCGGGGACGTACCAGATCCGGGTCTCGACCAGCAGCTGGAGCGGGACCCAGCCGATCGAGGTGCTCCCCGATCCGCGGGTCACCACCACGGCGGAGGAGTTCCAGAGCCAGTTCGACCTGCTCAGGAAGATCCGGGACCGGATCACCGATCTCCACCGGGCGGTGGCGGAGATCCGGGAGCTGCGCGAGGGGGCGTCGGCGTCCGTCGCGGAACGGCTCAGCCGGATCGAGCGGGAGCTGGTGCCGCTACCGGAGGACTACGACCGCGAGGACCAGGACTACGCCCCCAAGCTGATCCAGCAGCTCGACCTGCTCTACGGCTACGTCGAAGGGGCGGATTCGGAGCCGACCGATTCCGCGTTCGAGAGGTTTGATGATCTGGATCCCATCCTCAGCGGCCTCCTGGAGGAGCTCCGCGGGGTGGTGGAGTCCATCGGGAACTGAGCCGGGAAACCGAAGGGAGTTCGTCATGCGTGCGAAGCGCACTGCCTGGATCGTGGGGCCGCTCGCGGCCCTCGCGCTGCTCTACTCCGCCCCGGCGGGCAAGGCGCAGCAGGAACAGTCCCTCGCCGGACTTGAGGACGTCTTCGCGCCGGGCGTCTTCCTCGAGGACCGGAACGGCGACGGCGTGGTGGACTTCATCAACGCCCGGATCGTCCTCCCCGCCGACCCGGCCCCTGAGGAAGTGGCCGCCGCCGCCAACATCGCGGGCCGGCTCGGTTTCGAGTCCTCCGCCTTCACTCCGGGTCTGGCGGTCCTCGATGCGGACATCGCCCCCGGGGCGGAGTCTCCGCCGCTCTTCCTGGTGGGCCGATCGAACCGCTGGGTCCGGCAGCTTGCGGAACAAGGCCGCGTCCAGCTGGACGGCCTGACTCCGGGCCAGGGCCTCTTCGCCATCGTTTCCTCGCCCTTCGGGGGCGCGGATGCGGTGGTGGTTGCCGGCGCGGACCCCGCGGGGACCCTCTACGCGGCGAACGCGGCGTCCGCCCGACTGCCGTACCTCTGGCAGCTTCGGAGCGACACGATCTCCTCGGTGATGGACGACGTCGAGGAGTTCCTCGGCGAGAGCCGCGTGGACGTGGACGGGGTCCGGGCCACCGAAGCCGTCTACGAGGACGGCCGCGAGCAGGTGAGCCGCCTCGTCATGGCGCTCGACGTGGTGGATCCGGGGAACGCCGCGGAGGTGCTCGACGAGCTCGCCGCCGACCACCGGGTGGGACAGGCGCGATTCACCGACCGCCGGGCGGTGCGGCTCAACTACTACGGCGCGGGCGCCCTCGACTTCCAGCTTCCCGACGGGAACGGGGTGGTGGTGGACCGGTTCGGGCCGCCCTACAAGAGCCGCTTCCCGGAAAACCCGTGGCAGCCGAAGGCCGCGCCGCTGAACCTGACGAAGCTCTATACGACGGATGGCCTGCTCGGCGACTCGCGGGGGGACGACATGATCCCGGACGAGTCCGAAACCGTGCTCGTCATCGGCTCCGGAGCCGGCCCGGTACTGGGTGCGGTGGATCTCGCCGCCCGCATCGGGCTCGAGACGACCGGCCTCACCCTCCCGATCGCCTTCGTGGAAGGAGAGATCGAGGATCCGTCGGTGCTCCCGAACCCGGTGCTGATCGGGCCAGGGGACCTGGCGGCTTCGCTTCCTGGCGGAACGGCGCTCGAGGCCGGCGAGGGGGTCGTGGAGATCGTTCCCGGCGCCTTCGGGGACTCCCCGGCGGTGCGGGTCCGCGGCGGTGACGCCGCGGGGCTGGACGCTGCGACCGCCTATCTGGCGGGGCGGATTCCCGCGCTCTGGGAGACCCGACGCGGGGAAGTGGACTTCACCGCGATCGAGGAGGACGTCCGCGCTTTCCTCCGGTCCCGGTCGAGCGCCGGACAGGCGGCGCGGGCGCTCGTCCACCTTGACGAGTTGAGCGGCAGGTGGTCCGGGGGCGACATCACGTCGCTGGAAGTGGACGTTTTCCTGGAGGAGGCGAGCCCGGAGGCCGGCGCCTTCCTGGAGGCGCGGCTGCGGGAAGCGACCGGCGTGCCCGAGGTGTCGGTCACCGCCGGCTCACGCTACGGGCCGGTCACCGTGTTCGACGAGGAACTCGACCTCGGCTGGGAGGTGGACGAGCTCCGGGAGCGGTTCACCACCGACGTCGTGTCGCGGGTGAGTTCCGGCGACCGGGTGGAAGTCGAGATCCTGGTCAGTGAGCCGCCGGATCTGCGGATGCGGCTCCAGCAGGAGTTCGAGGCCGCGCTCCGGGAGGCCGGGGCCGCGGAGACCCGGGTCCGGGTTATCTGCGCGTACAAGCAGGGGTTCAGTTGGCTCGCCGACTACGTGCTTCCCGCGGTCCGCGGCCAGGACGTTGGCCGGATCACGGTCCGGTTCCCGACCGCGCACTACCCCCAGAACGAACGCTGGTACGGGCAGGACATCCGCTGGCTCCAGGAGATCTTCCCGATCGACTGGATCCTGGCCCGGGAACTGGACATCGACGTCGATGACACCGAGTTCGTGAAGGTGGACGAGGGGCCCGTGGAGTACGAGGTGGAGGTCACGGACGATGTGGGGCGGGTGCTCCACGAGGACCGCTTCGCGCCGCGCTTCACGACCCGCGAATACTTCCCGCACGTTCCGACGGCCAAGATCCACTACACGTCGGGCGGATTCCGGGCGACGGTCAACGGCGAGGAGGTCGCCGACGTCCACGTCCGCACCGACCCCGAGCGGCTCTGGGACTACTACCAGTTCGATGCCCAACCCCGGATGTTCGAGTTCGCGCGGGAGTACACCCGGGGGGACCTGAGCCTGAAGAACCAGCCCTTCTTCCGGGACTTCTATCTGGACATCAAGATGAGCGAGCCGGACTTCCTGCTCGATCTCGACGAGGAACGGATCTCCTCGATGGACTCGCTCCACGAGGACCTCACCTTCAACACCATCGACTTCTGGGGCATCTTCAGCGGCCAGCAGTCGGGGAGCCGGGAGGTCGCTCCCGGAAGGCTCATGCCCATGATCCACCCGACGCGGGAGGGGCCGCCCGAGGTGCATGTCAAGTTCATGGGGAACGCCGTGCCCCATCCCGAGCTGGCGGTGCGGTGGACCACGAGGGACGGCGCCGTGGGTGAGGAGCGCATCGGGCTGACCGAGCTGGACGTCTCGGCTCCCCGCGTCACGTCGGTGAAGGTGCGGGCGGACGCTGAAGGCGTGGCGCAACTGACGGCCGGCGTGGAAGCCGACGACTTCGGCGCCGCCCGGATCGCCGGGAGGATGGTCGAGGGTCTTCGGGAGCTTCAGGCGGCGGGCGCGCTCCAAACCGCGCTCGGCTACGCCCGGCTCGAGGAGCTGGTGGTCGCGGCCCGGATCGGGAACGCGGCGATCGAGGAGGGGGTGCGGCCGGTGGACCCGGCGCTGCTGACCCAGCCGGGCGGCATCGAGACCATCGAGCCGACGCCCGGCGAGCGGTTCGTGACCTGGGACCACGTGATCGGCCCGGACGAGCTCGAGGAGGAGCTGATTCCGCGCCTCCAGACGTTCCCCGAGTTCAACGCCTACGTCGCGGGCCGGACCTATCGCGGCCGGAACGTCTGGGCGATGGACGTGATGCTGCCGCACGAGGCGGAGCTCTTCTCGCAGGCGAAGGCCAGCGCGCTGAAGCCGGTCCTCTTCATCACCACCCGCCAGCACTCGAACGAGGTCTCGGCGACCAGCGGAGTGATGCGCTTCATGGAGCTGGTGGCGACCGATCCGGACTACCGGAAGTACCTGGAGCGGATGAATATCGTCTACCACCCGATGGAGAACCCGGACGGGGCGGCGAACCACTACGAGTTCCACAAGCTCCGGCCCACCTTCATCCTGCACGGAGGCTACTGGAGTTCGGTGGCGCGGGACGTGGGGGCGTACATCTGGGACGATGACCCGCTCCTGCCGGAGGCCCTCGTGCGGCGGCAGCTCTACTACCGCTGGCTGCCGGACGTCTACATGAACCCCCACGGCTACCCGAGCCACGAGTGGGTCCACCAGTTCGCGGGCTACAAGGTGCCCTGGTTCCTCGCCTTCTGGATCCCGCGCGGCTACCACATCAACCTCCACCACATCGACGACCCGAACTACCCCGACCACAAGCCCGTGGGCGCCGAGCTGCGGGAGCGGATCATCGAGGAGGTGCAGAGCGTCGCCGACATCCGCGCCGCCAACGAGCGGCTCGTCCACCGATTCGAGAAGTACGCGCGGCGCTACCAGCCTGACCCGTTCCGCCTCGAGATCTACGAAGGGATGAACATCCTGTTCGACCACTCCTACTCGTTCCAGGAGGGCGGTTCGTTCAGCGACGAGATCTACGTGAGTTCCATGTGGAAGCGGCCCGATCCGAACGGGAGGATGTTCATCGAGCGTCACCCGCAGATCACCGTGCTCGATCTCGGCTGCGACATGCCCGACGAGACCGCCGGTCCCGAGTGGATGGACAAGGTCGCCGCTCGCGGCCAGTTCGGCTACCTGATGTCGGTGGTGAAGCTCATGTACGAGAGCGACTGGGAGGTCCAGCGCTTCGAGGAGGACTTCATCGACGGCGTACGGCTGTCGCTCTTCCGCCCGCGGCCGGTGAAGGCGGCGCGGCGGGACCAGTTCTCGAACTAGGGGCTCACCCTGCCCGGCACCGATGGCGTTCCCGGGCCCATCCGCCGTCCGGGAGTTCCATAGAATCGGGAATCGTCTTCCGACGGGAGGAATGACCATGCGGGTATTGGCCCTGCTCCTCGTCCTGCTCTTCGCCGCGGCCCCGGCTGTCGCCCAGGAGAGCCCCGACTCGCCGGTCCAGGCCGGCATCACCCTGCTGGACACCTGGATCCAGAGCCAGATGGAATTCGGCGGCCTGCCCGGGCTGGTGATCGGCATCGTCCACGACCAGGAACCGGTGTGGGTGAAGGCCTATGGCCACGCCTCGCTGGATCCCCCGGTCCCGATGAGTGCGGACTCCATCTTTCGGATCGCCTCCCACTCGAAGCTCTTCACCGCGATCGCGGTGATGCGCGCTCGCGACGCCGGAAAGCTCCGTCTCGACGATCCCGTCACCGATTACTTGCCCTGGTTCGACATCCGGAACCGGCATCCGGAGGCGCGGCCGGTCACCGTCCGCCACCTGCTGACCCACACCGCGGGGCTGCCGCGCGAGTCCATCCACCCCGCCTGGACCGACTTCGAGTTCCCGGAGGTGGAGGCCCTGCGGGACACGGTCTCGGATCAGGAGACCACCTATGCCACCGAGACCAAGTGGAAGTACTCGAACCTCGGGTTCACCCTCGCCGGCATGGTGGCCGAGGCCGCCGCCGGCGATTCCTTCGCCGACCTCGTGACCGATGGGATCCTGAAGCCGCTGGGGATGGATTCGACCAGCGTCGGCCCGGTCCCGGCGGACCAGCGGGATCGGCTCGCGACGGGTTACGGCCGCCGGATGCCGGATGGCCCCCGCGAGGTCTTTCCCTTCGTGGACGCCCGGTCGTTCGACCCGGCGACGGGCCTCTCCTCCACGGTTCCCGACATGCTGCGCTTCCTCTCCTGGCAGATGCGGGTCCGCGACCGCCGCAGCGAGGAGGTCCTCGCCAGCAACACCCTGCTGGAGATGCAGCGGGTCCAGTGGCTCCATACCTCGTGGAACAGCGGCTGGGGCCTCGGTTTCTCGGTGCGCCACACCGAGGACCGCGACCTGATCGGCCACGGCGGCGGGTATCCCGGCTACCGAACCCAGACGCAGCTCAGCCCGGGGGAGAAGATCGGCGTCGTCGTGTTCACGAACGGCGGTGACGGCAATCCCGGCCGCTACCTCGACAAGGCGTTCGAATGGGTCGCCCCCGCCCTTGCCGCCGCCCGCGCCGAAAAGGTGAAACCGGCGGTCTGGTCCTCCGACTGGGACATCTACCTCGGGACCTACCGGAGGCGTAGCGGGGACACCGCCGTGCTCCGCCAGGAGAACGACCTGGTGATCCTGTCACCCCTCTCCGAGGATCCGAGCGGTTCGCAGGGAGTGCTGAAGCCGACCGACACGCCCCACGTCTTCCGGCTGGAGAGCGACGGCTTCGGTGCGCACGGGGAGCTGGTGCGCTTCGAGGTAAGTGACGCGGGCGAGGTCACCCGGATCTTCGTCGGGGTGAACTACTCCCGCCGGGTGCGGTAGGGAAGGCCCTCGCCAGTGCCATGCGAGTTGTGATTCGTCATGGCTTCCAGACTCGACCGGTACTTCCAGCACACCAGGGACTGGCGGGCGGAGAAGCAGCGACTTCGGGAAATCCTCCTGGACTTCCCGCTCACCGAAGAGCTGAAGTGGCGCCAGCCCTGCTACTCGTTTCAGGGTGCGAACGTGGTCATCCTCGGCGGGTTCAAGCAGACGGTGGACCTTGGCTTCTTCAAGGGAGCCCTGCTGGACAATCCGCACGGTCTGCTCATTCCGCCGGGGCCGCACACGCAGGCGTCGCGTCAACTGCGGTTCAAGAGCGTCGAGGAAATCGACGAGAAGGAACCGATCATCCGGGCCACGCTCGAAAACGCGATCGAGGTGGAACGGGCCGGCCTGAAGGTGGATTTCAGGGAAAAGACCGAGCTGGTGCCTGCGGACGAACTTCTGGCGAAGATGGAGGCGGACCCTGAATTCAAAGCGGCCTTCGAGGCGCTGACGCCGGGGCGGCAGCGGGGATACAACCTCTTCTTCGGCGCCGCGAAGCAGACGAAGACGCGCGCCGCGCGGATCGAGAAGCACGCGGAGCGGATTCTTGAGGGGAAGGGGATGCACGACCGGTAGTCGGGCTCCGCGGTCTGTTCGGCGTGTGGGTTCCCGGCTGTCACGCCGTGAGGCTGGCCGGGATCCGCGCCCTCTGCGGGCCTGCGGCCCGCTGTGCCGGTCTGAAGACCGGCGCTCCCCCTATCCTTCCGCGCGGGTTTTCAGGGCCGCCGCCAGGTCGTTGAAGCCCTGGCGGATGAGGCGGCCGAAGAGGAGCGCCACCAGCGGCGTCAGCAGCCCGTGCGTCTCGTCGGTCGTGACGTAGCGGCAGCGGTTCGCACCCAGCGGTTCCAGCCGCTGCTCCCGCCGCGCCACGAGCAGGAAGCGCGCCCCCATCGTCACCCCCCAGGCCAGGAGATGCGGGGGTTCGACCGTCTCGATCCGCTCGGGCTGTTTCCGCTTCAGCCACCCGAGCCTGACGTGCAGCATGACGGGCGCACCGATTTCGAGGCTCGCCTCGACGCGGGTGGTGAACGGGTTCCATTCCCCGTAGCGGTCGAAGTCCACGAGGATGTCCCACACCCGTTCCGCGGGCGCTTCGATCTCGACGGGGTCGGAAGCGGCCACGAAGCGGAACACGTTCACTCCCGGGCCGGCGCGTGCCGCGCCAGGAGGGCCGTACTGGCGTCCCACAATCTGGCCCCGGCGGCTTCGTCCATGGCGTAGGGGGACGGGTCCTTCTCCTGCATGAGGTGCAGGTAGAGCCCGGTGCGCCGGCCCGCGTCCTCCGCGCAACAGGCGTAGGTGACGGGCGCCGCGGCCTTCTCCGGCGACGCGAACGCCAGGCGCATCACGGGAAACAGCAGCGGTTTCAGGAATGCCGGCGCTTCCCGCGCGAGGTTGGAGTTGACCGCGCCCGGGCAGAGCGAGTGCACCGCCACCCGGACCTCGGGGTCCGGGTTGAGTCGTCGGGACAGCTCCCTGGCATAGGTGACCAGGTGCAGCTTGCTGAACCCGTAGTAGTAGAGGCCGTCCGTCAGACCGTAGTCGGTGAACGCGCCGAACGTCTCGAAATCGATGGGCCGGGCCGAGCGATGCTGTTCGGACGCCACGAAAACGATCCGGGGCTTCTCGCCGGGTTCGCCCGACGGCCGGATCACCCCGTCCGCCAGCAGCCGGTCGATCAGGAGCCGATTGGCCAGGAAGTGCACGGCGAACATCAACTCGTAGCCCTGCGCCGACCGCCGCGCCGTCCGGGGCATCACCCCGGCGTTCAGCACGACGATGTCCACCCGGCCGGGGTCGCGCCGGAGCCGGTCGGCGAGCGCGTGCACGGACTCCAGATCGGCGAGATCGACCTTCAGCATCTCGACCGCATCCGAACCCGAGAGCCGCCGGACCTCCTCGCCCGCTTCCGGATGGCCCCCGCGGCACGCCAGGAACACTCGGCCGCCGCGCCGCGCCAGGTCCACCGCCACCGCCTTGCCGAGCCCGCTGTTGGCCCCGGTGACCAGGCACACCTTGCCGCCGATGCGGACGTCGTCCGGCACCGGATCCAATGTGGGCCGCTCGGAGTAACGGTCGCCGATCGCGCCGGAGACGGCCTTGATGATCCTGCGCATCGCTACCCGCCGCTCTCGTCGGGAATCCCGTACGCCCGCCGGTAGGACCCGAAGGCCTCGTCGATCGTGCCGTCGTCGAGGCCGAAGCTGGCCGCCGCATAGACGTGCCGGCCGTGGCGGTCTTTCACGTCCCGTACTGCAACCCTCCTCGCGGCAGTCCCGGCCGCTTCGGTGAAATCGATCCCCGCGGCCCGGTAGACCGTACGCAGCGCGCCGATGGGATCCGCGGCCAGGTCGCGGTAGAGGACGTCGACGAACACGCCGTCGGCGCTGGTCTTGCGCACGTTCGTGGAGCGCTCGATCATCCGGAGCGTCTTCTGGACCCAGTGCGCCGCGATCTCGTGGGGGTCCACGCGGTCGCTCCACAGCCCCGTCGCGTGGGCCACCATGCTGCAGAACGACGGGATCGATTTCTTCGGGTCACGGTGGGTCTGCACGATGCAGACGTCCGGAAAGACCTCGAGAATGACATCGAGGTGCTCCAGGTGATGGGGCGTCTTCAGCACCCAGCACCGCCCCGGACGCTGCCAGTGAAGGATCCGGAGCAGGGTGACCAGGTACTCGTAGGGCTTCCGGTGGTCCTGTTCTTCGAGCCAGCGCGCATAGCGTGGGACGCGCATCGTCGCTTCCGCCGACTGGCTCATGAAGGAGACATCGAGCAGCAGGATGTCTTCCTCCGGCGCGCCGGGGTCGAGGGGATGAACGGCGAGAAAGTCCGGTGACAGGAACCGGATGGCCTGCACCCCCAGCTTCGCCTCCCGGAGACGGCCCCGGGGATGGCCGGGCCTTTCGCCGGGGAGCGGCACCGGATTCAGCGCTTCCCATGATCTGAGGGCCCGGACCCCGGGATCCGCGGCGATCAGCCGGTGGAGCGTCGTGGTGGCGGTGCGCTGGAGACCGGCGATCACGATGACCTTCCCTAGTTCCAGGTCCCGAATCTCCGGGTGCTCCCGCAACAGGCGTTCGGCGCGCAGCCGGACCGCCAGCGCGGAAACGATCCGGGCGCCCAGGAGGCGGGCGCCCACCGGGGTCAGTTGGGCCTCCTCGTTGATCGATTCGAGGAGAACCTCGAGGGGCTCCAGGAACCACTCGTCGCCGAAGTCGGAGAGCCCGGTCTTCCGGCGCGCCGCAGCCATCAGCCGGTCGGCGTCCATGCGGTCGTCGAGGCCGAGCCGGCGCGCGGCGCGGCCGGCCCGGTTGAGAAGCGCCACGGACCGCGGCCGGTAGGGGCGCGTGTAGTCGGTCGAGGTCTCCACCGGCTTCACGGGTCGGGTCGCCTCAGCCTTGCGTTCGGCCGTGTTGAGACCGGCGCTCGAGCGCGCCCCCGGGGGGAAAGTGTGAAAGGGGGGCTGGCCCCCCGTTCACAAGAAAGACAGCGCGAATGGGAACTCGCTCCCGCTCCTGATTGCGCTGACGGGATGGACGGCAACGTGCCGTACGCGAGTTCCCATTCGGAGGCACGAAGTGCCGTTCGGCCAGTGGACGGGGCCCCGGCTCACAAGGATTCATGGTGTCCATGAAGTTGGTCGGGTGGCTCCGTCCGCCGGCCGACCAGCGCGCAGTGCGGCGAGCTTCACCACTCGGGTCCGCGGCTCGGGATGTTCGGCCGCCCCGATCCAGCGGAAACACATGGTTCCCGAGGTGTGGCCGGCGGTCTCCAGCCAGTTCGGTAGCCCGGGGTCCTCGTGGGCCACCACGAGGCGGACGGAGCCGTCCGCTTCGGTCTGCGCCAGGTGCTTGTTCGTGTGGATGGTGTGGTGCCGGTAGTCGAGCGATTCCATCCAGTAGTTGTTCACCTGGAAGTTCCAGTGTTCGCACTCCGGCGGCGTGGCCTCGATCACCAGCGCCTCGTCCGCCGAGAGGGCCCAGTGGCTGTGGTAGTAGGCGATGTTCGGGTCGCCCCCGGCCCGGAGCGAGACCTCCGGATCGAAGCGGGGCAGGGTGTTCGTGTGCTTCTGGAAGCCGCGAGCCCACCGGGCGAAGAGCAGCGAGGCGCCCGCCACCAGCGTGCTGGCGGACTTCAGGCCTTCGTCCAGTGCTTCGGGGGTGAGCGGCCGCGGGCGCTTCTCATCGTCCGGGGCTTCGATCCGCTCGATGCGCAGTTCGGCCGGCGCCTCGGTCTCGCGGTCCCCGAACGTCTGGCGCACGATGAGCGTCCGGGTTGCGGCCGTCATGGGGAGCCAGTTTCCGTCGTGGGGCCGGCTGCTGACGATCAGCTCGAAACGGCCGTCGTCGCCGATCTCGAGTTCCCCTGCCTCGACGTACCCCGTGGGCGGCAGTCCTCCGCTTTGCCCATAGTGCCCCGCCTGGGTGCCGAAGCCGAGATAGCGGACCGTGTTGCGGCGGCCCGAAATCCGGTAGTCCCAGTCACCGTGGATGGCGGCCGTCTGGTAGTAGTTGTCGGGATTGTCGCTGCCCAGCTTGACCGTCTCATGGGCCACGCGGTGGAGCACCGGCGCCCTGGGGTCGGCGTGCTCCACGAACGCCATCAACCCCGCGCGGGTCAGCCGGCTCAGGTAGCGGTAGCCCTCCGCCTGGTCGAACGGGTTCCGCGGCGCGCCCGGGTAATTGAGTGCGGCCCCCGCGGCCTTCAGCGTGTCGCAGAACTCGTCCCAGGCACGCCCGCTGACGACCCGGGCCGCCGCGGCGTCCGCCGGGGTCTTCCCCCGCAGCCTGAGTATCAGCAACGAAGCGCGCCGGAAGAGTCCCAGCACTCCGATCACGAGCTTTCTCATCCGGCTTCCTCAGTAGACGCGTGGAACGATGCGCCATGGCACTGCCGCGCGGTACTCCTCCCAGAGCGGACCGTACTTCGCGGCGCAGCGCCGGTCGTCGTCGCGCTCCCGCGGGACGAGCAGCGCCAGGTAGTACAGCGGATACAGCCACGGTCCGAGAATTCCCGGCCGCCCCAGGGCGAGCGCCAGGCCGACGGCCATGAGGATCTCGCCCAGGTAGTTGACGTGCCGCGCGAGGCCCCAGAAACCGCTGGCCAGCAACCGGCGCTCGCCGTCCCCGAGGGCGCGCGGCCGGATGCCGAGGAACGCCCGTTCGGAGTCCCGCTTGAAGTGGAACTTCTGGAGGTTCGAGCCGCGCGAGAGCGTCCAGCCTGCGAAGAAGAGGGCGGCGCCGAGGACCAGGAGCCAGGCCGGCGCCCGCGGGTCGGGAAGGTCCGCCACCGACCACAGGCCCACCCCATAGAAGTACGGATACCAGGCGAGGCATCCCCAGACCAGCTTGAACCCCAGACGCTCCGCGAAGAGGTCGTAGGTGTAGAGGTGGACGCGCTCGAAGACAAGGTAGTCGCACACGAACCAGGTGAACAGCGCGACGTAGAGCGCGACGCCGGGGGAGGGGTCTTCCGGATGGGTCAGGAAGTGGTGGGCGGCGAACGAGAGCAGGTTCAACTCCAGCAGGACCGCGCCCGCCAGGTAGAGGAACATCTTGGCGTCGGCGCGGCCCCCGAAGGGCTGCGGGTTGACCCGGCGGCCGAGATAGAGGTCCCGGAGCAGGTTGCCTCCGGCCGGGGGCGCGGTCAGCACGACCGCGGCGGAGACCACGAGTCCAAGGGTCATGGCGCCCGCCGCGCCCGGCCAGCGGTGCTGCCAGAGCCAGTCCCACGGCATGACGCCGCTCCAACCCGCGGCAAACCATGCCCCCAGGGTGACCCCGAGCACCAGCGGGCCGTTGAGGCGATAGCGCAGTCGTTCGCCACGCTTCTCTTCACGGACGTAGCCCGCCACCCGGCGCGCCGGCAGCACGAGGTGCAGCGCAAAGATTCCGGCGAACACTGCCCAGGGCGCGAAGAACCCGATCAGCGGACCGGTCATCCCAGGTGCCTGGTGCTCTTCGCGATAAGCCGGATCGCCGCCCGCCGGGGCAGGAACCGCCTCACGAGCTGGTGCGCGAACCGGTTGATCCTTCCCGGGACGATGCGCGGGCCCTTCCCGAGCGCGTCGAGGGTCTGGCGCACCGCCTCGTCCGCCGACAGCATGCCCGGAACCTCGCGCCCGAACCGCTCCTGGTAGCCCGGGGTGGGCACCGCGCCGGAGACGCAGGCGGCCACGTCGATGCCGTGGGGGGTCAGCTCGTACCAGAGACCCTCGGCGAAGATCGTGTTGAACGCCTTGGTAGCCGCGTACACCGCGATGTGGGGCGAGCCCTGCAGTCCGGACAGCGAGGACATGAGCACCACGGCCCCCCGGCCGCGTTCCTTGAGGGCCGGCGCCAGCGCCCGCACGAGGCGCAGCGGTCCGCGCACGTTGACGTCCACCGCCGCCTCGATCGCGTCCTCGTCGTTGTCGAGGAACGGGCCCATCGGCACGAACGCCGCGTTGTAGACGAGCACCCCGAGTTCGAGGTCGCGGATGGCTTCCTTGAGTGTCCCCGGAAACCCGGCGGCCGAAAGATCGAGTTCAAGACAGCGCACCTCGACCCCGTGTTCCGCGGCGAGCCGCTCCCCGATCGCTTCCAGGATCGGGCCGCGCCGCGCCACCAGAACCACGTTCATGCCCCGTCCGGCGAGCGCCGCGGCGAACGCCTCCCCGAGGCCCTCCGAGGCGCCCGCCACCACCGCCCACTTCCCGTAGCGGTCCGGGAAAGACTCCATGGGCGGCCGGACCTCAGCGGCTCAGCAGGATCCGCAGTCCCAGCGCGCCCAGGACCGCCGCCGCGCCGCGGTCGATCCAGGTCTTCGCCCGCAGGTAGCGTCCGGCGACCGCCTCGGTGTTCAGGCAAAACGCCAGGGCCGTGTAGAACGAGAGTTCGATCAGGAGGTGGTTCACCGCGATCAGGACGCTGTTCACGGCGCCCAGCCCGCCCGGGAAGATCGCGATGAGGACCGCCGCCGCGAAAAGGACCGCCTTCGGATTGAACACGTTGATGACGAGGCCCTGGCGGAACGCCCGGCGCGCCGGCTCCGGCAGCGCGTCCGCGGGAGCCGAGGCGCCCCGCCACATGCGGTAGGCGACGTAGAGGAGATAGAGCGCCCCGGCGACCCGGGCGCCCGCGTACGCCACCGGGAACACCTCGAAGACCGCCGCGAAGCCGGCGAGGGCCAGCAGCGTCCAGGTCGCCGCCATCAGCCCGAGCCCGCAGCCCACCGCGATCCCGGCCCGCCGTCCGGCGCTCAGGTTGGTCTGGACCGCCACGAGGAATGCCGGGCCTGGGGTGAACATGGCCACCAGCAGGGTGACGTTGAAGGCCAGGAGCTGGGCCAGCGTCATGGCGTCCTACGGTATCGCGGCGGCTGGGAAACCGGGACGCGGCGGTAGGCTGCGGGGATGTCCTACGAAGCCCTGATCGCCCTCCTCGACTACCACTACTGGGCCCGGGACCGGTTGCTCGACGCCGTCGCGCGGATTCCTCCCCTCGAGTTCCACCGGGACCTCGGCAACAGCTTCGGTTCCATCCGGGGCACCCTCGTCCACCTCGTCTCGGCCGAGTGGATCTGGTGCTCGCGCTGGGAGGGGCAGGGGCCGAGCGCCCACCTGGCTCCCGAGGACTTCGGGACGGTCCAGGACATCCGGACTCGCTGGGACGAGGAAGAGCGGCGGATACGGGACTTCGTCCACGGGCTCGGACCGGACGGAATCGGCCGCGAGATGGAATATGCGGCCCTCGGCGGCGTGCCGGCGCGCTCGGTGTTCTGGGAAATGCTGCAGCACGTCGTCAACCACGCCAGCTACCACCGGGGACAGGTGACGACCATGCTCCGCCAACTCGGCGCGGAACCGCCGCCGAGTCAGGACCTGATCACGTTCTACCGGGCGCGGGGCTGAGGCAGCGCTATCTGACTTGTCAGGTCAGATCATACTGACTAGAATGATCTTAATGGCGACCGCTTCCGTTTCCGATCTGAAGGCGAATCTCTCCCGCTACCTCCGCGAGGTTCGACGTGGGAGTGAAGTCCAGGTACTGGATCGCGGTACACCGGTAGCGAGACTCGTCCCGACCGGAGCAAGGCCGGGAAGCGAGCGCGAAAGGCTGATCGCGAGCGGCCTGCTGAGGCCCGGTAAGGGAGGTGCATCGGCGGTGCTGGACCGGCCGCTGCTGGAACTGCCGGCGAGTCTTTCGGAAGCCTTGAACCACGACCGGGACGACCGGCTGTGAGGTACTGGGATCCCTCCGCGCTGGTCCCTCTGATCGTCTCCCAACCAGACAGCCATCTCGTACGCGAGTGGCTGGCGGAAGACGATCAGATCGTCACCTGGGTGTGGACGGGAACCGAGATCGTGAGCGCCATCGAACGGCTGACGCGGGAGGGCAAGATCTCCCGTCAGCAACGCCGGGCCGCTCTCGAGGAGTTCGGCGACCTGTCGAACCAGTGGGACGAGGTGACGGACGCTGTCGCGGTGCGTGCCCGCGCTCTGGGCGTCCTCGCGAGGCATCCGGTTCGGGCCGCCGATGCGGGCCAACTCGCGGCCGCGATGCTGATTCAGGAACAACTCACCTTCCCACTCTCGTTCATGTGTCTTGATCGGCGGCTCGCGCTGGCGGCCGAGCGGGAGGGGCTGCGGATTCCGACAGAGATCGACTGACGCTCGCTTCCCGATCCCGGCGGGCAGTGCTCGGTCCAAGGGACGTCCCCGCTATCGTTTCGCCGTTTCGGCATGATGAGAGATTCGGTCGCGGCAGGGATGCGCTGGCGGCACCGGTTCACCGTCCTGACGGCGCTGTCCACCCTCCTGCTCATGGGGTGGGGCGCCTTCGTGACCAGCATCGAGGCCGGCCTCGCCGTCCCCGACTGGCCGTCGTCCTACGACTCCTACGACCCCTTCAATCCCTGGCCGGGGTGGTGGCGGGTCACGCCGCTCCTCGCCGAGCACGGCCATCGGCTGCTCGGGATGCTGGTCGGATTCCTGACCACCATCCTCGCCGTCTGGACGTGGTTCGCGGAGTCCCGGCGTTGGCTCCGCTGGCTCGCCCTCGGCGCGTTGGCCCTCGTGTCCTTGCAGGGCCTGCTGGGCGGGCTCCGGGTGGTGTGGCTGTCGCTGGACCTGGCGGTCGTCCACGCCGCGACGGCGCAACTCTTTCTCGGGCTGATCGTGGCGCTGGCGGCGTTTACCTCGAAGTGGTGGCTGAGCGTGGATGCCGCGAGGGACGGTCCCCGCGACCAACGCCTCTGGCGGCTCGCCCTCGCGGCCCCCGCCGCCGTCTGGCTCCAGATCATCCTCGGCGCCCTGCTCCGCCATCCCGGCACCGGGATCCATCCGTGGCTCGTCGGATTCCACATCGGCGGGGCCGTCCTGGTGGCCGCCGTGGTGGCGGCCTTTCTGCTCCGGGTCTGGAATGGGTACCGGAACTCGCGGGTGCTGCACCGGGGGGCGTGGGTGCTCGCCGGCCTGGTGGATCTGCAACTGATCCTCGGGCTGACTGCCTACCTGGTCACCCTCGACGACGCCGGGATGCTCCAGCCGAGCAACGTGCAGGTGGTGGTGAACACCTCGCACGCGGTGATCGGCGCGCTGCTGATGGCGGGTGCGGTGCTGGCCGCGCTCGGCACCCACTGCTGGGGCCGGAAACCGGCCGCCTCCGGCTGACCCGTGCGACCGAATCTCACCCCGTACCTCGAACTCACGAAGCCCGAGATCGCGCTGGTCGTCGCGCTGTCGTCGGCGGGAGGCTTCGTGCTGGCGCCGGCGGAGTTCTTCGGCTGGAGCCGGCTCCTCCTGCTCCTCCTCGGCGTCACGCTCGCCAGCGGGGGCGCCGGCGCCCTGAACCACTGGATCGAACGGGAGGAGGACGCCGGCATGCGCCGGACGCGGGGGCGCCCGCTGCCGTCGGGCCGCCTCGCACCGGGGGCGGCGCTCGGTAGCGGGGTCGGGCTCGCGGCGGCGGGGATCGGGGTCCTCGGACTGGCCGTCAACCCGCTGACCGGGGGCCTGACGCTCCTGACCGTCCTCCTCTACGTCTTCGTTTACACGCCCCTGAAGCGCCGGACCCACTGGAACACCCTCGTGGGCACGGTCCCGGGCGCCCTGCCGGCGCTCTGCGGCTGGACCGCGGCCACCGGGTCCGCGGACTGGGGCGGCGTCGCGATGTTCTCGATCCTCGTCGCCTGGCAGATGGCGCATTTCCTGCCGCTCGCCTGGATGTACCGCGAGGACTACGGGCAGGGGGGCTTCGTGATGCTCCCGGCGGTGGATCCCGCGGGACGCTCGACGGTGCGGCAGACCCTGTTCTTCACGGTGCTGCTCGCCGCCCTGAGCCTCTGGCCCGTCGCGCTGTCGCTGGCGGGATGGATCTACTTCGTCGGCGCCGCGGCGCTCGCGATCTGGTTCATGACCGCGGCCGCCGAGTTCCGCTGGAGCCGGGGGAAGCCCGACGCGCGGCGGGTGCTGAAGGCGTCCATCGCCTACGTGCCCGCCCTGATCGCGGTGCTGGTGGTGGACCGCGTGGTGCTCGGCTGATCGACCCTACTTCGCTTCCGCAGAGACCGCCTCGGCCATCTCCCCCAGCGTGAAGAACACGAAGTCGAGCCGCGGCATGGTGGCGACCTTCGCGGTCGCGCCCCAGCCTCCACCCTCCGAGAGCCGCTGACGGTCGATCCAGGCGCTCGCGAGGCCGAACCGGTTCGCCGGGACGTGGTCGTGGTGGAGGCTCTGCGCGGTGTGCAGGACCTCACCCCGCTCCAGCCCGAAGTCCGATTTCAGGTGGTCGATCAGGTACTCGAAGTTCACGTCCGACGGCTTGTAGGAGCCGATGTCCTCGGCGGTGTAGAAGGCGTCGAACTCCACGCCGAGCGTGCGGGCGGAGGCGGCGATGCCGTCCCGGTGAACGTTCGAGAGGATCACGAGGCGGAAGTGGCGTTTCAGGATCTGGAGGGCCGCCGCGCTGTCGGGGAACGCCGGCCACCGGGGCACGGAGTTCCCGAAACCGGCGTCGAGCTCCGGGTCGGTCCGCAGGCCGAAGCTCCCCGCCAGGTCCCGGTGCACGCGGGTGAGGAGGTCCGGGTAGGGAAGGTCCGGAGTGGCGTGCTCGTGCTGCCCCTCGAAGCGCGCGAAGGCGCGGAGGGCCTCGCCGCGCGTGAGTCCCGCGGCGCCGTTCGACCGGATGACCGGCTGCAGCGCCTCCCAGATCCCCGCCTCCCAGTCGATCAGGGTCCCGTAGCAGTCGAAGGTGAGGACCCGGTAGTCGGTCAGGCGCGCCATTTCGTCGTCCCCGATGGTCCCGAACGTCGCCGTGGCGGGGATTGTTCCGTTCGAGGCGGAGGGCCGGAAGACTCGTTCAGGAGACGAGTCGCCGCGGCAGCGTGGGGTTGAGGTGCATGACCAGGTCGTAGACCGAAGCGCCGGAAGCCGCGCTCGCGTCCTCGGGCCGCGAACCGTCCTGCCAGTCGAAATAGGTGGCGACGTCACCCGCCTCCACGGTCTTTTCCGGGCCGATCTCGACGATCGTGTGGCTTGCGGACACGCTGGCGATGATGGGGTACCGGGTTCCTCCGATGCGTACCCAGCCCCCCTGCGCCGCTACCCGGGGCACCCCGTCGACGTGACCCGCCGGGATGGTGGCGATCCAGACGTTCCGCTCTGCCCGGTAAGCCGCCTCGTACCCGGCGGTGTCGCCCTCTCGCAGGTGTTTCACGAGCGCCACCCGCGCCTTCAGGCTCATGGACGGCCGCAGGTCGAGCAGACCCAGCTCGCGGAACCTCTGGGTCGAGTACTGACCGAAGAGCGCCATGCCGGGCCGGACCGCATCGAGGTATGCCGGTGGATTGTCGAACAGGCCGTAACTCGAGGCCGCGTGCCGCTGGCCGATGGCCACACCGCCCGCGGCGAGCGTGTCCTCGACCTGCCGGAATCGCCGCAGTTGGAGCTTTTCGAAGTCGGGATCCTCGTTCAGCGTGGTCATCGTGCCGGCGAGGTTCACTCCGTCGCGTCCGGCGAGGTCGGCGATCAGTCCGGGTGCATGCCGGTAAGGGATGCCGACCCGGCCCATCCCGGTGTCCACGCACACCTGCACCGGGATCGCTGTCTGCCGCCTCGCCGCCAGCCGGTCCAGCGCGTCGCCCGCCTCCGTATAGACCATTGGCGTGACGTCACGCATCACGGCCTCTTCCAGGTCTCGCTCATCGAAGGGACCCATCAGCAGGACCGGTTTGACGATTCCGGCCTCGCGGAGCTCGAGGGCCTCGCTCAGCTTTACCACCGCCATGCCGATCACGGCGGCCTCGGATTCGAGGATCCGGGCCATGTTGAGGAGGCCCATGCCGTACGCGTTGTTCTTGATGACCGCCAGGATGGGACGGCGTTCGACGAGGCGGCTCACCTCCCGGACGTTGTGCCGGACGTGGTCGGCCCGGATCTCGATCCACGGATCGAAACTGGAATGGCGGGCGGTAGCCTGAGCCGCGGCGCGGGCGTTTCCGGCCCATCCCAGCGCCGCGGGCGCCAGCGCCGACCGCAACACGGTGCGTCGGGAAAACTTCATGGTGGCAACTGTATGGACTCGTGGAGGGCTCAACCAATGCCCCACACCCGGATAATCCGGCCTGCCGCGACCGTCGTCCGGTGGACCTGACCCTTGCCTGACCACCTCCTGAGCCAGCGTCCTCGACTCCGGCCGGTCCTCGCGCCGCTTCACGTCGGCTCGCTGGCCCTCGGCTGCGTCATCGGCTTCGGCTGTTTCATCCTCGCAGGCGACTTCCTCGAGACCGCCGGACCGCTCGGCGCGGCGCTGGGAATCGCGCTCGGCGGGCTGGCGATGATCGTGATCGCCCGCAGCTACGGCCGCATGGTCCGCACCTTTCCGGTGGCGGGGGCCGAATTCGCCTATGCCTACCGGGCCGCCGGCCGGCATCACGCGGTGATCTGCGGCTGGTTCCTTGCCCTCGGCTATCTGAGCATCGTGCCGCTCAACGCGACCGCGCTCGCCGTCCTCGGCAAGTTCCTCGCGCCGGAGTTGTTCGCCCGCGGCTACCTCTACACGGTCGCCGGATTCGAGGTGTTCGCCGGGGAGGTCGGGCTCGCGGCGTTCACGGTGGTTGCCGTCGGGTTCCTTCACTCCCGGGGCGTGCAGGGGGTCGGCAGAGCGCAGGCGGTCCTGACCGGCCTCATGGTGGTGGCGGTGGCGCTGGTGGGGTTCGGGGCGCTCACCGGTCCCGGCGCCAGCGCGGCCAACTGGGAGCCCTGGTTCGCGCCCGGCCGGCCGGCCTGGACCGGCGTCCTCGCGATGCTCGCGATCTCGCCCTGGCTCTACGTCGGGTTCGACACCCTGCCGCAGGCCGCCGAGGAGTTCGCGTTCCCGGCCGGCAAGGCGTTCCGGCTGATGGCGGTGGCGATCCTGGCCGGTGCCGGGATGTACGTGATCGTCCTGCTGGCCACCGGGGTGGTCCTGCCCTGGCGCGAGCTTACGGCCGGCGAGTCCGTCTGGCCGACCGGCGCCACGGTGCGGGCGAGCCTGGGAACGGCGGGAGTGGCCATCCTGAGCGTCGCCGTCGTCACGGCCGTCTTCACCGGCATCAACGGTTTCTTCATGGCGAGCAGCCGCCTCCTGTTCAGCATGGGGCGGGCGCGGCTGCTGCCGGCCTGGTTCGGGAGCATCGATCCGGCCCGCGGCACGCCGCGGAACGCGCTGGCGTTCACCGGGGCGGTTTCGCTGCTCGCGCCCTGGTTCGGCCGCGAGGTCATCGTCTGGGTGGTGGACATGGCCGCGGTCGGCACCGCCTGCGGCTACCTGTACACCTGCCTCGCCGCCTTCGCAGTGGCGCGCCGCCGAAGGGAACGGTGGGAAGCGGTGCTCGGTGCGCTTCTTTCGGCGGGGTTTCTGGTCCTCCTCTGCGTTCCCGGGATGCCCGGGTTCATGGCGCTGCCCTCCTGGATCGCCCTGGCCGGCTGGATCGCGCTCGGCGCGCTGTTCTACTTCCGGCGCGCCCGCGAGTTCGCGGCGATCCCCGACGCCGAACTGGACAGACTGATCCTCGGGGCTTCACGGGAACGTTCGTAGCGGCGCTCATTCGCAGTCGTAGTTACCAAAAGACCCGGTTTTCTGGAAAGTACACCTGCGTTTCTCCGCAAAAGCGCCCGCTGGGTCAACCTCATCGAGCGCGCCCGGGACTCCCGGAAGACCGTTCCGAAGCCGCCGGGGCTCAGTTGGCCGCGTCGATCGCCTGGTAGACGAGCGCGCGGAACTTCGCGTGGTCGTCCAGGTTGCCGGCGGGGATCAGTTGCGCCAGGTAGACGACGACCAGTTCCTCCTTGGGGTCCACCCAGTAGCTCGAGTGGTAGGCCCCGCCCCACCCGTAGAGGCCCTCGGAGCCGGGCACGCCGTGGGCGCCCACGTCCTCCACCACCCGGAAGCCGAGCCCGAACCCGACGCCGCGTTCCGCGCCGAACACCGCGCTGGCGTCGTTCAGGTCCCGGACCAGCAGCCCACCGAGGTGATCCACGGTCATGAGCTCCACGCTTTTCGGGGAAAGGAGGCGGGCGTCGCCCACCCTGCCGCCGTTCAGCAGCATCTGGAGGAACCGCCCGTAGTCCGAGGCCGTCGAGAGGAGTCCGGCGGTAAGCGTTCGGTCGTGGGTGTATGAGAAGGGGTTGGTACTGGTAACGAGTC
>JAPPGX010000067.1 GCA_028877265.1 Acidobacteriota bacterium
GGCCATCCTCAACCGCTAGAGCCGACCCTCATACACCCACGACCGAACGCTTACACGCGACCCGCGACCGTGAACATGCCCTTCGGAAACTCAGCTGACCGCGTTCGTGATACCCGACATGATATTCAGCCGAACATCCGGCACACACTGTCTTGACAAGTCAATGACTTATCAATGTCGAACAACGAACTCCCGGTGCGGTGTTGAGAAGATCAAGTAATGCTTGAACCTTCGGACATAAATCCTTGGGCAGCCTAACACACTTTGAGGGCCGACTTCTACCGCAACGCCAAGAGACCCCGGAGCATTCCGAGGGGCGCGACCCAAGGCCTCCATCTCCCGCAGGACCCCCATTGTATACATACTTGGAGAGAAATCGCCGTCACTTCGACGGGAATCCCCGGCCTGTAGTCGACCGCCAGCATGCGGGGCCCGGCCGTGCGGCGCTCAGCCGTGAGTGCACTGTCGCGAGGGTCCGCGGGGCCCATCCGCCCGAGAGATCGACGGTCACAAGGGCGGGTGGATCGCCTGCGAAACGCGACATTCGGTTCACAGGCGACCCAGCAGTGTGACGAACGTTACGGAACGGCGGATCCGGTCAGGAACACCGCCCATTGCTCCATGAGTTCGCGCCGCCGCTCGAACAGGTCGCTGCGGCGGTAGGCCGCCTCGACGGCGTTCGTGTTCACATGCGCGAGCGCCAGCTCGCACACTTCGCGCGGCGCGTCCGTGCACTCCGCCGCCCAGTCCCGGAAGCTCGACCGGAACCCGTGGGGCACCGCCCCGATTCCCAGTTGCTGCACCAGCTTCGAGATCGCCCCCCGGGAGTGCGGCCGGCCCGTCGCCGAAGGAAACACGAGTCCCGAGCGGACCGCCAGAACCTTCGCCTCGCCGAGCACCGCCAGCGCCCGCGTGGACAGCGGAACCCGGTGCTCCCGGCTCGTCTTCATCCGCTTCGCCGGGATCCGCCACTCGCGCCCCTCGAGGTCCATCTCGTCCCATCGCGCGCCGCGCACCTCTCCGCTCCGGCAGGCCGTCAGCACGAGGAACTCGAATGCGAGGACGGTCGCGGGGTCGGCCCCGGAGCCGCGCACGGTAGCGATGGCCCCCGCAACCTTTCGAAAGGGGAGCGCCGCGAGATGCTGTGGCCGGACCCCTTTTTTCGGCAGCGCCGCGCCGATGGCGTCGCCCGCCGGGTTGTCCTCCCGGTAGCCCTGCGCCACCGCCCAGCGCATCACCGCCCCGATGCGCTGACGCACTTTCCGCGCCGTGACCCGCTTCTCGTTCCAGATCGGAACCAGGACCGCCATCACGTCTCCGGTGCTGATCTTGTCCACCGGCCTATGCGCGAGTTTCGGCATCGCGTAGTTGTCGAGCGTCCACCGCCAGTCCATCTCGGATCGGCCGCCGCGCTTCCATCCCGTCGCGTGGATGGCGATGACCGTCTCGGCCGCTTCCGCGAAGGTGGGGACAGCCCGCTGGCGGCCCGTCACCAGTTCGCCCCGGCTGCGGGCCACGAGGTTGAGGACGCACTTCTGGCGCGCCTCGGCCAGGCTGACGTGGGGCCAGACGCCGAGGCCGAGGTTGCGGGCGCGCCCGTCCACCTGGATGCGCTGCGCCCAGGACTTGGCGAGGTCGCCCCGGGCGGTGCGCTTGACCAGCAGGGAGAGCCCGCCGGACCCGCGTCCGTCTCCGTAGCGGCCCGGCTCCCGGACGGTGGCGACGAAGCGCGCGGAGAGGCGGTAGGGGCGGCTGGTCACGGTGTGGGCAGTGCCGGTTTACAACGTGAGATGGGTATCACATTCCGGACGGGAACGAGCCCAACCGGGCACTCCGACGGGAAGCGAACAGCACCATAACAGGTTGACAACAGGTGAGTAATGGGACACATAGGGAGCCGGGGACGTGAGCGTTCGGGTGGATACCGCACCGGGAGGTAGGTGGTATGACGTCGTTCACTGGCAAGTTCTCGTCCGTTCGCGGGTGGGCTCTTTTGCTTGCGCTGCTGCTCGGCGCCGGCGTAATGATTTCGGCCTGCGGGGACGAAGAGGTGCCGGCTCCGACCACCCCGGCACCGCCACCGGCTCCGCCACCGGCGCCTGAGCCGGAGCCTGAGCCGGAGCCGACCGGCCCGGCGACGCCCGAGAATCTCCGGGTGACGGCGACGACCTCCACCTCCATCACCTGGACGTGGGACGCGGTCGAGGGCGTCGTCGGCTACCAGGGCGAGTTCAGCCCGGATTCCACCTTCACCAACGTCAGTAGTCCATTCCTCATCCTCGCTCCCGTCACCTCTCAAACAGTTTCCAACCTGCCAGGGAACACGCGCGGGTATTTTCGGGTCCGGTCTTCGGCCGCCGACCTGACCTTCAGCGAGTGGACCGAAGGAGTGTCAGGGACCACCGATGCTCCGCCGGCCGCCACCGCGCTCGCTGCCCCGAGCGGCCTGAGCGCCGGGAACGCGCAGGACGACTCGATCACGCTGAGCTGGAACGAGGTTGACGACGCGGAGAGCTACGAGGTCGAGCAGCGCCTCGATGGCGCCGGCGGGAACTGGCGTGACGCCGATTGCGGCGGGACCGGCAGCAACGAGGTCGACGACACGTCCTGCGTCGCGGAAGGGCTGGACGAGGGGACTGACTACGAGTTCCGGGTGCGCGGGATTCCGGCCGCCAACGACGACGCGCACGCCAACGGCGCTTGGGCCCAGACCGACGGCAGCACCACCGGCCGGCAGGCGACGACCGTTTCCGGCGGCATGGGGGACCTGAACGTGACCTGGGAGAGCGACGCGAACAGCATCACCTTCAGTTGGGACCCGATGTCCGGGATCGAGTACGAGTGGAAGGTGCTGGAGACCTACAGCGACGACGAGAATCCCTGCGAGGACCAGACCTTCGACACGGGCATGGGGACCGAGTTCAGCCACGAGGTGACGGGCCTCACATTCAGCACTCCCGCTCAGAGAGTTCGGGGTCTGTGCGTGCGGGTCATGGACGACGACCTCAACGACGACGAGAAGGGCACATCCTTCGCGTGGGGGGCGCTCACTCCCGACGCGCCGACGCCGGGCGCGGCCGTGGATGAAGATGGGGTTACGGAATCCATGAGTTGGTCGGCCATCACTCTGATTCCCGACTTCGAGTGGGAGCTCCGCCTCGTCGAGGATCAGGGACGCGACGATGGCTCTCTCACGGATACGTCGTCGGCATCCGACATCCAGAAGGAGTGCGCTGCTGGCGATCACGTCGACAACGGTGAAGCGGATCTGCTTCTCACTGTCGGCCACACGGTCGATAGCGGCATCGTTCACTATGCGGGCTATGCGCTTTGCCTGCAGTACTCGAACACGGCCGGCAGTTCCGACTGGGCCGCGAGCGATGAAATCTACTCGACGCCGGGTCAGCCGCCGTCGCCAACTCACCAAAGCGGCCGCACCGTGACGGTGAGAGACGCTAACGATGTCCGTCAGACGGAGATGCACACCTGGACGGTGGCAACCCGGGACGCGGACACCACCCTGCCTCGGGAAGCTGACGAATACGAGGCCAAGATCATCACCTACCCGCAGTACTTCGACGATTCGGGCACCCGGAGGGCAACCACTCACCCTGGCCGGGACGATTGCGATCTGACCGGTAGCAACGTGGGTGGCCAGAGCCAATGGACCTTCGCCGCCGTCAGTCTGACGACCGCCGACAACACTCTGGACGGGTTCGAGTTTTCGTCGATCGCGCTCACCGTTCCCGACAACACTCAGGAGAACACGTTGGTACGCGTTTGCGTGCGGGCGACCGAGGTCTCCAAGGCAGGGACGGACAGGGACGGGCCGTGGCGGATTGGCGGCGCCGTCACGATCACGAAGAACCCGGCTCCCTGACGTAACCCCTTCACCGCACGGCGGGGGGGGGGGGGGGCCCCCCCCCCCGTTGGCGGCCCCCCCCCCCCCGCGGGCCGGGCCCCGGGGGCCCGGGCCGGGCCCCCCCCCCCCGCCGGGCGGGCCCCCCGGGGGCGGGGCGGGCCCCGGGCCCCCCCAAGCCCCCCCCCCCCGCCCCCAGGGCCCCCCCCCCCCCCGCCGCGGGGGTTGGGGGGGGGCGGGCCGCGCGGCCCGGGCCGGGCGCGGGCGCGCCCCCCCCAGCCGGCGCCCCCCGGGGGCACACGGGGGGGTGCC
>JAPPGX010000204.1 GCA_028877265.1 Acidobacteriota bacterium
GATCATGATCGCGGAGCGGAGCACCGCGCGTGCCGGTCTGGAGACCGGCGTTCCAAGCCGGCGCGTTCAGGAGTACTGCCGTTCCTTGCAGGGGACGCAGACACGCGTCCAGGGAACCGCCTCCAGCCGGAGTCGCGGAATCTCCTCGTCGCAGTCGGAACAGATGCCGAACTCGCCGGCCTTGATCCGGGCGAGCGCCTTGTCGATGGCGCGGAGCAGCTTCGCGTCGTTCTGCTGAAGCTGGATCACGATCTCGTCGTCGTTGGCCACCATGGAACGGTCGCCGTCATCTCCATGCGGCGGCGTCCGCGAGAAGGCGCGCGTGTGCACGAGTTTCTCGATGGCGGCCTTCTTGGCAAGAAGATTCGCCTCGTGCAGTTGCAGTTCTTCGGGTGTCATTTTCGGTGTCCGCCCACCGCCTCAAGCCAAGTGCCGCACGGTGGAATTGGCCAAGTATATCAATCGTTACGAGCCCTTACGGAACGCGAATGGGCGGTGTCTCCGGCCAGAAGTTGGAGCGCGTGCGGGATCGTCGGAGCCAGCGTCCGGAGCCCGCTTTCGACGGCCCGCGGGCTCCCCGGAAGGACGATCACCAGGGTGGCGCCGATGCTCCCTGCGAGGCTCCGCGAAAGGACCGCCATGGGTGTATCCCGGAGGCCCTCCGACCGCAGCAATTCGCCGTAGCCGGGGAGTTCGCGGTCGAGCAAGGGCGCAACCGCCTCCGGCGTGCGGTCCCGGGGACCGAGCCCGGTGCCGCCGGTCGTCAGCACCAGTTGAATGCCGGACGCGGCCCAGGCGCCCACCCTTTCCCGGATAGCGTCCACCTCGTCGGGCACGATCGCCGAGTCGGCGATGCGAAACCCGAGTTCGAGGAGGACCCGGCGGGCGATGACCCCGGAACGATCGGGAACCACCCCGGCGGCGCACCCGTCGCTCGCGGTCAGGATCGCGGCGGTCGGGCCGGAAGCCGTGGCGCCGCGGGCCGGCCCGGAAGTACTGGACATCGTCTCAGCGGCGGCTTTCCGGCAAACCCGGAAAAGGGAGGAGGAACACGGGGAGGGCGCGGGAATTGCGTCAGAATAGCGGGTTGCTCATGGAATTCCGCGCGCACCGCCGGTCCTTTCGGGGGTGGCGGGGAGTGGTCGCCGCCGGCGCCCTGACCCTCGTTCTCGGCGGCCTGACCGCGGCGGCCGGTCCGTTTGTCCAGCAGGCCTACCAGTTCCGGGTGACGGTGGACCTGATCTCGCTCAACGTGACCGTCACCGACGCGCGCGAGCGGTTCATCACCGACCTGTTCGAGGAGGACTTCTCGGTCTACGAGGACGGCATCCTGCAGGAAATCGAGGCCTTCTCCCGCGAGGACCTGCCGATCCGCATGGTGCTGCTGCTCGACACCTCGGCGAGCATGGTGGACAAGATGAACTTCGCCCAGGAGGCGGCGGTCCGGTTCACCCAGACCCTGCGGATGGAGGACGTGGCGCAGGTGGTCGAGTTCGGCAGCAACGCCAACATCCTGCAGAAGTTCACGAACGACCACGGCGAACTCGAGCACGCCATCCGGATGACGCAGGCGGGCGGGACCACCAAGCTGCACAACGCCATGTACATCTCGCTCCGCTCGCTCGAACGCCAGCGGATGGAAGCCCGCCGGCAGGCCATCATCCTGCTCTCCGACGGCCGGGACACCAGCTCGCTCGTCACCTTCGAACAGGTGCTCGACCTGACCAAGGACACCGACGTCGTCATCTACTCCATCTCGCTCCAGAACACCGCGCGCCGGCGGGGAAGACGCTTCTCCGAAGCCGAACACGTCCTCAAGAACCTGGCCGAGGAGACCGGCGGCCAGTGGTTCTTCCCCGCCGAGCTGGCCGAACTGGACTCGGTGTACGCGCGGATCGCCGAGGAACTCAAGAGCCAGTACAACGTCGGCTACATCTCCAACAACCCCCGGCAGGACGGCGCCTGGCGCCGCATCGTGGTGCAGACCAACCGTCCGGACCTCCGGGTACGGACCAAGCTCGGCTACTACGCGCCGGGTTAGCGGGACCGGTGGAGGCAGAGAGGGGCCTCCGCCCCGCCGCCTGCCGCAGCACCCGCAGCGCCGGACGGCGCTGGCCGGAGGAGCCCGATCCGTTCCGGACGGCGTACCAGCGCGACCGGGATCGGATCGTCCATTCGAGCGCCTTCCGCCGGCTCCAGTACAAGACCCAGGTCTTCATCAACCACGAAGGCGACCACTACCGCACCCGGCTCACGCATACGCTGGAGGTCGCGCAGATCGCGCGGACGATCGCCCGGACGCTCCGGCTCAACGAGGACCTCACCGAGGCGGTCGCTCTGGCCCACGACCTCGGCCACACCCCCTTCGGCCACGCGGGAGAAGAGGTGCTGGACCACCTGATGCGGAACCACGGCGGCTTCGAGCACAACATCCAGTCCTTCCGCATCGTGGACGAGCTCGAACGCGCTTATCCGGACTTTCCGGGCCTCAACCTGACCCGCGAGTCGCGGCACGGGATCTTCGCCCACTCGAGCCGGGCGGGATTCGTTCCGGAGGACCTTCAGGGCCTCGGACCGCCGTCCCTCGAAGCGCAGGTCGCCGACATCGCCGACGAAATCGCCTACAGCGCCCACGACATGGAAGACGGCCTCTCCTCGGGGCTGATCGGCGTTCCGGAACTGGAAGGGGCGGAGCTCTTCCGGAGACATTGGCCGGGATCCTTTGAAAAGGGACAGCACTACGGGCGCGTCAAGGTCCGCACCCTGCTTCGCCGGGTCATCGCCGACCTCGTGATCGCGCTCGTCGGCGAGACGGAACGGCGCATCCGGGACACCGGAATCGAGGACCCCGACGGAAGCGGCCCTGAAGCATCCGCATCCGCGTCACCCGTCGTCGGGCTTCCCGCACGCCACGACGGCGAACTCCGGGAACTCAAGACGATCCTCCACGAGCGCCTCTATCGCCACCCGCGCGTGGCGGGCACGACCGAGGCCGAAACGCGGCGGCTGCCCGACCTCTTCCGCCACTACCTGGAAAGGCCGGAGAACCTGCCGGCCCACTTCCGGCAGCGGATCGGCAGATCCTCCCGGGAACGCGTGGTCTGCGACTACATCGCCGGCATGACGGACCGCTTCGCGGCCTGGGACCACCAGCGGCGCACCGGCTGACGCGGCGCCCGCCGGGCGCCGGCGTTAGCGTGAATCCGAGGGGTTTTCCGGCGACGGCTCCGGTTCGGGCTCCTGCACGTCATCCGGCCCCGGAGCGATGCCGTAGATCGGCTCGTCCTCGATCGGCTCGAGGTATTTTTCGACGCCGGGCGGGCCGAGCCGGCGGAGCGCCACGGTCTTCCCCTGCGAAATCCACGAGGAGGCGCCCACCCGCACGAACATCTCGACCTCGACATCCTCCCAGAGTTCGTTTTCGAACATGCGCTCCGGCGCGCCCTGCGAGAGGTAGTTGGAATCCGCGCGCAGGGTGTGCTCCTCGCTCGCCTCGCCGGGAGCGAGCACCTCTTCGGCGACCGAGTGGACGTAGCCGGTCCCCCAGGCTTCGTCCGGCGCGGATTCGCGACGGAACACCGACATCACCTGGACGTACTCGACCGGTTGCGGGTTCGTGTTCGTGACCCGGAAACGGACCGCCGGCCGGATGTAGTTGTTTCCCTCGGAATCCCGGCCGCGTACCGCCCAGTAGGCGACGAGTTCGGTCAGCCTCATCCGCGAAGCGGTCGCGTTGTCCTCCTGGTTGACGCAGCCGGGAGCCGCCATCGTGACCGGGATCAAGCCGGCGACAAGCAAGGCAAGGCCAACACCGGACGGGAGAAGCAGGCGGCGAAAACGCATGGCAGTCGGGAGCGCCGGCCTTCAGGCCGGCATCGCCCGCCTCCGGCGGGCGAAAACGGAGAGCGCTGACCGGGCGAGCGATGCCTCGCCGCCCACGGCTGGGAGAGCCGTCCAGCCAGTATAGACTGCCGGGCCGGGCGGATCAGCCGACCCGACGCTCGGCGCCCGGGAGTACAGAACGTCATCGAGATCCGCTCCCTCCAAACAGCCGTGCAACCCCTCGTACAGGTGGACGGCGTCTCCAAGCGCTACGGGAAAACGCTCGCGGTAGCGGACCTCAGCTTCGGCGTCGCGAAGGGCGAGGTCCTCGGCTTCCTGGGGCCGAACGGCGCCGGGAAGACCACCACCATGCGGGTCATCACCGGCTTCATGCCGCCGAGCGAGGGGCGGGTGCTGGTCGGTGGCCTGGACATCGCGGAGGCGCCGGTCGAGGTCCGGCGGCGGATCGGATACCTGCCGGAAAACCCGCCGCTCTACCCGGAAATGGAGGTCACCGCCTTCCTCGAGTTCACGGCGCGCCTCCGGGGAGTCCCGAAAGGCGGGATCCGGCCGGCCGTGGCCCGCGCGATCGAGCGCTGCGCCCTCGGGGAGGCCCGGAAGCACATCATCGGGAAGCTCAGCCGCGGCTATCGCCAGCGGGTGGGCCTCGCGCAGGCGCTCGTCCACGAACCCGAGCTCCTGGTCCTCGACGAGCCGACCGCCGGACTCGATCCGAAGCAGATCCACGAGACGCGCAAGCTGATCCGGACCCTGGCGGGCGAACGGACCGTCGTGCTCTCCACGCACATCCTTCCCGAAGTCGCCGTCACCTGCGACCGGGTGGTCATCATCGCCGGCGGCCGGCTGCGCGCCGAAGACACCCCCGAAAGCCTGGTGGCGCGGCTGGGCGCCGCGCAGCGCGGCCGAGGAACCTGGGAGATCGAAACGGAGGCGCCGGCGGACGCGGCCGAGGCCGCGCTCCGGGCCGTTCCCGGCGTCGCGCGCGTGGAGGCGGGGCCCGAGACGGTGGAGCGGACCCAGGTGCTGCAGGTGGAAGCGGCCGGTGACCGGGCGGTCGCCACCGACCTGGCCCGGGCGCTGCTCGAAGCCGGATGTCCGCTCTATGGGCTCCGCCGGGGCGGCGCGAGCCTCGAGGACGTCTTCCTGGCGCTCACCACCGAGGAGGCGGAGGCGAACGGGACCGGTGACGCCGCGGGCACGCCCGAGGTTGCGGAAGAAGGCTCATGAGGAACGCGCTGACCATCGCCCGGCGCGAGATCGGCGCGGCCCTCGCTTCGCCGGTGGCTTACGTCCTCTTCGGCGCGTTCGCGTTCCTCTACGGATACTTCTTCGCCGACTACCTCCAGAGCTTTGTGGAAGCCGGGATGCGGATGAGCCAGATGGGCGGCTTCAGCGGCGGAACGCTGAACGTGAACACCGACCTGCTCCGCTGGCTGATGGCGAGCACCGCCGTTCTGGTGCTCTTTCTGCTGCCCCTGCTCTCCATGCGCACGGTGTCCGAGGAGATCCGCTCGGGCACCATGGAGTTGCTGCTCACCGCGCCGATCACCGACGGCCAGATCGTGCTCGGCAAGTTCCTGGCCGCGTTCGCCCTTTACGGCGGCATGCTGGCGCTGACCGGACTCCACGTGGGCGTCCTGTTCTGGTTCTCCCAGCCCGAGATCGCACCCGTCCTCGCCGCCTATCTGGGTCTGCTGCTGCTCGGGGCCGGCCTGCTGGCGCTCGGCCTCTTCTTCTCGAGCCTCACCCGGAACCAGATCGTGGCGGGGCTGCTGACGTTCGGGGCGCTGCTGGTCCTCTGGCTGGTGGAGTTTGCCGGGGCCCGCGGCGGTGAGTTGGGACGCGTCCTGGCCTATCTGTCCGTCACCGGACACATGGAGGGCTTCGCGCGCGGGGTGATCACGACGCGGGACCTCGTGTTCTACCTGTCGTTCGCCGCGTTCTGGCTCTTTCTCGCCCGGGAGTCGGTGCGCTCCCGGAGGTGGCGGGGATGAGCGTCCGATTCGGGCGACTGCGCTCGATGTTGGCTCGCCGGAGCGCCCGGGAGGGGGCGAACCTCGGAGTCACGGCGCTCCTGCTCCTCGGTGTCCTGGTGGGCGTCAACTACGTGGCGAACCGGCGCAACGTCTCGTGGGACCTCACGGCCGGAGGCCAGTTCAGCCTGTCTCCACAGACGGTCCGCATTCTCGAGGAGCTCGACCGCGACATCCGGCTCGTGGTGCTCGATCAGCCGCGCGCCGCCGGACGCACCGTCGAACTCTTCGAGCGCTACGCCGACCGGAGCGACCGGGTCGCCTGGGAGGTCATCGACCAGGAGGCCGAACCCGCCCGCGCACGGGCCTACCAGGCGACCGCCGAAGCCGGCATTCCCTTCGGCACGGTGGTCGTGGAGAGCGGCGAACGGCAGGAACGCGTCACGGCGCCCCAGGAGCAGGACATCACGAACGCCATCGTCAAGATCCTCAAGGGCGAGACGAAGAAGGTCTACTTCACGACCGGGCACCAGGAGCGGTCGCTCGAAGAGACGGGCGCCGGCGGCCTCTCCGCCATCGGGTCGCGGCTCGAGGAGTCCAACTACGAGGTTGCGGAGCTGGCGCTGCTCGAGCACGTCGAGGACGGCGAGGTCCGGATTCCCGAGGATGCGGCCGTGGTGATCGTCGCGGGTCCCCGCCTCGATCTCCTGGCGGCCGAGGCCGCGGCCCTCGCCGCGCACGTCCAGGCGGGCGGTAAGGCCATGCTGTTGCTGGATCCACCGGATCCGCCGGGAACCCCGGACGAAAGGGAGGAGCTCACCGGATTGGCCGGAGCGTTCGGAGCGACGCCGGCCGGGGACGTGGTGATCGACGCGAGCGGGGTCGGTCAGCTCTTCGGCTTCGGGGTGGAGGTTCCGCTCGCCGCCTCCTACGGGTTCCATCCGATCACGCGTGGCTTCGTGAACGCGGCCACCGTCTTTCCGCTCGCGCAGAGCCTCATCGCCACCTCGCCCGACGAGCTTCCCCGGGGGATGCGGCTCTCGGAACTCGTCCTCAGCTCCGATGTCGCCTGGGGGGAAACCGATCCCGACGAGCTGGAGACCGGCGAAGTGAACGCCGGAGAGGACGAGCGCGCCGGACCCCTGAGGCTCGCCTATGCGGTCCACGTTCCGACCGGCGATCAGGAAGATCCGGCGGGGGAAGCGGATCCTGAGGAAGAGCCGTCCGGCGAGGAATCGGCGGAAAACCGGGAGGGCCGCTTCGTGATCGTCGGGGACTCCGACTTCATCGGGAACAACCTGGCCCTCGCGCCGCTCGGCAATGCCGACCTGTTCCTCAACATGGTGAACTGGCTCACCGAGGACGAGGACCTGATCGCGATCCGTCCCCGCGCGGCCGAGGACCGGCGGATCACCATGACGTCGGCGCAGGTGCGGAACGTCGTGCTGTTGAGCCTGGTGTTCCTGCCGGGGTTCTTCCTCATCTGGGGCGTCACCGTCTGGTGGTCGCGCCGGTGAGGTGACGTGCGCCGGACGACGCTCCTCGCGCTCCTGGCCGCACTGGCGGTCGCCGGCTGGATCGCCCTGTTCGAGCGCGACGGGGGCGCGGGCGACGAGGGACGCCCCGTCTTCGGTCTGGAAGAAGCCGCGATCCAGGCCGTCGAGATAGCGCGCCCCGGCGAACCGGCCGTTCGTCTCACCCGGGACGGCGAAGGGTTCGTCGTCGCGGAAGGCGATGGCCCGGAGTCGGCCGCCGATTCCGGGGAAGTGGATCTGTTCCTCCAGAACGTCGCCTCGCTGCGTTTCGAGCGCGAGATCGAGGGCGTGGCCGAAGCGGACCTCGCCGGATTCGGGCTCGATCCGTCCGGACTCGTGATCCGGGTGTTCCCGGAGTCCGGCGCCGATCCCCTCACCGCCCGCTTCGGGGACGAAACACCGGCGGCCGGAAACCGCTACCTCCAGCTCGGCGATCGGGTGCTGGTGACGTCCGCCTTCGCGCGGGCGGGCTTCGACCGAAGCGCCTGGGATCTCCGGGACAAGCGGGTGTTCCGGCTGGACATGCCCGCCGCCCGGCGCCTCCGGGTCACCGCCGGGGAAGAGACCGCGGTGGAGGTCGCCCGGGAAGAGGGCGTCTGGACCATCCTCCGCCCCTACCGCTTCGCCGCGGACCCCTACGAGGCCTCGCAGTTCGCGTCGGAACTCCTGGATGCGGAGATGGCCGGCGTGGCGCCGGAACCGGACGAAGGGGACGAGGATCCCTTCGGTCTGGCTTCGCCCCGGCTCACGGCGGAACTGGACCTCGTCGCCGGGCCGCGGGAAGAGGCCGTCTCCCGGACCGTCCATTTCGGCGGCGAGAGCCGGACGCCGCCCGGCGTCTTCGCCCGGCTGGAAACGGATCCGTTGGTCTTCGTGGTCCGGAAGCCGCTCTTCGACGCGCTCCAAGAAGCGGCCGAGACCGGCATGGCAAGCTTTCGGTCCCTGGAACTCTTCCGGTTCGCGGCTTTCCGGACCGTGGCGCTGCGCTTCAACACCCCTCACGGCGCAACGACGTTCCACCGCCGGGAGGGAGAGGAAGGCCGGGAATGGACGATGGAGCGCGGCGACGCCGCGCCGATCGTCGTGGACACGGTGGCGGTCGAGGACCTGCTCTACGAGCTGAACTCCACCGAGGCCGAGAGCGTGGGCGAAGCGAGCCTTCCCGGAGACGGCGCCGCCTGGACCATCGCGGTCACGGAAGAGATCGAAACGGACGGCGAAACCGGAGAGACCGGGCCGGAAACGCTCCACCTGGCAGTCTCCGCGAGCGGCGAAGTGCGGGCGCTCCGGTCCGGCGACGACCGGACGCTCGTGGTGAGCGGGGACGCCTGGAAGGCGATCGCCGACCTGCTCGTCTCCGCCGGTGCTCCGCCCGAAGGCCCCTAGTCGGCGTCCGAGAGCGCCGCTCGGGAAAGGAGTTCCCGGAGAGTCGCGTCATCAGGAGCGTGTTCCAGGGCGGCCCGAGCCACCGCGGCTGCCTCCCCGTTCCGTCCGGCCCGCAACAGGAGCTCGGCGAGGCTCAGCGACGCCGCGGTGTGGGCCGGGTCGGCCTGAAGCGACTGGCGGTAGCGGGTTTCCGCTTCTGATGGACGGCCAAGCATCTCGAGCACCAGGCCGCTATCCGCCAGCGGTTTGGCCCGGGCCGGACCCGCGGTGCGGTCGAGTACCTGACCAAAGAGCGTCAGCGCCCGGGCGGGATCGCCGCTCATCGCGAAGGCGGTGGCGGCGGCGGCGCGAATCACGGGCGAGATTCCCTCGCCGCCTGACTCCAGAACGCGGTCGAAAAGCACCGATGCAGCAGCTGGGTTTCCTTCACGAAGCCTCACGTCGGCCAGCCAGCGCGCGGCGCTGAGCGAGGCGCCATCGAGCGGTTCGCCAAGCGGCGGAACAAACGGCGTGAGGACTTCGGCCGCAGCGTCGAGACGGCCCAGTTGGAGATGCGCCCGAGCCTTGGCGATATCGAATGCCGGATCCCCAGGGTACCGGGCCGAGGCTGCATGCGCGACGCGTGCCGCTTCCACGGGGTCGCCCCGGTCCAGCAACAATCCCAGCAGTTCGACCCAGCCGTCCCGGCTTGAGGTCACGAGCCCCGGGGTCCGATCGATCACGGATCCCCGCACGACGCTGTGCTCGTTGAGCCGGGTGAGCAGCAGGTCCCGCCGTCGCGCCCGCAGGCGACTCTCCTCGTGACCGGAAAGCAGCCGCCGGCCCTCGGCAACCAGATCAGGATCGGGATCCTGAACGAGCAGCTGGCCGAGCCGGAAGCGGGCCAGGGAATCGTCAACAGGTTCGAGAATGGCTTTCCGGAGCCAGCGGATGGCCTCTTCACGCCGTCCGAGGAGCGCAAGGCAGCGGCCGAATTCGTAGGCGGCTCCCGCCGGCGGCTCTTCGGCGTGGGCAGCAGCCTCCAGGAGAGGCAGGGCGCCCTCGTAGTCGTCCTCGGCGAGCCGGAGCCTGCCGTGTTCGAGCGTCAGGGCGGGCGAATCCGCGGCGGTCGGGGTTCCCACCAAACGGCGAGACTCGGAGACCAGACCCGACTCACGTAACTGCATCGCCAGTTCCAACCGCGGCCCGTTCCCAAGGCGAGGCTCAAAGGTCAACAGTTCGGCCAGGACCTCGCGGGCCTCGTCGTCCCGGCTCAGCATGGCGAGCAGGCGGATGCGAAGCGCCAGGTTTTCGGGTTCGGGAGGAGCGTCCTCGAGCACCGCGACCGCTGCCGGATAGTCGAGCAGTCCGACATACGCCTCGGCCCAGTACCGAAGGAACTCCGGTTGCGCACCCTTCGGGCCGGCAGCGTCCAGAACTTCCAGCGCGGAGGCATAGTCCTGCTGCTGAAGCAGCCGGCGAGCCTCGGCCAGCAGCGTCGCATCCGGCTGGATGGCCCCGGGGGCCGCCACGAACAGGACGGAGAGGACGAGGCCAGTCATGGTTGCCGATCCAGTGTCTGCGTTGACTATTGTGTCAAGGCGTCACGGTGAGCGAAACGGCTTCGTCTTCGCCGAGGTACTCCTCGTTCGAGTGGAAGAACCAGCTCCGCTTCGCCGGCAGCCGCAGTCCGCCGTTCTCGATCTCCCCGTCGAGGTGGATGTACTCCCCGTCGTTCGCCGACTCGTCGTGGTAGAAGCGGTAGCCGATCATCCGGGCCGTTTCCGGATGGAAGTAGAAGTACCAGG
Source organism: Acidobacteriota bacterium (assembly GCA_028877265.1). GTDB lineage: Bacteria > Acidobacteriota > Vicinamibacteria > Marinacidobacterales > Marinacidobacteraceae > Marinacidobacterium. Next base: position 10,525 of record JAPPGX010000204.1, read on the forward strand.
TGTCGCCGCCCACCTCGGGGTCGTAGGTGACCCGAACCTTGAGCGCTTGCTGGCCGTCATACGAGTCCATCACCGGCTCCGGGTCCACGATGGTCCCCGGATCGCGCAGCTTCATCGGCAAGCCCCAGACGAAAAGGTAGTAGTTCCGGAGCCACATCACGCGTTCGGCGTCGAGGCCGTGTTCGCCCAGCGCCGCCTCGTCGAGTTCTTCGTCGCCGTCCACGGCTCGCCGCAGGACTTCCTCACCGCTCACCGCGAACGACACCACCGCGGCGTCGGTCTCGCGACGAACCTCCATCGCGCCGCTTCCGGGAGCCATCCCCACTTCGACCGTGCGGGTGACCCCGTTCGGCCGGGACTCCATGATCCGCAGCGCGATCTCACCGCGGTCCCAGAGTCCGGCCGGATCGTGGTAGGCGATGGACCTGGCGATCAGCTCCTCCGCGGCGGAAACATCGGGCGCCGGCGGCTCGGGTTCGGGAGCTGCCGGTTCCCCGCCGCACGCCCCGAGAGCTCCAATCAAGAGTAGGGTCAGGCAGATTCTCGGCATTACGTGCCTCCTTCGCCGGCGCCGGGACCGAACTCGATCCCCTGGGCGAGCGGCAGGTCCTTCGACCAGTTGATGGTGTTCGTCTGCCGGCGCATGTAGGCCTTCCAGGCGTCCGAGCCGGACTCGCGGCCGCCGCCGGTGTCCTTCTCGCCGCCGAAGGCGCCACCGATCTCGGCCCCCGAGGTGCCGATGTTCACGTTGGCGATCCCGCAGTCCGAACCCCGCGCCGAGAGGAAGGTCTCGGCCTCGCGGAGGCTGTCGGTGAAGATCGCCGAGGAGAGCCCCTGCGGCACGTCGTTGTGAAGGGCGATGGCCTGGTCGAGCGATTCGGTCTCCAGGACATAGAGGATGGGAGCGAAGGTCTCCTCGGCCACCAGCGGCGTCTGGGCGGACATCCTCACGATCGCCGGCTCGACATGGTTCGGGCCGATGTCGGGGCGCCGCTCCCCGCCGCAGACGACCGTTCCCCCGTCGGTGACCACGCGCTCCAGCGCGCCCTGCATGGCTTCGACGGCGTCGCCCGAGATCAGCGGTCCCATGAGGGTGGCCGGATCGAGCGGATCCCCGATGGGGACCTGCCGGTAGGCGTCGGCGAGCCGCTCCACCAGCGGTCCGGCGACCTCCCGGTCGGCGAGCACCCGGCGGGTGGTGGTGCAGCGCTGTCCGGTGGTGCCCACCGATCCGAACACGATGGCACGGACCGCGAGATCCAGATCGGCGTTCCGGCTGACCACCACCGCGTTGTTGCCGCCGAGCTCCAGGAGGCAGCGGCCCAGCCGGCCGGCGACCTCGGTGGCCACCTTCCGGCCGACCCGGGTCGAACCCGTGAAGGAAACCAGCGGCAGCCGCCGATCGGCAGCGAGCGCGGCCCCGAGTTCCCCGCCGCCCACCAGCAGGTTGAAGACCCCGGAGACGCCGTGGTCGTCCATCACCCGGTTGGCGATGTTCTGGACCGCAACGGAACAGAGGGGAGTGTGCTCCGACGGCTTCCAGATCACCGGGTCGCCGCACACCGCCGCGACCGCCGCGTTCCAGGACCAGACCGCCATCGGGAAGTTGAAGGCGGTGATGACCCCGATGGGCCCGAGCGGGTGCCACTGCTCGAACATCCGGTGGCCGGGCCGCTCCGAAGCCATCGTGAGCCCGTAGAGCTGGCGGGAGAGCCCCACCGCGAAGTCGCAGATGTCGATCATCTCCTGGACTTCGCCGTGTCCTTCGGCCCGGATCTTTCCGGCCTCAAGTGCGATCAGGTCGCCGAGCGGTTCCTTGTCGTCGCGCAGCGCGCTCCCCAGATCGCGCACCAGGTCGCCGCGCTTCGGCGCCGGCAGCTCGCGGAACGAGCGGAAGGCCGCCGCCGCTTGGGTCACGACCTGGTGGGCCGCCCGGGCGTCCGCGGGGATGACCGCGGCGATCGGCTCACCCGTCGAGGGGTTCAGGGAGACGAGCGGCCGCTCACCGGTGAGGATCCAGCCCTCCGGGCCGGTGCAGGCGCCCGGAGCGCCCTCCCCAAGTCCCAGCCGATCGAGAACGGTTTGCATGCCGCCCGTATCGTAAGGGTGAGAAACCGGCTGCGCCTCAGTGGAGGACCTGGTATCCGGGCTCATCCTCGATCACGAGGATCCGCTGGTTGGCGGGAACGTTCCGCAGCACCCGGTGGCCACCGCCCGGCCAGCGGATGGTGACCTCCGCCACCGTCTGGTGCTGCCCGAGGCCGAATTCCAGGATCGGACTCGGCGTCACCCCGAAGCCCCCGCCGACCGCGACCTCCTGGAGTTGCACCGGCGCCTGCGGAGCATCGGTGACCCGGAGCGCGACCCGGGCGCCCACGGCGTCCGGATGGAGGCTCGAGGCGCGGAGCAGGATGTGGAGCCAGCCGTTCGGATGCGGCAACTGGGATGCCGGATTCCGGTAGAAGCGGCTTCGCTGGCGGTCGCCCGGGAAGGCGCCCCCGATGGGCACGAAGAGGTCGACGTCGCCGTCGTGATCGGGGTCGGCAAAGGTCGCGCCGTGTCCCTTCCCCAGATCGTCCACGCCGGCGGAGGCGCTCACGTCGGCAAAGGTGCCGTCACCCAGGTTGCGGAACAGCCGGTTCGCCTCGAACCGCTCCATGGGCGGCGCCCCGACGCCGATGAAGATGTCCTGCCAACCGTCGTTGTCGTAGTCGCCGAAGGTGGCCGCCATGGCGCCCAGGTTCCAGGAGAGCCCGGCTTCCTCGGTCACGTCCGTGAAAGACCCGTCGCGGTCGTTGCGGTAGAGCGCCAGCCGGCTCCCTTCGTGGACCGCCTCGCCCTCAAGCCGGCTCTGGAGGGCCACTTCCATGTCGGACGCGAATCCCACGATGAAGACGTCGAGCCAGCCGTCGTTGTCGTAGTCGAAGAAGAACCCGACGAACCCCTCGTGCGGAGCGGCGATTCCCGCCTGCGCCGAAACGTCCTCGAATCCGGCGCCCTCGAGGTTCCGGTAGAGCACCGGGCCGTCGAAAAAGTTGACGACCAGCAGGTCGGGCCAGCCGTCGCCGTCGTAGTCCCCGAATGCGGATCCGACGGAGCGGCCGTGGTCCGCCACCCCCATCGCTTCCCCGCGCTCGACGAAGCGGCCGTCCGGCGCGCCCAGAAAGAGTTCGTTGGGGGCGCCGCCCCGGGTGGCCACCCCGTTGGCGACGTAGAGGTCGAGCAGGCCGTCCCTGTTCACGTCGGCGACCGCCGCCGTGAACCCGTCCGCCGCACTCGCGACCCCGGCGGCGGCCGCCACATCCACGAAGCGCCCGCCGTCGTTGCGGTACAGGCTGTTCGTGTCCTCACCGTCCCAGCCGTCCCGGGTGACGTAGAGATCGGGATCGCCGTCCCGGTCGTAGTCGAAAAAGAGCGCCGACCAGCCGCCGCGCGGATCGAAGAGTGCCGCGTCGAGGGCGGCCGCCGCAAAAGTGGCGGCGCCGTCTTCCACGAGTCGGTTCCGATAGAGCGCGTGCGGATCCCGGATTCCGAGGGAGACCAGATCGACGTCTCCGTCACCGTCGAAGTCGGCCCAGCCGCTTCCGCGGGCGCGGGACCAGCGTTCGATCCCGATCTCGGCGGACACTTCCTCGAAGCGAAACGGAGAGGCCGCGCCGCGGTCCGGGATGTCGAGCCGGTAGCGCTCCGGGAGTGCGTCCGGATCGTCGCCGGCGCGCCCGGCCGCGACCATCAGGTTCCAGCGCGTCTCGAGCAGCTCGGGCTCGAGGTCCGCGGCTTGCCGCAGCGCCGCCGCCGCGGGACCGGGAGCGCCCATCCGGAGCAGCGCGGCCCCGAGCGCCCGCAGCGTGGTGGCGCTGTCCGGGGTCTCGCGGAGCACCACCTCGAAGTCGGCGGTGGCGGCCGGATAGTCCCCGAGCCGCAGTCGGGCGATCCCCCGCCAGTGGTACTGCCGCGGATTCGTACCGTCGACGGCGATGGCGCGGGAGAGATGGTGGTCGGCGCGCCGCAGGCTGGTGTAGCCGCGCTGGATGTAGGCGAGGCCCACGTAGAAGTGGGCTCCCGCATGGTCGGGGTCCAGCGCGATCGCGTACTGGAAGAGTTCGATGGCCCGGTCGTTGTTGCGGAGGCCGACCATCCGGAGGCCGTGCTGGAAGTGCGCCTCGGCCGCCTGCTTGCGGATGTCGGCCGCGCCGTCCTGTGCGGACGCCGGAACCGGAGACAGCGCCAGGAGCAGCGTGAACGCCAGCGCTTCAAGGGCGGGCCGGTTCACGCTGGGGACCATACGAGAAAGGGGCGGGGGCCCGAAGACCCCCGCCCCGCAACGGGCGATGAGCGTCGTCAGTAGGTGATCTTGACGCCGACCATGAGCCGGCGCGGATCCACCCAGCGCTCGCCGATGCCGAACAGACTGGAGTCCCAGGTCTGGGACGCCACGTCCTCGGTCGACGTTGCGTTCATCAGGTTCAGCGCGTCGACGAACAGCTCGAACCGGGTCCTGTCCGCGAGGAACGCAGTCTTCGAAATCCGGAAGTCCAGCAGGTTCTGATCATCCAGCCGTCTCGATCCGGGGCTTTCGAGGTTGACACTTCGTCCTCCCTGAGGCAGCACGTCCCGCTCCACCCGGCCGCGCTGCGCCCATGGCTTGCCGTTGAAGTAGGCGTAGTTCCAGCCGAACAGGATGTCGTAGGGCAGCATCAGCGTCCCCGTGATCCGGAAGGTGTGGGTCCGGTCGTTCAGCAGGTGCCCGGCCGCGTTGATGAACTGGTTCGGGTCCTTGGCCAGCGAACTTCCGTAGACCCGGGTGGTCTGGCTCGACGCCGCCCCGAACCCACTGGAGGGCAACAGCCCGAATGCCTTCGACCACACATACGAAACCTGCGCCTGCCAGTTGTCGGACATCCGCTTCTCGAAGCCGAACACGAACCCGTTGTAGTCCATGTACATTGGATCGCAGCGGTAGGACACGCCCTCGCAGTCCACGTTGCCCAGACTGTACAAACGCTCGTTGGCATCCGAGGTGATGGGGTAGACGTCAATGGTCTGGCCATTGCCGAAGGTATGCGGGACGGTGGTGTAGGTGGAGTTGTGCACATTCCAGCCCAATAGATCGTTCTGGTCCTTGCGCACGTAGGTGAAGTTGAAGGCGAGGCTGGTGCCGAGTTCCCGGTCGAAGCCGATGGACATCTGGTCGGTAACCGGCGACCGGGAATTGGGGTCGTAGCTCGAGTCGGTGCTCGGCTCGTACTTCGGCCCCTCGATGTCGTAGAGCCCGGTCTCCTCGTTCCAGTAGAAGTCCTGCTGGCTGCCCTGCCCGGGATGGAGAGCGTGCAGCTCACCGGTGATGGCGGTCCGGTAGAAGCGCCCCCAATTCCCGCGGAGGACGGTCTTGGCGTCTTCGTCGAGCCGAATGTTGAAGCCGAGCCGCGGCCCGAAGTTGGTCCAGTTGAACTGCTCTCCCGCACCGGCCACGGTTCCCTGCGAGTCGAAAGTGAGCGCCACGAGGTCGTTCACGAGCAGGTCGTCCACATCCTGGCTGAGGCCGCGCACCGACTCCATCCGCACCCCGGCGGACACGGTGATGCGGTTCCCGACGTTGATGACGTCTTCGACGTAAGCCGACGTCTCCTTGAACTGTCCCCCGATGTTGTAAGTCGTTCCGACGAGGATTCCGTAGGGACTGCCGTCGCCGTTGATGTAGTAGCGCACCCCGCCCGGATAGTTGGGGCCGGGCACGTAGCCGCCGTGGATGCTGTGGGAGCCGTCCGTGTACACGACGCCGAACTTGAAGTCATGGTCCGCGCCCATCCAGTCGCTCGCGAAATGACTGACCTTGGCCTTGATGTCGGTGCGCGCCTGTTTGAAGATGTCGTACCAGGCATAACCGCCGTAGTGGATCCCGTTGTCGATGTCGACCGTGTTGGGGACTCCCGGGTTGTTCGACTCGCTGAGGTCACGCGGGGAGTAGAAGCCCGACACCCCAACCTCGTAGAAGGTCTCGGCGCTGAGGATGTGCGTGATCCGCCCGAACGTCACCGAGGGGTTCTTCCCGCTAAAGGTGGCGATCGTGGAAAACGGGCGCGACACCGACGGCGTGGCGGGAATGACCCAGATGTCGTCGTGGTAGGTGTGCATGAACTTGACATTCGGAGTCAGGTCCGCCGTCAGCTTCCAGAACATGCGGTGGGCGCCGAACTTCCGGGGGAACTGCGGATCCGCCCCGGGCTGGGTGTCCCAGTCCTGGAGGTACTGGTAGTTCCCGTACAGCCAGGCCCGGTCCCGGATGATCGGCCCCCCGCCGTGGACCGTGTAGTCGTCGTAGCGGTCGCGGTTGTAGCCCCAGCCGTTCGGGTCCTCATCGCCGTCGGCGTTGAGCTTGATGGGCTGGGTGGTCAGGGAGGCGTGCTGCTTGTAACCGGAAGCCGTGAAGGTGAAGTCGTTCGTCCCCTGCTTGGTCACCACGTTGAAGACCGCCCCCGCCGCACTCCCGTGCTCAGCCGAAGCGCCGAGGGAAACGATCTCCATTTCCTCGATCAGGTCGGTGGCGGGCCACGGCCAGGCGGCACCGGACACGGGCGCGGTGAAGTCCACCCCGTCCATCAGGTACTTGTTCTCGTCCACCCCGGAACCGAACGCGGAGACCCGGCTGCTCGTGCCGCTCGTGGGGTTGGTGGCCGACATGCCGGGAGCGGACTTCGTGAAGTCGAAGAAGCTGAACCGGCGCATCGGAGTGTTCTCCATGTATTCGCTCGAATAGTTGGTGGACACACCGGACTTGCGAGTGTCGACCACCGGGGTCTCCCCGGTGACGGTCACGGTCTCGGCGACCGTTGCGAGGCCGAGCGAGACGATCCGTTCGACCGTGCCGCCCACGAGGACCTGCATGCCCTCCTCGATGTAGGTGCCGAAGCCCGGGAGTTCCACCGTGAGGGTGTAGTCACCGGGAGGCAGGTTCGGGAAGCGGTACTGCCCGGAGGCGTTGGTTACCGCCATCCGGGGGCCACCGGGAAGCTGCTCCGAAGCGACGCTCACCGTCGCGCCGGGAAGCACGAGCCCCTGGTCGTCGGAGACCGTGCCCAGGATCGTTCCCGTGATCTGGCCGAACGCCGTGCCGGCGGCAAGGACGAGTCCGAGCGCCAGCAGGCCTCCAATTGCTCTTCGAGATCGAGTCATCAAAACCCCCTGAAGATGGAAGTCGCGGACCCCGAAGACGACCGAAACCGCCTCCGGTCCAATTCCGAACCGTATGGACTCGGGAGGGGCGTGTCAACCGGCCCAAACCCATGAAAGCCCCGTGGAAACCACGGAGGCTCCGGCAACCGGGAAGGACGGAACTACAACGGGCGGACGGGGAGTTTCCGTGTCCTCGTCGCCCAAGCCGGCTGATGGCACGTCGTCCGCGGCCCTGCGGCCCGCTGTGCCGGCTGAAGCCGGCGTTCCAGGCCGGCGCTGCCATCGTGGTCGTGCCGGGCGCCAACACCACGGTGTGCATCCGGGCGCGCCAATCAGCGGTGGCCCGAGGCTCGGGCGATAATCGCAGCGTGACCGAGTCCCGCCTCCGCAGGTGGTTTTTCGCGGCCGGAGCGGCCGCCGTTGCGCTCTTCGCGGGGGCGTGTTCCGGCCTTCCCGGCGGAAGCGACGCCATCCGGCCCCTGAACGTCGTGGTGGTCACGCTCGACACCCTTTCGGCGCGACACCTGACCCAGTACGGCAACGATCGGATCCAGACGAGCGCGTTCGGCCGGATAGCGGCCGAGGGCGTGCTCTTCGAGCAGGCCACCGCCACCGTGCCGCTCACCCTGCCCTCGCACACCTCCATGTTCACCGGGACCTACCCGATGTTCAACGGGGTGCGGGACAACGGCGGCTACTACGTCCGGGAGGACTCCGAGACGCTCGCCGAAGCGCTGAACGCGGCGGGGTACCGGACCGGCGCGTTCGTCGCCGCTTTCGTCGTCGATTCCCGCTGGGGGCTCGACCAGGGATTCGACCGCTACTTCGACGACTTCAACTTCCGCGAGTTCGAGCGGATCAGCCTCGACAGCGTGCAGCGCCCGGGCGACGAGGTTCTCGAGGCGGCGCTGGACTGGATGGACGGGGTGAAGGAGGAGCGGTTCTTCTCCTGGATCCACCTGTACGACCCGCACTGGCCCTACGAGGCCCCGGAGCCGTGGGCCTCCCGGGTCAGCGGCTACTCCGAAGCCTCCTATGACGCGGAGGTGCTGTTCACCGATTCCCTGGTCGGGCAGTTGCTGGACTGGCTGGACGAGAACGAACTCGCGGAGGACACGCTGCTCGTCCTGATGGGGGACCACGGCGAGAGCCTCGGCCGGCACCGCGAGGGGGCGCACGGGTTCTTCATCTACGACGCCGCGATGCAGGTGCCCTTCCTGCTCCGGGCGCCCTACCGCCAGATCGGCCGCGGACTGCGCGTCCCCGCCCAGGTGCGCGGGATCGACCTGATGCCCACCGTCCTCGACCTGGTGGGCGTGCCGATCCCGGGCGACGTGCAGGGCGCGAGCCTCGTGCCCCTCGCCGACGGCACCGAGACCGACCTGGGACTCTGGGCGTACTCGGAGAGCTTCTATCCCCGGAACCACTACGGCTGGTCTCCGCTCCGCGCCCTCCGGAACGGCCTGCTCCACTTCATATCAGCGCCGCGCCCGGAACTCTTTGAGGTGCTCGAGGACCCGGGCCAGACGCGGAATCTCGCCGCCGAACGGCCGGGCCAGGTCCGGCAGCTCCAGGCGCGGCTCGACCAAGTGGTGGCCGCGCACGAGAGGGAAGGAGCCGACGAAGAGGCCCCCGAGACCCTGGACGAGGAGACGCGGGCCCAGCTCGCCGCGCTCGGCTACCTGGGCGGCGCTTCGCGCGTCCGGGTGGAAGAAGGTGAGGAACTCGCCGACCCCAAGGACAAGATCGTCCTCTACAACCTGCTGAAAGAAGCCGGCACCGACTCCACCGAAGACCGGATCGAGGACGCGATGGCCAAGGTGCAGCGCGTTCTCGCCGACGATCCCGGCATCCTGGAAGCGCACCTGATCCTCGGCAACCTCCACGTCAAGCGGGAAGACTGGGACGGGGCGATCGGCGCCTACCGGGAGGCGTTGGTCCTCGATCCCGAGTACAAGTCCGCGATCCTGGGGCTGGCGGACGCCTACCGGCTGGCGGAGCGGTATGACGAAGCCGCCGCCGGCTACCGGCGCCTGCTGGAACTGGACCCCAACGACAACAAGGCCCACTACCACCTGGCCGAGATCCACGCGGCCGAGGGAGAGTACGAAGAAGCGCTCGAAGTGCTCGCCGGGCTCGAGGCAACCGGCGAGGAACGGGCGCCGGCCCGGAACCTGAAGGGCGAGTGCCTGCTGAGCCTCGGCCGCCTCGACGAAGCCGAGGCCGAGCTGCGCCTCGCGCTGGAAATGGACGACCAGCTCTCGGACGCCTGGTACAACCTGGCGCTGCTCTTCGAGGAACGGGGAGACGGCTCCGGCGCCATCGAGGCCTATGAAACCCGTCTCGAGATGGCGCCGAAGGACTTCCGGTCCCACTTCAACGTCGCGAAGCTCTATGGGGCGATGGGAGATCCCGAACGCATGGAGACCTCGTTCCGGGCTTCGGTCGAGCACAACCCCGACTTCGGGGTCGGCTACCTGTATCTGTCCAAGGTGCTGCTCGACCGGGGCGAACTGGACGGGGCGGAAGAAACCGCGCTTCGCGGACTCGCTCTCAACCCGGAACCGGACATGGCCCCACTCGGCCACTTCGTGCTGGCCGATGTCTACAACCGGCAGGGCCGGCTCGCGGAGGCGGAGCGCGAAGTGCGCCGCGCCCAGTCCTACCGGCGGTAGCGGCCACCGGCCGCGACAGAATTGCGACCTGCGGAAGCTCGGCGGGACCCGGTTCGCCGGCGCCGCCGACGGGAGTTCCCATCATGAACAATCGCTTTGTTGCGGCCGCCGCGGCGGCCCTGTGGCTGGCGGCGGGTTGCACGCCGCCGGAGGACGACGTGGCTGACAACCCGTTCTTCACCGAGAGCACGCTGCCCTACGGGTTGCCCCACTTCGACCTCATCAAGGACGGCCACTACCGGGCGGCGTTCGAGCGCGGCATGGCCGAGCAACTCGACGAGATCGAGGCCATCGCGTCGGCATCCGACCCGGCCAGCTTCGAGAACACCCTGGTGCCCATCGAACGGTCGGGCCGGCTCCTCGACCGGGTGGCGCGGGTCTTCTTCAGCCTGTCCTCCGCGGACACGAACGACGAGATCAACGCGATCCGCGCCGAGATGGCGCCAAAGCTGGCGGCGCACTCGGACCAGATCCTCCTGAACGCCGATCTGTTCGCCCGGGTGGAGTCGCTCTACGAGTCCCGGAACGACCTCGGCCTCTCGCCCGAAGAGGTGCGCCTCGTGGAGCAGTACCGGCGGGACTTCACCCGCGCCGGCGCCCTGCTCTCCGAGTCGGAGAAGGACCGCATGCGGGAGATCAACGCAGAACTCGCTTCGCTCTCGGCAGCCTTCAGCGAGAACACCCTCGACGAGGTGAACGCATCGGCGGTCGTGGTGGATTCCGCCGAGGAACTCGCCGGACTCTCCGAGGGAGAGATCGCCGCGGCGGCCGAAGCCGCGAAGGCCCGCGACCTCGAGGGCAAGTACGTCATCGCGCTCCTCAACACCAGCGGACAACCGGCGCTCTCGTCGCTCGAGGACCGCGCGCTCCGCGAGCGGATCATGAAGACCTCGCTGGCACGGGGGAGCCGCGGCGGGGAGCACGACAACCGCGAGGCGGTGGTGCAGATCGCCGCCCTCCGCGCCGAGCGCGCCGCACTGCTCGGCTACCCGCACCACGCCGCCTACATCCTCGAGGAACAGACGGCGCAGACCATCGAGGCGGTCGACGGACGGCTTTCCGGTCTCACCCCGAGGGCCGTAGCCAACGCGCGGCGTGAAGCCGAGGACCTGGCGGAACTGGCCCGCTCCGAGGGCGCCGACATCGAGATCGCGGCCTGGGACTGGTCGTACTACTCGGAGAAGCTGCGGGCCGAGCGGTTCTCCTTCGACGCCTCCGAGCTCCGGCCCTACTTCGAGATGGACGGGGTGCTGGTGAACGGGGTCTTCTTTGCAGCCACCCAGCTCTTCGGCCTGACCTTCGAAGAACGGCCCGAACTGCCCGTCTATCACCCGGATGTGCGCATCTGGGAGGTGTTCGAGGAGGACGGCAGCCCGCTCGGGCTCTTCATCGGCGACTTCTACGCCCGGCCGTCCAAGCGGGGCGGGGCCTGGATGAACGCCTACGTCTCCCAGTCCGGCCTGCTCGGCACGCAGCCCGTGGTCGCCAACCACCTGAACGTCCCCAAGCCCCCAGAGGGCGAACCCACGCTGCTGACCTTCGACGAGGTCATCACCCTGTTCCACGAATTCGGGCACGCCCTGCACGGCCTCTTCTCGAACGTCCGCTACCCCTACTTCGCCGGGACCTCCGTTCCCCGCGACTTCGTCGAATACCCCTCGCAGGTGAACGAGATGTGGGCGACCTGGCCGGAGGTGCTCCGGAACTACGCCGTCCACCACGAGACCGGCGAGCCGATCCCGGGCGACCTCCTCGACCGGGTGCTCTCCGCGCGCACCTTCAACCAGGGCTTCGCCACCACCGAGTACCTGGCCGCCACCCTGCTCGACCTCGCCTGGCACCAGCTCGGCGTCGGCGAGACCCCCGATGCGGACGGAGTGCTCGCGTTCGAGGAAGCGGCGCTCGAGGAGGCCGGAATCGCGTTCGCGCCGGTGCCGCCGCGCTACCGCACCACCTACTTCTCCCACATCTGGAGCAGCGGTTACTCGGCCGGCTACTACTCCTACATCTGGAGCGAGGTCCTCGACGCGGACTCCGTGGAGTGGTTCCGGGAGAACGACGGCCTCCTGCGCGAGAACGGCGACCACTTCCGCGAGACCCTGCTCTCGAAGGGGGGCAGCATCGAGGCCATGGACCTCTTCCGTACCTTCCGCGGGCGGGACCCGGAGGTCGAGCCCCTGCTCCGGCGTCGCGGCCTGAACTGACCTACTGCTCGCGCAGCGCTCCCACCACGCTGCGGCGGGCAGCGCCCACCGCCGGCAGGAAGCCGCCGATCGCCCCGATCACGAGGGCCAGGGTGGTCCCCTGGACGAGCAGCTCCGGCGTCACCTGGAAGGCGAAGGCCACCTGGCTGAACGAGGCCCAGTTGATCGTGGCCGCGCGGAACCCGTCGAAGAGGAGCCATGAGGCAGCCCCTCCGAAGCCAGCGCCGATCAGCCCGAAGACGAGCGACTCGATCATCACCGAGACGACCACCGGCAGCCGCGAGAAACCCAGCGCGCGCAGGGTCGCGATCTCGCGCGACCGGGAGGACACCGCCGCGTACATGGTGTTGAGGGCCGCGAATATGGCGCCCGCGGACATCATGACCACGATGATCCAGCCGACTACCGAAATGAAGACCTCGATCGGCTCCGACTGGGCCGCCATATGGGTCGTCTGCCGCTCCGCGCCGAGGCTGACCCGCGGATCGTCGGTGAGCGCCTGCTCGAACGGCTCGAACGCGTCGGCGTCCCTAAGCCGCACCAGGGCGATATTCCAGGAGTTGCCGCGCTGATACATCTGCTGGAGGATGCGGTTGTCGGTCCAGATCTCCGATTCGGCGACGCCGCCGCCCGTGGTGAACCGCCCCACCACCTCCCAGGAGGCGCGCCCCACGTCGATCCGGTCGCCGACCAGCAGCCCCTCGAAGGCTCCGGCCGCCCCGTCGCCCACGATGACCTCGTTCCGGCCGGGCTCGAAGTTCCGGCCCTCGACGATCTCGAACTGCTCCCGCAGCGCGAAACCCGCGGCTTCAACACCCCGTAGCGGGACGTTGGCGTCGGTGCCGGCGCCGATCTTCTTGCGGTCGATGATCACGAAGAGCTCCGGCGAGACGAGCGGGCCGTCCGGGCCGCGCGCCACCCCCGGCGCCTCCCAGAGGACCTGGATGTCCTGGTGGTTCAGGATGCTGTCCGATGCGCCGGTGGCGCCGCTCCGCAGCACCACCGCCACGTCATCGCGGGCCTGCCCGGTCACCACCGCACGGAAACCGGCAGCCATCGACAAGACTGCGACCATGACCCCGACGACGCCGGCAATGCCGAAGATCGCGACCACCGAAACGGCGCGCCGCTCCCAGATCGTTTCCAGGTTGTAGCGGGTCACCGCCTGACACTGGCGGATGAAGGATCCAAGTCTCATTGGTACTGGCCCCCTACAACCGCCGGAGGGCGAGCGCCGTCTCGAGGCGCATCGCCCGCCGCGCCGGAAAGATGCCGACCACCAGGCCGGTCGCGACCGCAAGGCCGAGCCCCAGCAACAGATCCTCGGGCCGCAGGAAGAGACCCGGGAAGTAGGCGGCGAGGGCCGGACGCAGGACGCGCTCCAACCCCACTGCCAGGACCATTCCCAGGAATCCCGCGGTGGTGACGAGAGTCACCGACTCCATGAGCACCAGCCGCTGCACCCGGGTAGAGGTGAAGCCGAGCGCCTTCAGCAGGCCGATCTCACCGATCCGCTCGCGTACCGACTGCGCCATGGTGTTGCCGGCGACCAACAGGATGGTGAAGAAGACGGCGGCCAGGATGGAGGTCACGATGAGACCCAGATTGCCGACCTGGTTGGCGAACCCGGCCGCGAAGGCGCCCTCGGACTCGCTCTTCGTTTCGGCGGCGGAGTTCTGGAAGGTGTCATCGATGGCGGCGGCGATCTCGGGGGCCCGGTCCGGGTCGGCAATCCGCACCATGAACCAGCCGACCTGTCCGCGGCCGAAGGAACGGGCTTCGTCGAAGAAGTCGTAGCGGAAGAGGAATTGCGTCTGGTCGAAACCCTCCACGTCCGCGTCGTAGACGCCTACCAGTTCGAACTCCCAGGCGTCGTCGCCACGCCCCGCCTGGCGCCAGATGGTCGGCTGGATGGGGATCCGGTCGCCCACTTCCCAACCGAGCCGCTCCACGAGCGCCCGTCCCGCGATCGCTCCGTTCCGGGTCTCGATCCAGCGGAGCTTCGCCTCGTCGGGCACCAGGATCTCCGGATACATGTCGAGGTACTCGGCGGGTTCCACCGGGGACTGCATGAAGAAGTTGGACGGATCCTGGTAGACCCCGCCGAACCAGGTCATGTGCATGGCGTCCACGACGCCGGGAATCTCCTCCATGTCGGCCTCGTAGGACTGCGGCAGGAGCTGGAAGAGGGAGACCCGGTGGCGCACCACCAGCCGGTCCTCGTTGGCAATCTCGGCTCCCATGGAGAAGGCGGTCTGGAGCATCGAGAGGACGCCGAAGATCAGGAACGCGAAGACGACGGACGAAAAGGTCAGGAAGGTCCGCGTCTTCTTGCGGCGGAGCGCCGCGCTGATCAGGGTGAACGAACTCACACCGCCGCTCCCGCCGGTTCGTGGACCGGAACAACGACCGTCCCGTCGTGCCCGCACTCCGCGAGCCGGCCATCCTCGAGATGGAGCGTGCGCGACGCCCGTTCGGCGGCCACCGGGTCGTGGGTGACCATCAGGATGGTCTTTCCGTGGTCGCGGTTGAGAGCGACCAACAGATCCAGGATCTCGCCGCTTGTCGCCCGGTCGAGGTCGCCGGTCGGCTCGTCGCAGACGAGGAGCATCGGATCGTTCACCAGCGCGCGGGCGATCCCGACACGCTGTTGCTCACCCCCCGAGAGCTCCCGGGGACGGTGCTTGCCGCGCTCCGAAAGCCCGACGATTTCGAGCGCGATGTCGACCCGCCGGCGCCGCTCCCGGGCCGAGAACGAGGTCAGCAGCAGCGGCACCGCCACGTTCCGCTCGGCGCTCAGGGCTCCCAGCAGGTTCGAGAACTGGAACACGAAACCGATGTTGCGCGACCGCCAGCCGGCGAGCTTCCGCTCCGAGAGGCGGTGGATCGGCGAGCCGCCCACGATGACCTCCCCGCCGGTCGGCCGGTCGAGCCCGGCGATCAGGTTGAGCAGCGTCGACTTCCCGGAGCCCGAGGGTCCCATCAGCGCCAGGAACTCCCCGTTCTCCATCCGGAGGGTGAGGTCCTTCAGCACCGGCACCGGGGTGCGGCCCCGGTGGAAGGTGCGGCTGACGCTTCGCACGTCCACCATGGCTTCCGCTGCGGCTCCGTTGCCCGCCGCCGTGTCGGAAAAACTGGTCTCACTCATTCGACTCTCTCCGTGACGTTGTCTACCCGCTGCTATGGCGCCGCGGCCGCTTCCGCGACTTCGGCGCCGTCCTCGAGACCGTCGAGGCCCTCCACGACGACCCGGTCACCCTCCACGAGTCCGGAAAGCACGAACACATCGGACCCGCGCCGGTCCCCGAGCCGTACCGCCCGGCGCTGGACTCGGCCGTCCCGCACCAGGTAGACGAGATCCCGGCCGGTGTCCGGGAACACCGCCGCCGCGTCCACCAGCAGCCCCTCGGGAGCCTCTTCGGGTTCCGCTTCGGCGGACCGGAAGCTCACCTTGACGCCCATGTCCGGCAGGATCCGGGGGTCGAGTTCCTCGAACCCGATCCGGACCCGTACCGTGGCCCGGTCCCGGTCGGCGGTCGGGATGATGGCGATCACCCGGGCCGGGATCGTCCAGTCGTCGTAAGAGTCGAGGACGGCGTCCACGGGCTGCTCCGGGGAAACCCGGTTGATGTAGGCCTCGTTGACGTCCACCTCGATCTCCAGCGAGGTCATGTCCACGATCGTCCCGATCCCGGTGCGGGTGAACCCGGCGCCGCCCGCGATGGGGGACATCATCTCGCCGGGCTGGGCGTTCTTGGCGGTGATGACGCCGTCGAACGGAGCCCGGATCACCATGTCCTCGATCTGCTGGCGGATGACCTCCACCTGCCGCTCCGAAACGCGAATGTCCTCGCGCTGGCGCTCGATGCGCGCTGCGAGGGTGGCAACCTCGCCGTTCACCTGGTCGAGGTCCGCCTGCCCGGCGACCTGCTGCTCGACGAGGCGCCGGGTCCGCTCCTGGCGGAGGCGGGCTTCGGCGAGCTGGGCCTCCACCTCGAGGACCGCCTTTCCGGCCGCCGCGGCCTGTGCCTCCGCGAGGCGGAGAGTCCGCGTCAGGTTGGAGGAATCGAGACGGGCGAGCACCTGGCCCGCAGTCACCTCCATCCCCTCTTCGATCGCAATTTCGGTGATCTGCCCCGCGGTCTTGGACGAAACGGTGGCCTGGCGGCGCGCCGTGACGTAGCCGCTCGCGTTCAGCACCGTGGTCCCGGCGTCCACCGAGATCGAGCGCACCCGCGCCGTGCGGACCGCGAGCACCTCCGGCTCCGAACCCAGCAGGAAGACGGCCGATACTCCGCCTCCGATCACCAGCAGCCCGCCGATGATCGCGGTCACCAGCGCGAACGGCCGTGATCCGCGCTGCTCCTCGCCGATCTTGAGTTCGGCGAGCCGGTCAGCCGGTTTCGGGGGATTCATGTTCTTGGATCAGGGAGCCTACGCCGCTCGCCAGGGAAAGGTTCCCGGCACGATGCCCGGGCCCGGGACTCCACGCGGAACGCTGGAAAAGGGACGTGTCTTCGCTACGTTCGCCGCGCGCGAATCTTACAGACGGCACGGCGCCGCATCACCGCTCCGGAGCGACCAGCGCCTGCAGGTGCTCGACGTGTTGCAGCAGGGCGGTGCGCCCGGCTTCCGTCAGCCGATAGCGGGTCTGCGGGCGACGGCGCACGAAGCGTTTGCGCTCGACGACGTACCCGCCCGCGATCAGCTTGCCGAGGTGCGCGCTCAGGTTCCCGTTCGTCGCCTTGACCGACTTCTGGAGGTCGGTGAAGGTGGCCCACTCCACCGCGACCAGCTCCGCGATGACCGCCAGACGGACCCGGGACAGCAGGAGCTCATCCACGACCGCGCCGCACCCAGAGCACGATGGCGGGAACCACGAGCCCCGCCACCCAACCGAGGACAAGCGTGCCGTGGAACCCGGCCGGAACGAAACTGGCGAGCGCTGCGGCGGCGAGTAGCGCGATACCGCCCCACAGCAGCGGTCGGCTCGCCTGCAGACCGACGACCAGCAGCGCGATGCTCATTCCCCCGGCCCAGAACAGCGACATCGCGTCCGCCGGAATCACCCGGTGCTGGGCAGTGAGATTCAACAGCAACAACACTCCGAACGCGACACTGAACGTGATTCCCGCCTGGCTGTCGATCTGCGTTTCGCGTCCGGTGTCATGACGGCGCGCGGCCCACACGCTGATGCCGATCGCGAGCAACATCAGCGGAATCTGGAAGGAGCCGTCGGACGGTACGGGAAGGCCGACGGCCCGAGCCTGTTGCACTCCGTTGACGATCGCGGCGAACAGCCCCCAGGCGAGCAGGATGAGCGGCGGCATGTTCAAGGTGCGGTCGACGTCGTGAAGGATCCGGTCGACCAGAGCGAGGTCGCTCCGCGCGGTGGATGTGTCCATATCGGATGTCTCCTGTCAGAGTAGTCTGTTTTATAGATTACTCTGATCCCGATGTCAAACAGGATGTAGACGGGGAGAGGGAACCCGGAGGAATCGCTACCCGGACAAGACCTGCCGGTGCGCGGGAAGGGTCAGCAGCACGCCGTAGCCGCCGCAACGCGGATCCTGGACGTAACCGGGGATCAGGCCGCCGGGGCGGAATCCGATCCGCATCTGCGCGGAGACGGTCGGATCCCTGATCTCCCCCGCCACCAGCCGCCCGTAGTAGTCCTCGGCGCTCATCCGGCCGGCGACCGCCCCGTAGCCGTTCAGCATGCCGACGGTGAGCTGGCCGCGCAGGCCGAGCTGCCGGGCAACGGCCTGCCGGGCCGCGTAGAGCGCCCGGGCAATTCCCTGCCGCCTCCAGTCCGGGTGGACTCCGAGATCGGCGCCGTAGAGCCACTCGCCCCCGGGGTCGTGCGCGGCGAGGTACAGCCCTCCCAGGAACTCGGGGAAGCGGTGCTGCGGACGGCTGAGATCGAGGTTCAGCCGCAGGGTGGTGGTCGACGCGACCGGCCTGTCCTCGCCCGTCAGGACGACGAACTGGCCCTCGGGGAAGATCTCGACGTGCTTCCGGTAATGGTGCGCCGCGAAGCACTCCGAAGGATCGAGCGTGGGGAAGACGATCCGCGTGAGTTCGGCGAGCGCCTCCGCGTGGCGGGGCGCGGTCGGCGCGACCCGCCAGGGCGGCGCGGACGTCATGGGGCCGCCAGGACTAGGCGGACGCCGGCGGGCGGAGTCCCAGGGTCCCGAGCCGGCCCTTCGCCTCGATCGGCGCTCCCGAGGGGTCGGTGAGCGCCCGCGGAGGGTGGCTCTTCGCGGTCAGCAGGGAGACGGCGACCGTCACCAGCAGGGACACCGGGGTGGCGATGAGCGCGTTCGGCAGTTCCCGGACCTCGTCGGGGGAGGCCGCGCCGGAGACCAGTTCCAACCCGACGAGCCCCAGCCACACGACCAGCCCGGCCAGGATGCCGCTCACGCAGCCCGGCGTGTTCGTCCGCTTCCAGTACATCCCCAGGGTGAGCGGACCGAAGAGACCGACCATCATCACGGTCCACGATTCGACCATGAGCGTGTAGACGCTCTGGAACCAGAGCGCCACCGCGAGCGCGAGTCCGCAGAAGATGACGACTCCCACCCGGACGGCGGCCAGGACCTCCTTCGGCTTCAGGTCGGGCGCCAGATTGCGCACGATGTTCTGCCCGAACACGCTCGCCGGGGCGAGCAGCCCGCTGTCCGCCGAGCTCATCAGCGCCGAGAAGAGCGCGCCGAGGAAGAGGGCGAGTCCGGCCGGCGGCAGGTACTCCATGGCGAGCCGCGGCACGATCTCTTCCGGGTTCTGCAGGCCCGGCATCAGCACCGAGCCGATCATTCCGAGCGCTACCGGGATCAGGCCGACCACCAGGTAGAGCGAGCCGCCGAAGTAGGCGGACCACTGCGCGACCCGTTCGCTCTTCGAACTGAGGGCCCGCTGCATGAGGTCCTGGCCGGGAAGGTTGCCGAGACCGATCAGCAGCCACGCCTGCACGAAGAAGAGCCATTCGAGCAGGCCGCCGGTCGGCAGGAATCGGGTCCGGCCCTCCGGCAGGGAGTCGAGCACGGCGGAGATCCCACCCGCCGCTCCGAGGACGATCGGCAGCAGCACGCAGATCGCCGCGATCAGGACCAGCGCCTGGAAGAAATCGGTGAGGGTCACGCCCCACATGCCGCCGAGCACCGTGTAGACGAGGACGATCGCGGCAGCGATCAGGATGCTGGCGACAAACGGGAGCCCCGCCATCGCGGAGAGCACCGTCCCCACCGCCAGCAACTGCGATCCCACCCAGCCGATATAGGCGGGAAGGATCGAGAGCGCGGACAGGATTTCGGCCGATCTTCCGAAACGGCGCCGGAAGAAATCGGGGACCGTCAGGAGCCGCAGGCGACGGAGCAGCCGCACGTAGAACGCGCCGGCCAGCAGCAGGCAGAGCGCGGCGCCGAAGGGATCGGCCACCACCGCGTTCAGGCCGCCGGCGTAGGAGGCTCCGGCCGCCCCGATCAGCGTGCCTCCCCCGAACCAGGTAGCAAACAGCGTGAACGTGCAGAGCCCCAGGCCGAGCCGGCGGCCCGCGACCACGAAGTCGGTGGCGTTCCGGATCCTGGTGGAGGCGACGGCCCCCAGGAAGAGGAGCCCCGCCAGATAGACGCAGACGGCGACGATGACGAAGGTCTGGCTCATCGCGGCCTGACGGCCGGAGCCGCGCCGATCGATCCCGGATGCCGGGCGTCAATCGGGTTCACACACTCGCCTACCGGGATGTTCGCCGCCGGTACGCCTCCGTGTCGTAAACCTCCGGGTTCACGCAGTTCGGCGCGCGCTGCCGGTTCAGGTGGGCCACCGCGTTCTCGGCGCACATGGTGGCCATGCGGTCCCGCGTCGCCACGCTGCCGCTCGCGATGTGGGGCAGCATCACCACGTTGTCGCACTCGGCGAGTCCCGGATGGAACGCCGGCTCGTGCTCGAAGACGTCGAGCCCCGCCCCCCCGATCTCGCCGGACTTGAGGGCATCGACGAGGGCCGCTTCGTCGACCACGGGACCCCGTGCGCTATTGATGAGGATCGCGCTCTTCTTCATCCGGGCGAAGGCCGCCGCGTCGAAGAGGTGGTGCGTCGAGGGATTGAGGTCGGTGTGGATCGTGACGAAATCGCTGCGCGCGAGCAGGTCGTCGAACTCGGCGTATTCCACGTCGGAGCGGGCCTCGATGATCGCCTTCATCGGCGGATCGAAGGCCAGCACGTCCATGTCGAATCCCTGCGCCCGCCGGTGCATCGCCTGTCCGATCCGCCCGAAGCCGACGACCCCCAGCACCTTCCGGCGCTCGTCGCCGCCGGGGCTGATGTCGGCGCCCAGCATCAGCGACGGCCCCCAGATCCGGTACCGGCCGCCCCGCATGTAGGCGTCCGCCGGAACCACCCGGCGCGCGACTGACATCAGCAGCGTCCACGCCAGATCCGCGGTCGTGTCGGTGAGGACGCCGGGGGTGTTGGTGATGGGCAGACCGAGTTCGGTCGCCGCGGCCACATCCACGTTGTTGAAGCCGACGGCGTAGTTGGCCACCCCGAGCAACCGCGGGGCGGACTCCATGAGTTCCCGGTCCACCGCCTCGGTCAACAGCGAGACGTGAACGTCGGCGCTTCGGGCGCCGGCAAGCACCTGGTCCCGGGGAGTCGAATCGCCGTCGGCGGTGGGAGCCACCTCCACTTCGGCCGCGGCGCGCAGGACGGCGAGGCCGGCTTCCGGGATGGGGCGGGTGACGAAGATGCGGCTCATGCGGCGAGTCCTAACGCGGTCTGGTCCTGCAGGAAGCGGGCGAACCCGTCGTGGTCGGCGACCCCGGCGGCGATCCGGCGGATCCCCTCGCGGATCGAGTCCATGTCCGCCGCATAGGAGAGCCGCAGGAAGTTCTGTCCCTCGCTGCCGATCACGCCGAAGCTGCGGCGGTCCACCAGGGCGACCCCGTGGTAGTAGAGGAGGAACCGGGAAACCAGGGTCGCCGGGCTGGTGCTCGCCTTCAGGGAATCCGGCAGCGACTCGAAGTGCGCCGTGGCCCCGAGGGACTCGCAGACGCCCGTGATGTTCGGGAAAACGTAGAAGGCGCCCAGCGGATTCGCGCAACTGATTCCGGGAATGGCGTTCAGCGCCGGCACCACGGTGTCACGCCGCCGCTTGAACTCGGCCACCATCGAACCCACCACCTCCCAGGTCTTCGGGTTCTCCAGCGCCTCGCGGGCGGCCTGCTGGATGAAGGGGGGAACGCAGCTCACCGTGTTGATGTTGATCTGCTTGAACCGGAGGGCTTCTTCCGCGGTGGGAAGCACGCACCAGCCGAGCCGCCAGCCGGTCATCGCGTAACCCTTGGAATGCCCGCTCGCAATGATCGTGTGCCGGTCCATGCCCGGCAGGGAAGCCATCGAGGTGTGCTCGAAACCGTCGAAGGTGATGTGTTCGTAGATCTCGTCCGAATAGATGCGGATGTCCGGACGGCCCCGCTCCTTCACGAGCGCGGCGACCTCCTCGAGCAGACTCTTCGGAAGCACGCCGCCGGTCGGGTTCGAAGGTGAACAGAGCATCAGGACCTTCGTCCTGTCCGTGAGCAACCGGTCCAGGTCGTCCACCGTGAAGGAGAAGCCCCGCTCCTCCCGCAGCACGAGCGGTTTCGGCACGCCCCCGAGATAAGTGACCCACGACTCGTAGATCGGGAACCCGGGACTCGGGTAGATCACCTCGTCGCCGGGATCCACGTAGGCCATCATCGTGTAGCCGATCGCGGGCTTCGCCCCCGGAAGGATGATGATCCGGTCCGCGGCCACCTCGATGCCGCGCGTCCGGGACACGTAGGCGGCGAGCGCTTCCCTGAGCGGCGCGATCCCGGCGGGATCGGTGTAGTGGGTGTCTCCGGCGCGAATCGCCGCGATCCCCGCCTCGTTGATGTGCGGCGCGCTGTCGAAGTCGGGCTCGCCGATGGTGAAGGGAATGACATCGACGCCGCGCGCCCGGGCGCGGGCCATGTCTTCTCCGATCTTGAAGGCGTTCTCGGTCCCCATGTGGCCGAAACGCCGGGCGAAAAGGGGCATGTCGTTCAACCGGGCGCCGGGGAAATCAGCCCGCCGCGGTGGCGAGCCGGGCGCCGGGGGGCGGATGATATATTGGCTGGTCGGCTCGGTTTCCCCTTGATGACGGTGCGTTTTGTGGTGCTCGCCGCGCTGTTCGGCGCGTCGGCCGCGCTCGCCCAGCCGCCCGAAACCCGGCGCGCGGGCGAGAAGGATGAAGACGCGAAGGCCGCCGCCTATCCCTTCGAGATCGTCGACGACGTAACCCAGGGGACGGAACCGGCGAGCGCCGACGTGACCGGCCAGCTCGGCGTCACCGACGAGGACTACATCCCCGAGGTCTTCCAGTACCGCCGGAGGGGCACCCAGCCGGCCCAGCGCGAGTTGAGCGGGGAACACCGTTCGACCGCGCTGACCGAGTTCCGCGTCATCGATCTGGAGGTGGATCCCGGGGACACCGTGCGGGCGATCGCCAGGGTGGAGCCGGCCTTTGAGAAGGGCCGGCGGTTCGTCGCGGAGTTCTGGAGCCAGGAGTACGGCCGGGCCTCGGTCATCTACGTGAACTTCAAGCCCCACGAGAACGACAAGAACCTCTATCTCGGACGCGGGAAGGTGGACCGCCACCACCCGGGCGGCCGCTACAACGTCGGCTCGACGATGATCACCGACGAGCACGGCCACAAGAAGGCGTACTCCACCGAGTTCAACCCGGTGATGCGGGCGCCGGACGGCAGCCCCGCCTACTTCGTGGTCTCGGACAACCCCGAGGCCGACGTCACCCCGCCCACCCTCCGTTCCCTTGAAATCCTGACCGCTGAGGCGAGCGTCGGCGAGACCATCCGGGTCGAGGCGTTCGCAGAGGACAACCTCGCCGGTCCGACCCAGGCCCGGGCCGTGTTCACGAGCCCTTCGGGAAGGCGGTCCGTAAGGGCGGACCTGATCGGCGACGCCCGGAACCCGGGCCGTTTTCTCGGAGCCTTCTCCATTCCGGAGTGGTACGAGGGCGGCCGGTGGGCAGTTCAGAAGGTCGAGCTCTATGACGCGGCGCGGAACAGCGCCCTGATCTTTGCCGCCACCGCGCCGGTGCTCGCGAACCTGAGTGTGCTCGTTCAGGAGAATCCCGAAAAACGCGACGACGAGGCGCCGGTGCTGCTCGCCGTGGAACTGCCGCAGCGCGAGGCGCTCGCGAGCGAGTCCATCCCGGTGGCGGCCCTCGTGGAAGACAACCTGAGCGGGGTGGACAAGGTCTACGTGTCCTTCCAGAGCCCGAGCGGCGCCGACCTGGTCCGGGTGGAGCTCGAGAGCAGGAACCCGCCGCTGAACCGGCCCTCGCTGGTACCGCAGCCCAACGTCTTCCGCGGCGCCCTGAAGATCGAGAAGTGGCAGGAGCGCGGTACCTACTCGGTTTCCCGGGTGAACATCTCCGACCGGGCGCAGAACTACCTGAACCTGAATCCGGTCCGCGACGACGAGATCCGCGGCCTGGAGGTGGAGTTCCTTCCGGAAGAGAAGACGGGACCGGCCGCCACCCCGAAATCGCAATGAGCATGAATCGCCGTCACTTTCTCGGCGCCGCCGGCGCGGCGGCCCTCGGCCTGGGCGGAAGCGCCGACCGGCTGCTGGCCGCCACACCCGACCGCGCCGCCGTCGTTCCCGACGCGAGCCTGAAGACGAAGCACCTGGTCGTCATCCTCTACGGCAACGGCTGCCGGAAGAAGGACACCGTGGAGGACCGGGCCCACGCGCCCCACATGGCCCGGATGATGGATGCCGGCAGCGTCTTCACCGAGGACTTCGGCGAGACCGCGAACCTCCACGGCTACATGTACACCGAGATGCTGACCGGCCGGGAGACGGTCTCGGAGCATCCGCTCTATCCGACCTGGACCGAGACCGTCCGCAAGGAACTCGGCGGGTCGGTGAACGACTACTGGATGCTCCAGGGAGTCAGCTACTACCGTTCGTGGGTCTTCGACCGGAAGCACTGGAGCGCCCACCCGGACGGCGGGCTCGAGTTCGGCGCGAATTCGCTGACCATGAACAAGCTGTTCCACGACGACCAGGAGCAGTCGGCCGCGGCTCTCGTGAAGGCCAACATCGAACCGGGACTCGGCCACACCCGGCAGACCCGCAAGGACCTCGAGGACTGGCTCGCCGACGCCGTTTCCCGGCGTGCAGACGTCCCCGCGTCCACCAGGACCTCGCTTGTGGACCGGGAAGTCCCGCTCGGCGACGGGCAGTGCTTCGAAATCGCCCGGCACCTGCTCCGCGACTTCCGGCCGAAGCTGATCACCATCCAGATGCTCGCGCTCGACGACGCCCACGCCGACGCCGGCTTCTGGGACTACGACACCGATTACGAGCAGTACCGGCGGCACATCGCGGCCACCGACGAGCTCATCGGCAACCTCCACGACTTCATCCAGAACGATCCGTACCTGCGTGACACCACCTCGATCCTGCTGCGGCCCGAATGCGGGCGCGACGACGAGGTCAACGTGTACGGACAGCTCCATCACTCGCAGGGGAACTACTACGCGCACAACGTCTGGACGCTCGGGGTCGGCCCCGACTTCCGGAAGGGCGGGGTGTTCCCCGAGCAGGTGATGCGGCGCGACCTTTGCCCCACTGTCGTCTATCTGCTCACCGGGAGAGACATCGCGTCCCATGTCACGGGTTCTGTCCGTACCCAGATGTTCCGCGAGGAATATCGCCTGCCGCCGTACGTCCTGCGCGACCGCTTCGGCAATCCTGTCAAGACCTGATCGGTCCGTCGCGGTTCCGGCCGCGGCCTTCGTCTTCGGGCTCCTGATCCCAGGCAGCGGCGCCGCGGGCGCACAGCCGCCCTCGGAGACTCAGCCGTCCCTGGCGGAAGCCGCCCGGAAGAACCGGGCGCGCATCGCGGCGAGCCGGGAGCGACACGGTCCAGCGCAGCGCTTCACCGACGCCGATCTCACCGGCGCCCGCGCTCCGGCGCCGGACCACCCGCCGGCTCCGCTCGAGAGCAACCCGGTTCGCGACCCTCCCGTCACCAGCGAGGACCTGCCGGCCGGAGATCCCGGCGAGGACACGGCCGAGGTCGGTGCAGATGACGTCCAGGACGCCATCGAAACCCGGCTGCGCGTGATCGCGGAGCGGGACGCGGAGATCCGGGAGCGCCTGCTCGACATCGAGGCCTCGCTGACCGCCATCGGGTCGAGCGGCCTTCCCACCGCACCGCGCAATCCCAATCGGTTTCAGAGTCCCCTGGACACAAACCGCCTGCGGGCGGAACAGGAAGCGCTGAACCGGGAATTGGAAGCCCTCGCCGCGGAACGCCGGATCCTGCGCTGAACGGCGCGGGACGGCGCGCCGGCCCGGAACGCCGGCTTCAGCCGGCACAGCCCGCCGCAGGCGGGCGGCGCGGGCTACGCGCCCGTTCAGTCCGCGTCGAGTTCCGCGATCGCGGCTTCGAGACGGGGCAGGAGGTCGGATCGACTCAGCGCACGCTCGAACTGGGCCAGCAGGTCGCGGGCTTCGTCACGGTCCAGATCGCCGGAGGCCAGCAACGAGCGCAGATCGTCGAGATCCTTCCCGCGGCCAGCCAGCACTTTCATGACGGCGAGGTCGGTCGCCCGGGCGACCGGCGCCGAGACGCCCGCGATCTCCACGCGGGTGGCGCGGTCGAGCGCGAGCGATTCGAGTCCCGACCCGGCCAGCACGAGATCGACGTCCATGCCGGAGGTGTGGACGAGGGGCACGACGGCGCTCCGTTCGCGGAGTTGGTCGGCGATCTCGGGGTAGCGGTGGGTGAACCCCGCCGCCGCAAGCGCCCCGGTGAGTTCCCCGAGTCTCGACCGTTCGATCTCGACGGTGACGTCCACATCCTGGGTGGTCCGCGGCGCGCCGCGCACTGCGATGGCCTGCGCCCCGAAGACGAACCAGCGCAGTCCGCGGCTGTCGAGCACCCGCGCCAGTGCGCCCAGCGTTTCAGCGACGGCCGACATGGGGGGCGCGCTTGAGGAGCGCGCGTACCCGCTGGTGGTTGGCGAGGTCCGCGCGTCGAGCTGCCTCGTCGGGCCAGTCGGGCCGGGTGGCGCGCGCCGCCTCGTAGAGCTGGACGGCGAGCCGCACCTTGCGCGCGACGGGCAGACGCGCCCGCGCCCTGCGCGCGAGGCGCTCCGGCGCGCCCCAGTCGCGCCGTGCGTAGGCCCGGAGATCCTGATCGTCAAGGAGCCGCACGGTCACGCTCGCAAGAAGATGATCCCGGGATTGCCGTCGCGCGTCAATCCCGGCCGACAGCATCACGGACGCAACCCGGCGACGCGGCAGAAGCCTCCGTCCACTCCACGGCGCGACGCCCCGGCGGATCCGCCTGCTACCCGCCCACCTCGAACTCGACCCCGAACCGCTCACCGTAGTCCACGAACTGCGTCGGGTTCGGGTCCACGTTCAGGATCACGAAGCTGGCGCCCGGCGGCCCGAGCAGGTATCGGTCGAGGGAATGCCAGGTCCCGGTCCGGTAGGCGTACCCCTTCCCCGGGTCGATCAGGAAGGCGCGCACCTGCTCGGGCTTCGGAACGGCATCGGCGTCGTCGAGATCCGTGGGCGGCGCCACCGCCACCACCGCGGGCGCACCCTCGAGCGGAATGAATGCCTGGGTGACCGCGAAGTGGCGCTCCAGCATCCGGAACCGCTTTCCCCCGACCGGCTGCCAGATGACGTCCATCGTGGTTCGGCCGTCGATCCGGAAGTCGACCGGAAAGAACCGGCGTCCGTCGACCGGCCGTTCCCGCGCCTCGATGACCTCGCCGTAGGGGGCGAAGGACTCGGCCGTCATGGCTTGGATGGGTAGTCGGACGATTTTCATGAGTGCGCTCCGGAGGCCCCTTTCATGGCCCTTGGCAAGACTCTGGCGGAATCCGTGCGCGGCGCTCTGCGCCGCGGGGGTGGGGTGCGGGGAGGGGTTTCCCCTCCTGTCCGAACCGGACAC
>JAPPGX010000099.1 GCA_028877265.1 Acidobacteriota bacterium
GTGCGTCCAAAATACGACGGGGCCAACGCGTTTCGAGAACGGTCAGGAGCAAGGGGTACGCAAGTAAGTGCGCAATTAAGGGGGGTTTGACTTAGTCTCACCGAAATGCGACCCAGATAGCGACCCCGAAGACGCTACAAGCTTTTTGCTGGTTCAGAAGCTGAGCAGGTCGGGAGCGAGACGCTCGGCGACGTGGGTGGAGTAGGCGTCGATGTACTTGAGGGGCCGGCGCGCGGCTTTCTCGCGGTCCAGGATCCGACGATAGGCCTTCGCGGCCTCGATCACGCCGCCGTACTTGTCGAGGGGTCTGACGTTCTCGGTAGTCTCGACGAGTTTGACGTCGTTGACGAGTTGTTGGTCGGCTTCCGAGCGAGGAACAGGAGGCGTGGGCGGTCCGCGCCAGGTTTCGAGGATCGCCGCGTTCGCGGCGGCGGCGTGCTCGGTGCGGGTGACGGCGACGATGTGGACGGCGCCGCCACCCTCACGGAGGGCTTCCCAGAGACCGGCGTGGGCGGTCACCCAAGAGCGGACCCGGTCGGCCTGGAGACGGCGCCCGCCACCCGGGTCCGCATAGACGAAGGTGGTCGTGGCGCCGCTGCCGGCGATGGGGAGGTTCAGGGGGAAGTAGCGGCGATTGGGGCACTCCACGAAGGGGCCGGCATGGACGCGGTGGGGAAGCACGGTGCGGAAGATGCCGAGGCGCTCGAAGTAGGCCAGCTTCTCGGGCACTGTGGGGAGCCAGTCGAGGTCCGGGTGTTCGAGGACGTAGTCGAGGGAGAGCAACCGGCGCATGGTGGTTTCCGGGGATGCGCTCCGGCGATGGGGATCGTTCTCGATCCCGAGGGTGTGGTAGAGCGCGCGGGCGCGGACGTGGCAAATGCTGGTCGGCCGGTAGGCGCGCCGGTCCGGGAGCCGGGTCTCGCGGGCGACCCCGGCTTTGAGAAGCGCCCTCACGAATCGGCTGGCGGTCTGTTTGCTGAGGCCGTAGCGGGCCTGGTATTGACTTCGGATAAAGACGCCGGAGTGGAGGCACACCAGGGTGAGCCAGTCGGCTTCGCGCCCCGTCCAGCCGAGACCGCGAAGGGTCGCGGCGGATTCGCTGAGGGTGAGAGGTCCGGCGGGATCGGTCGCGACGGTCACCGTGCGGGAAGGACCTTGAGAGGCAGCCAGCGACGGTCGGTGCGGAGCAAGCGCCTCCGGTCGTCCATCCGGCGAGCCGCGCTGCCGTGCTCCGGGTGGGACTCCCTCACCTGACGCTGGTGATTGTCAGTAGACCCGATACGGGGCGGAAGCGCACCACGTGTTCCCGCGGGATGGCCACCGCCTCACCCGGGCGCGGATTCCGGGCCATTCCCGTCCTGCGGGGGGAAACGCGGAACACGCCGAACCGCCGCACCGCACACAAGGTCGCCCCGTTCGAGGGTTGAGCCGACGCTGTTCCGCAACGCATCCAACGCGTCGTGCACCGCCCACGATTCCAAGTTCTTGGCTTCCATCGCCCGGGTGACGAGGTCAGCCTTCACCATTCCGGGCGCATCATAGGCGACACGCAAAACCCCGGAAGGACGACCCCGGAAACCGGCAGTCAGCGGCCCCATGTAGCCGGATTCAGACATGCGGCTTGAGTCCGCCTTCGTTGGACGCCGTGCGGTTGGCGGTGACGGCGAATCGGGCATGCCGAAGCTCTCGCGAGAGCATGACCATCGCCTTGCCCTGCAACTGGCGGACCCTCTCCGCCGAAACCTGTAGCTCACGCCCGATCTCCGCAAGGCTGGCTTCACCCGCACCGCCCAATCCGTAGCGCCGCTCGACGATGTGCCGTAGCCGCGCAGGAAGATGGGAAACGGCGTCCCGGAGCCGGTCGCGCTCCTCCGCACGGGCGGCAGTGTCGCTCGGGTCCGGAGATCCCGCGTCCGCGAGCAGGTTCCCAAGCGGAGGACCATCCACGGTGCGGGGCGCGTCCAGCGATTCCACGTCAGGCACCAGCCGGATCGTGGCCCGGAGTGTTTCCGGATCCACGCCGATCTCGTGGGCGTCGTCCTCCGTCGTGTGCGGCCGATGCCGCCCCGTGCGGCATTCCTCATTGCGATATCGCTGTTCGAGGTCCGCCTCGACGCTGGCGGCACGGCGGCGCAGAGCCAACTGGTCGAGAGGAATGCGAATCGTCCGGGACTTCTGCGAGAGAGCACGGCAGATCGTCTCCCGGATCCAGCCCGCGGCGTAACGGGGAAAGCGCTCGGTCCGCGCCGGATCGAACCGGGCGGCAGCCGTGATCAGTCCCAGGTTTCCCTCCTGGATCAGATCGGCGAGCGGTAAACCCATCCCCTGGTAGCGCCTGGCAATCGAGACGACCAGCCCGAGGTTGCCCTCGATGAGCAGGCAGCTGGGGCGTGCGCAGGGGGCCCCGATCGCCTGCTTTCGTACTCTTGAGCCGGATCTCCGCCACCGCTCGTACCGCAGGAAACGGCAGCATCGCCGCTCCTCGCGCCCGTTGAGCCGACGTCTCCGGCCTGCGTCGCGGAGGTACAGCTGCACCGCCCCCAAATCCTCTTGGCTCTCCCCTGCCGGATCACGGGCGTGGCTCGCCGGCTGATGCTCGACCGCCTTAATGACGGCGGCGTCCTGCATGGCCTGCCGCCCGGAGGGGCGGCAACGCGGTTTCGCTCTCCCCTTGGGGTTCGGAGCGCCCATGGTCATTTCCTCCCGCGGTTGTGCTTGCCAGAGGCCGACTGACATACATAGTAACGGAGTTTTGATGGCTGCGGTTCTCCAGGCGGCACACGGATGTCGGCTCCGCGAGTCCGCGCTCCGACCCTTGGGCGCTCTGATGCAAATTGGGGAACCGAAGCCAGCCGGTGTCGATCCCCGATGTTCACGGTCCGGCCCTACAGCGCCTTCAGCACCCCCCACGGGCTGGAACGGAGTTCCCGCCAGGCCACCACCGCCGCGGCGGCCCAAAGGGCCAGCCCGAGCAACGCGGCCGGGCCGAGGATCAGCACGGTTTCGGGACTTGCCACCCAGGGAATCCGGTTCATGAGGACACGCGTCAGGAGGAATCCGCCACCGAGTCCGGCGGCGAGACCGGCGGTCGTCGCGAGCGCCGTCCGTTTCACGACCTCCCACTGGAGCGCCCCCGGCTCGGCGCCGAGAGCCTGCCGCATCGCGATGGACGGCGCTTCGCGCGTGAGGTGCTTGCTGACATGCCCCATTCCGCCAAGAATGCTGAGCAGAACGCCGGTGGTCCCGAAGATCACGAGCACGAAGGATCCGAGCACGGGGCTGCCGAGCTCGCGCGACCTCTGCCGCCAGACCGACTCCACCCGCAGCACGCGGAGCCGCGGATCCACCTCCTGAACGGTGCGGCGGACGCTGGCCAACACCTCCTCAGTCGCCTCGCCGGTCGTCCGACATCGACCCGCTCCGGTCGAGAGGCACCAGACGCGATTCGGGCGCGACCGCGCCATCACCCCAACCGCTGAGATCCACGGTGACCACGGTGAACCCAGCGGCGGAGCAGCCGCCCCTTCCCTCCCGGAGCGCCAACACGCTCCCGCCGAGCACTACGACGCCGGCGAGGAGTGAGCCCGACGGATCGAACCCACGATCCACGGAAGCGCAAGTCTCGGTCTGCGCGTTCGTCGCGGGTGCAAGGCGGAGACAGCACGGGATCGGCGAGCGGACCGGGGCGCTCTACCGGAAAACCAACGCAACGCCTGCGCGATGATGAGGGTGGCGGACCAGCGCCGCGTCCGATAGTGGATCGCGTAGTCCTCCGGGTTCAGGTCGAGTCTCTGTCGGGCCATTTCGGACCTCCCGTCACACCACTTGGTTAAGCGTGCCGGAGCACAGCTTTCAAGGGGGTCCGCCACCATCACGTCTGTAAACCGTCGACTCC
>JAPPGX010000009.1 GCA_028877265.1 Acidobacteriota bacterium
GTGCGCGGCGCGGAGCGCCGCGCGTGCCGGTCTGGAGACCGGCGTTCCAAGCCGGGGGCGCCATCTGACCGCGTGATCAACTGATGGTGGATATGTGGCGGCGGGTGCTGCCGTACCTCCGGCGCTACAAGGGGCGGCTTGCGTTCGGGTTTGCCGCGCTGGCGCTGTGCCGGGTGTTCTACCTGATCGTGCCGCAGGTGCTGGAACGGGCGGTGGACGCGCTGGAGGCCGGCGCCACCAGCGAGATGTGGACCTACGGCGGGTTCATCGTGGCCGCCGCCGGCGGGTCCGCCGTCTTCCGCTATTTCATGCGCTGGTACCTGATCGGGGTCTCGCGATACGCCGAGTACGACCTGCGGCGGGACTTCTATCTCCACCTGCAGCGGCTGCCGGCGGCCTTCTACGCCCGCTTCCGGGTCGGCGACATCCTCTCCCGCGGCGCCCAGGACATGAACGCCGTGCGGATGGTGCTCGGCCCGGGGCTCATGTACCCGGTGGAGACCGTCATCACCACCGTCGGCTGCTTCGGGTTCATGCTGGCGATCAGCCCCCGACTGACCCTGGTGGCCCTCGCGGTGATGCCGGTGGTCTCCATCCTGATGAAGATCCTCGGCGAGAAGATCTTCCGGCGCTCCGAGGTCGTGCAGGCCAAGATGGCCGACATCTCCGCGGTGGTCCAGGAGAACGCGGCGGCGGCGCGGCTCGTCCGCGCCTTCGTGCAGGAGGACGCCCAGCGCAGGGTCTTCGGCAAGGAGAACGAGGCCTACGCGGCGCGGAGCATGGAGCTCGTCGCGGTGAGCGCGGCGCTCTTCCCGCTGCTGCTGGCGCTGATCGGGATGGGACTCGCGGGATCGCTGGTGCTCGGCGGGCGCATGGTCATCGAAGGGGCGATCTCCCTCGGCGAACTGGTGGCCTTCCTTTTCTACTACGGCTACCTCACCTGGCCGATGATCGCGATCGGCTGGGTGGTGAACATCCACCAGCGCGGCGCCGCCTCGATGAAGCGGCTGGCGGTGATCTTCGACGCCGAGCCCCTCCCCGC
Organism: Acidobacteriota bacterium; assembly: GCA_028877265.1. Classification (GTDB taxonomy): domain Bacteria; phylum Acidobacteriota; class Vicinamibacteria; order Marinacidobacterales; family Marinacidobacteraceae; genus Marinacidobacterium. The sequence goes on from JAPPGX010000009.1 coordinate 1,043, forward strand.
CCCGCCGGCCGACCCGAAGCCGAGCTACGCGGACCGTCCCGCCGCCGGCATCGAGTTCCGGGACGTCCGCTTCGCCTACCCCTCGGCCGCCCAAAACGGCGCCAGCTCCAACGGGGCCGAGCCGCGGCCAGTGCTCTCGGACTTCAGCCTGCGCATCGAGCCCGGCCAGACCGTCGCCTTCGTCGGCAGGACGGGTAGCGGGAAGAGCACGGTGGCCCGCCTCATCCCGCGCATCTACGACGCCCAGGAAGGCTCGATCCGGATCGACGGCCGCGACGTCCGCGAGATCCCGCTGCACGAACTGCGGAGCGACATCGGATTCGTTCCCCAGGACAGCTTCCTCTTCTCCATGACCCTGCGCGACAACCTCGCCTTCGGCGACGACGACGCGCCCCTCGACGAGGTCCACCGGGTGGCGGAGGAAGCGGGGCTCGCCGGAGACATCGAGGAGTTCGCGGGCGGTTACGACACCATGGTCGGGGAACGCGGGATCACCCTCTCCGGCGGCCAGCGGCAGCGCGCCGCGATCGCCCGCGCCCTGCTCCTGGACAGTCGGATCCTGGTGTTCGACGACGTCCTGAGCGCCGTGGACTCGGAAACCGAGTCGCGGATCCTGGGAGCGGTGCGGAAGGCAGCGCGCGACCGCACCACCGTCATCGTGGCCCACCGGCTCAGCACGGTGAAGGACGCCGACGTCATCTACCTGCTCGACGCCGACGAGACGGGAGCCACCCGCGTCGTCGAGAGCGGCACGCACGACGACCTGGTCGCCGCCGGCGGGCTCTACGCCGGCATGTATCGGCGGCAGATGCTCGAAGAGGAGCTCTCGCGGCTGTGATCGACCGACCCTCGAACGGCAAGGACGCGGGCCGGGGACTGCTCCGGCGGATGCTGCCCTACCTGCTCCCCTACTGGCCGTTCGTCTCGCTCGCGGTGCTGCTCGTCCTGATCGGGACCGCGGCGCAGCTCGCCGGGCCGTACCTCACCCGCATCGCACTCGACGACTACATCGCCGCGGGGGACATGGAGGGACTCGTCGGGCTCCTCGGCGTCTACGCGGTGATCCTCGCGGTCGGCTTCGGCGGCGCCTACGGACAGGCGTGGATCGTGAACCTGTTCGGCCAGCGGGTGATGCGCGACATCCGCCGCGACGTCTTCGACCACATCCAGAAGCTCCACACCGGCTGGTTCGACCGCCACCCGATCGGGAAGGTGGTAACCCGGGCCACCAGCGACGTGGACGCGCTGAACGAACTGCTGAGTTCGGGCGTGGTGATGATCATCACCGACGTGGTCCTGTTGGTCGGGATCATGGCGGTGCTCATCTGGATGAACCCGGCGCTCGCGCTCGTGACCTTCGGGGCGGTCCCGGCGCTCTTCCTCGCCGGCTGGATCTTCCGGCGCAAGATCCGCCCCGCCTTCCGCCGGGTGCGGGCGGCGGTCGCCTCGGTGAACGCCTTCATCCAGGAGACGCTGACCGGCATGGAGGTGCTCCAGCTCTTCCGGCAGGAGCGGCGCCGGGCCTGGGAGTACCGGAAGCTGAACCGGGAGCACACCGACGCGCACCTCGACACGGTGATGTGCTTCTCGGTGTTCTACCCGGTGGTGGAAATGATCACCGCCATCACGGTGGCCCTGATCGTCGGCTACGGCGGCTCCCGGATCGGCGCCGGCGAGCTCACCGTCGGGGCGCTGGTCGCGTTCCTGATGTATTCGGAGATGTTCTTCCGGCCGATCCGCGACCTGACCGAAAAGTTCAACATCCTGCAGGGGGCGATGGCCGCTTCCGAGCGCATCGTCGAGCTCCTCGACACCGAGCCGGGGATCGGGGACGCGCCGGCCGCGCGGCTGCCCGGGCACCGTCACGGGGCGCTGCGTCTCGACGGCGTTTCGTTCGCCTACAACGAGGACGAGTGGGTGCTCCGGGACATCGACTTCCAGATCGCGCCCGGGGAGACGGTGGCGCTCGTCGGCCACACGGGGAGCGGCAAGACGACCCTCGCCGCGCTGCTGCTCCGGCTCTACGACGTCCAGCGGGGCCGCGTGATGGTAGACGGCCTCGACGTCCGCGACTGGCGGGTTCCCCAGCTGCGCCGCCAGTTCTCGATGGTCCAGCAGGACGTGCACCTGTTCTCGGGCACCGTGCTCGACAACATCCGGCTCGGGGACGAGACCATCACCGAGGAGGACGCGCGCCGGGCGGCCGAGGCGGCCGAGGTGACCGCCTGGGCCCGGAACCTGCCCGACGGGCTCGACACCCAGCTCGGCGAACGCGGCGGCGGCCTCTCACAGGGCCAGCGGCAGCTCGTCGGCATCGCGCGGGCCATGGCGCGCACCTCGCGGGTCCTGGTGCTCGACGAGGCGACCTCCAGCGTGGACACCGAGACCGAGCGCGCCGTCCAGACCGCGCTCGGGCGGGTGATCGAGAACCGGACCAGCCTCGTGATCGCGCACCGGCTCTCGACCATCCGGGGCGCCGACCGCATCGTGGTCCTCCACCGGGGAACGATCCGCGAGACCGGCACGCACGAGGAGCTGCTCGCCGCGGGAGGCATCTACCGCCGGCTCTACGAACTGCAGTTCGCCGAAGAGGCCGTGCTTGCCGCCGGCTGATAATCCGCCGTCGTGTCCGAGCCGCTGACCCTCGACCAGGCCGACGTGCTGGAGGTCCTGCCCCACCGCGAGCCGTTCCTCTTCGTCCACGGCGTCTCGGACCTCGTGCCGGGGCAGAGCGCGCGGGGTTTCGTGACCGTGCCGGCGGACCACCCGTACACCTTCGGCCAGCCGCACGTCCCGGCGGGGCTCGTCATCGAGGCGATGGCCCAGCTCGGCGGCATCGCGGTGCTCTACGA
>JAPPGX010000165.1 GCA_028877265.1 Acidobacteriota bacterium
GGGGGGGGGGGGGGGGGGGGGGGGGGGGGGGGGGGGGCCCCCCCCCCCCCCCCGTGCCGGTCTGGAGACCGGCGTTCCAAGCCGTACGCGTGGCGAGGCGAAAGGGCGCTGCGACTTGCGCGGCGCGGAGCGCCGCGCGTGCCGGTCTGGAGACGGGCGTTCCCTTCCGGCACGGCTTCAGCGCAATTCCAGGCCGTCAGTCCTGGGTCGAGAACAGGTCGTAGGGCTGTTCGTTGTACCAAAAGACCAACATGATCTCGAAGTCGGCGCCGGGGTAGTCGTCCGGGAGCGGCAGCAGCTGGGCGCCCCGCAGCGCCCCGACCGCCGCGTTGTCGAAACCGGGCACCCCCGACGGGACCACCACCTGCAGCCAGGCGATGTCGCCGCTCCGCAGGACGCTGATGGCGATCGCCACGTGGCCGCGGTCGTAGCTGGCCGCGTAGGGGATGTACCAGTTGCGGCGCACCTCCGCGATCAGCCGGCTGATCCAGGGCACCAGGTTGGCGCCCCGGTCGTCGTAGTAGAGGGTGTTGTTGCGGTTCGAGACGAGCCCGCCCTCCGGGTTCCGGAACCGCTTCCCCTCGAGGAAGCGCCAGATGTCGGTGGGCGCGCCCTGCCGGCGGCGTTCCGCCTCCGCCTGCGCCCGGGCCTCGCGCATCGCGAGTTCATTGCCGAGCCGCCGCACGTCGGCGGCCGGGTCGTTGATGAGACGGCGGAAGGCGTCGGCGTCGAACCGGAGCCGCGGTTCCTCGGCGCCGGCCCCCGGAACCTCGGGCGCCGGCTCGCCGGGCGCATCAGCCGCTTCGTCGGGCGCCGGGATCTCGGCGAGCAGCTCCGGCTCGTCGGCGCTCGCGCTCGCGTCGTCCTCGGCGGTCAGTTCGTCCCCCATCTCGTGGTCGATATAGAACTCCTCGTCCTCGCCTTCGGAAAACGGCAGGTCGTTCTGGAAGCCGGTGCTGGGGACCGCGATCTGCGCCTCCGGGATGACGAGTCCGCCCGCCGGCGGGGGTGGCGGCGGCGCCGCCTGCGCCTCCGGAGCCTCGGGAAGCGCTTCCTCCGGGGAAGGAACCGGAGGCAGGGGTTCGACCAGCGCCTCCAGCGGCTCCGGCTCCTCGAGCGGCGGCGCCTCGAAGGCGTAGAGGAGCGGCTCCTCCTCGGGTTCGACCCCGTCGGGCTCGGCCGCCACGGGAACGAGCCCGCCCACGAAGAGCAGGAGGAGCAACAGGTGGAACCCGGTCGAAGCGGCGGCGACGGCCGCGCGCCGCCGGACGGACACGCCGGTCAGGTCGTCGAGGGTCCCTCCCCGGCTCAGGCCGGTGAACAGCCGGCCGGTGACGGGATCCGGACCGCGGGCGCCGGGCCCCGGCGGAGGGCCGGACCGCGAACGGCGGAAGGGGGGTGCTCCCGAAGGCCGGCGGGGGGCCTTCCCTCCCCCGGCGGAAGCGGCCTGGCGCTCTTCGGGGTCGATGAGTCCGAGCCCCTCGAAGTCGGGGCTCATCGCTCCGGGGCCCCGGCCTCCACCCGGAACTCCAGGATGGCCTGAACGGCCGTCTTGCCAGCCACCGAAGCGACCGCATCGAAGCGCCGCCGCTCTCCCTCCGCCCCGGCCGGGGTCACCTGGAGTTCCAGGGTTTCTCCGGGGCCGACCCGGCGGCGGAACCTCACGAGGGGCGCCGATGCAAGCACCGCGCCGGGCGGCAGCGAACGGCGGGCGCACTCCGCGAGCGCCTCCACCATGAAGACGCCGGGCACCACCGGCATCGCCGGGAAGTGTCCGGCGAAGAACGGCTCGCTCCCGGGAACGCGCCGGCGCCCGGTGATGGCGCCCCGCGCCTCGACCGCGGGCGTGTCGTCGAGGAGGGGTGGGGCCCCTTCCAGGCTCGTCATCCCGGGCCCGCGGGCGGCGGGACTACCGCTCCGCGCCGTCCTCGCCTTCGCCGCCGCCGCTCAGCGCGTTGAACCGTTCGATCACCTCGGCCGAGATGTCGAGCTCGGGGTCCATGATGAAGGTCAATCCCGGGGTCACGCGGAGGATCAACTGGATGTTCTGCTCGCGGGCCACCTCTTCGACGACCGGTCCGAGATCCGCCTCGAGGGCGCCGAAACCGGAGGTCTGCTTCTCGTTGAACTCGCGCTGCTGGTCCTCGAGCCAGCGCTGGAGGTCGGTGGTCTTGCGCTCGATGTCGCGCTGCAGGTCGGCGCGCGCCTCGGCGGAGAGCAGTTGCGACTGGGCCCGGTTGTTCAGGTCGCGGAGTTCCTGCTCGCGGGTCTGCCGCCCGCGCAGGATCTCTTCCTGGAGCGTCTGCAACTCGGCGAACATCGTCTGCCCCCGGGCGGATTCCTGGGCGACGCGGTCGATGTCGATGACCGCTACCCGGGTGGGCTCGGCGGTCTGGGCCACGAGGACGGAAGGAACGGCCAGCAGCAACCCGATCAGCGCCACTCCCGGAAAGCCGCCCCGGGGGCGGCGGACAAAACGATTCATGACGTTGGTCAACTCCCTGAAACTCTGCTCGGACACGCTTTTCGATCGGGGGGAACGCGGCGCTTTCCCGCGGCCGCTAGAAGGTGGTTCCGATCCCGAAGACGAAGGCCGTGGGCCGATGGTAGTAGTCCCGATGGGGATTGTAGGCGAAGATGAGGCGGAAGGGCACGTTCAGCATGGGGATGAACACCCGCATCTCGATGCCCGTCGAGGTCCGGAAATCCTGGAGCATGGAGAAGCTCCAGTTGTCCTCCTCGGCGAAGGCGTTCCCCGCGTCGAAGAACAGGATGGCGCGGAGCGGGCCGGCCAGCGGGATCGCGTACTCGGCGTTGAACAGCAGCATCTTGTCGCCGCCGAGGAGCTGGCCCCGCGCGTTCCGCGGGCCCACCGAGCGGATGTAGTAGCCGCGGATCTGGTACTCCCCGCCGAGGAAGAACCGGTTGTAGTAGGGCACCCCGGTCTGTTCGACGTCGAAGATGTCGATCTCCTCGCCCTCCGGCGGATCGACGCCGCCGTAGCCGTGCAGATAGCTGCCCATGACCCGCATGCCGAGCGAGGTGTTGCCGATCACGCGCATGTGGTGCACGAACTCGAGGGTCGGCTTGTAGTAGTGGACGTTGCCGCCCAGACGGCCGCCGGCGATGTCGAAGGAACCCGTCAGTTTCCGCCCGGTGCTCGGGAAGATCGGGTGGTCCACGGTGTTGTAGACATAGGTCGGGCTGATCTTGCTCTCGCGGAAGTTGCCGGACAGCCCGTAGAAGCGCGGGTCCAGGTAGGTGGAGTTGTAGTAGAGGTCGTAGAGGTTGAGGACGATGTCGGGGTCCGGCTCGCTCACCGTGATGACCGAGTAGCCGTAGTTCAGGAAGGCCCGCGACCAGCGGCCGAGCGGCACGCCGAAGACGATGCGGCCCCCGATGTCGCCGCGCGTGAACTCGCGCAGCTTCAGGACCCGGCTGAACACGTCGAAGCCGAGCGTGATCGGCTTGTCCATGAAATAGGGGTCGGTGATCGCGATCTGGTAGTTCTGGGTGCGGCTGCCGGTCTGGACCGTGAAGTTCGCCGTCTCGCCGCGTCCCAGGAAGTTCGTGGTCCCGAAGGAAGCGTTCACGAACAGGCCCTCGAGCCCGGAGACCCCGGCCCCGAAGGTGAGCTGGTTCCGGTTCTCCTCGACCACGTCGAGCGTGATGTCGAGCTTCGTCTCGTCGCTCGGGCTGGGTTCGATGATCGGCTGCTCGATGGGCCGGAAGTAGCCGAGCTGGTTGATCCGCTGGATGGAGGCCTTGAGCAGTTCCATGTTCATGATGTCCTGCTCGTTCAGCCACATCTCGCGGCGGATGACGCGGTCCTTGGTGGTGGAGTTCCCCCGGAACTCGATGCGGTTCACGCGGAACTGGTCCTCTTCCGCGAGGTTGATGACCACGTCCACGATCTTTTCCTCGGGACGGCGGTGCCAGGTCGGGAAACCGGTGAACTGCACGTAGCCGCGGGCGCCGTAGAGCTCGCGGAGCGATTCGAGCGCGTCGTTGACCTTCGACTCGTCGTAGACCTCGCCGGCCTGGATCGGGAAGAACGCCCGGACGAAATCGGCCGGGAACACGTCGGCGCCCTCGACCGTGACCTCGCCGACCCGGTACTGCTCCCCCTCGACCACCGGGATGGTGACGTCCATCCAGCGCTTCTGGCGCTTCCAGAAGAGGAACTGCCGCGAGTAGCCGTCCTCGTACTCGAACTGCGGGGGGCCGAACGAGACGTCGAGGTAGCCCTGCTTCAGGTACTCCTGGCGGACCGCCTCGATGTCCTCGGCGTACTGCTCTTCCGTGTAGGTGGACCCCCCGAGCAGCGCCCCGAGGGCGTGGCTCTCGCGGGTCTTCTTCATCGCCCAGCGGAGCGGCCACTCGTCGAGCGCCTCGATGCCCTCGAAACGGATCCGGCGGATCCGGATCTGCTGCTCGTCGTCGATGTTGAAGACGATCTTGACGCCGGCGTCGTCTTCCGTGATCTCGCTCGCTACCGCTCCCTCCGTGCGGCCCTTGTCCACGAGCATCTCCTCGATGATCTCGCGGGCCCGGACCACCTTGTCGGGATCGTAAGGAGCCCCCACGCCGATCACGGAGTCCTCTTCCTCGAGCTTCTCGAGGATATCGTCCTCGTCGAGCTCTTCGGACCCGAGGAACTCGAGGGTGGCGACCCGGGGACGCTCGTGGACCACGAACACCACCAGCTTGCCGCCCCGGGGCCCGTCGCGCAGCTCGAGCCGCATGTCGTCCGCGAAACCCGTGTTCCAGAGCGTCCGGAACTCGGCTCGCAGCGCTTCCCGATCCACCGGGTCGCCGGGCTCCACGGTCAGGTGCGCAAGCCAGGCGTCGGCCGCGATCAGGTCATTGCCCTCGATGAGCACGGCTTCGACCGTCTCGGTCGCCTGGACCGCCGCGGGCGGCGCCGGAACGGAAGCGGGCGCGTTCGCCCACGCGGCGCCGGCGAGCCCGGCGGCCGCTGCCGCCCCGAGAACCACTCTATGCAGTCGCGTCATCCCGCCACCGCCTCCTCGACGGGTTCCTCCGCCTCCTCGAGGAGCGCCGGCCCGCCCCGGCGGACCACGAGCTCCCCGTCCCGCAGGATGATCTCCACGGGATCGCCGGGGCCCACGGTACCGGTGAGCACCGCCTCCGACAAGGGATCCTCGACATGTTTCTGGAGGGCGCGGCGCAAGGGCCGTGCCCCGTAGGAACGGTCCCGCAGCGTTTCCCGAACGAGGAACTCCTCCGCCTCCGGCGCCAGTTCGACCGTGAGCCCCCGGTCGCCGAGTTCGCGGTTCATGCGGCCGATCAGCCGCCGCAGGATCTCGGTGAGGTCCTCCTCGGTGAGCATGTCGAAGATCACCACCGCGTCGAGCCGGTTGATGAACTCGGGGCTGAAGGTCTTCTTGACCTCGCCCTGGATCAGCTCGCGCATGGCGCGTTTCCGGTGCCCCCGATCGGCGGAGGCGAACCCGAGCGAGGCCTGCTTCTGGATGTGGCGGGCGCCCAGGTTGGAAGTCATGATGATGATCGAGTTCCGGAAGTCCACCGTGTTTCCGAGCCCGTCGGTGAGCCGGCCGTCCTCGAAGACCTGGAGCAGCAGGTTCCAGACGTCGGGGTGGGCCTTTTCGAACTCGTCGAGCAGCAGCACCGAGTAGGGATTGCGGCGGACGCGCTCGGTGAGGTGCCCGCCTTCCTCGTGCCCCACGTAGCCGGGCGGCGAACCGATGAAACGGGAGACGGAATGCCGCTCCATGTACTCACTCATGTCGAAACGCAGCAGGGACGCTTCCGTTCCCAGCAGGAACTCGGCGAGCGACCGCGCGACTTCGGTCTTCCCCACGCCGGAGGGGCCGAGGAAGAGGAACACGCCGCCGGGACGTTCCGGGTTCTTGAGCCCGGCCCGGGCGCGGCGGATGGCCCGCGCGACGGTGGTGACCGCCTCGCCCTGCCCCACGATGCGCTCGTGGAGCACGCTCTCGATGCGGAGCAGCTTCCGGCTCTCCTCTTCCTCGATCGAGCCGAGGGGGATGCCGGTCCAGTGCGCCACCACCTCGTCCACGTCGCGCCGGGTGACCTGCGGCGGCTCGCCGTCGCGGGCCTTCCAGCGGCCCTCCACGAGCGCCAGGCTCTCCCGCTCGGCGTTCTCCTGGTCCTGGGCGAGCGACGCGCGTTCGAGGTCGTCGTTGTCGAGCGCCTGGTCCTTCCGCTTGCGGATGTCCTGGATGCGCTTCCGGATCTCGGCGAACTCCTGGGAGTACTGGTTGTCGCGCAGCTTGACCCGCGATCCCGCCTCGTCGAGCAGGTCCACCGACTTGTCGGGCAGGAAGCGGTCCGTGATGTAGCGCTGGGCCTGTCGCACCGCGGCGTCGATGGCTTCGTCGGTATAGCGGACGTGGTGGTAGCGCTCGTAGCGCTCCTGGACCCCCTGGAGGATGACCAGCGTCTCGTCGTCGCTCGGCGGCTTCACGACCACTCCCTGGAAACGCCGTTCGAGGCTCCGGTCGCGCTCGATATGCCGGCGGAACTCGGCCGGGGTGGTGGCGCCGATGCACTGGATGCCGTCGCGCGAGAGCGCCGGTTTCAGGATGTTGGCGGCGTCGAGCGACCCCTCCGCGGACCCGGCCCCCACCAGGGTGTGGAGCTCGTCCACGAAGACGATGAACTGCGGGGACTCCTCGAGTTCCTTGATGATGGCCTTCAGCCGCTCCTCGAACTGGCCGCGGTACTTGGTGCCGGCGACCACCAGCGAGATGTCCAGCGAGACGATCCGCCGGTCCGCGAGGAAGATGGGACAGTCGCCGGCGGCGATCCGGCTGGCGAGCCCCTCGACGATGGCGGTCTTCCCGATGCCGGGCTCGCCGATGAGGACGGGATTGTTCTTGGTGCGGCGGCAGAGGACCTGGATCACCCGGTCCAGTTCCTCGGTCCGGCCGATCAGGGGATCGAGGGCGCCGTCGGTCGCGGCCTGGGTGAGGTCGCGGGAGAACTCGGCGAGGAGCGGCGTCTCCCGGGCCCGCGCTCCCGACTTCCGCCGGCCGTGATCGAGCGCGATCGCCTCGCGGACCGCGGGCGCCCGCACTCCCTGCCGGGCCAGGATCGCGGCGGCGGCGGACCCCGGCTCGCGGAGCACTCCGAGCAGCAGGTGCTCGGTCCCCACGCTCTCGTGGTTCATCCGGTCCGCTTCCTCGCGGGCGTGTTCGAGGACCCGTTTGGACTCGGCGGAGAGCGGAATGCCGACCGACGTCGATACGGTGTCCCGCAGCAGGACGTGGCTCTGCACGTCGCTCCGCACCCGCTCGAGCGAGATGTGGAGCCGGCCGGCGACGGCCGCCGGGAGCTCCCGGAGCAGCCCGAGGAGCAGGTGTTCGGGCTCGATGGCGTCGCCGCCGAGCTGCGACGCCTCGTGCCGCGCGAAGTAGATCGCCCGCTTGGCGCGCTCCGTATATCGCTCGAACAACGTGGCTTCCCTAGAAGGCTCGCAATTTAGCAGCAGGCCCGGGAAGCGAATTTCAGGCCGTCCCGGTGGTCCCCGGCCGGGAACGCCGGTTCCGGACCTATGCGGCGGCGTCGTGCAGGACGCCCGCCTCCATCCGGAACACCCGGTCGCAGCTCGCGGCAACCCGGGAACTGTGGCTCGCGATGACCGCGGTGAGCCCGTAGGTCCGGTGAAGGCCGGCGAGGAGTTCCAGCAACTGACCGCTCGCGGCGGCGTCGAGGTTCCCGGTCGGCTCGTCGGCGATCAGCAGCGCCGGGTCTCCGGAAAGCGCCCGGGCCACGGCGACCCGCTGCTGCTCGCCCCCGCTCAGCTCTTCCGGACGGTGATGCAGCCGCTCGGCGAGTCCCAGCTCGCCGAGGAGTTGTTCGGCCCGGTCTTCGGCCGGTCCCCGGGGGACCCGGCGGATCCGCAGCGGGAGCGAAGCGTTCTCCATCGCGGTCAGCTCGGGGAGCAGCCGGTGGTGCTGGAACACGAAACCCACCTGCCGGTTGCGGAACGCCGCGGCCTCCCGCTCCGACAGCCGCGCGACCTCCTCGCCGGCGAGCCGAAGCGAGCCCGCGTCGGGCTGGTCGAGCGCCCCGAGGACGTGGAGCAGCGTGGTCTTCCCCACGCCGCTGGCGCCGGTGATCGCCACCATCTCGCCCTGCCGTACCTCGAGGTCGAGCCCCTGGAGCACCTCGATGCGTCCGGCGCCGGCCCCGAAGGCCTTGTCGAGGCCGCGGGCTTCAACCTGCAGGTTCACTGGAACCTCAGGGCGTCGGTGACCACCAGCGACGCCGCCCGGCGCGCCGGGTACAGGGTGGCCAGGAAACAGACGAGGGGAGCGAAGACACAGACCAGCGCCACGTCGCCCGGCAGCAGCGTGAAGGGCACCGCGGTGATCTGGTAGACGTCCTCGGGGATCCGGATCCGGCCGTCGAGGATCCGGCAGGCGGCGATTCCGAGCACCGCCCCGAGTCCGGTGCCCACGGTGCCGATCACGGCCCCCTGCGCCATGAAGAGCGCCATGATGCTACGCCGGGTGGCCCCCATGGACCTGAGGATCGCGATGTCGCGGGTCTTCTCGGTCACCGTGACGATCTGGCCGGCGACGATGTTGAGCGCGGCCACTCCGACGATGAAGCTCACGAAGAGCGTGGTCGCCAGCTTCTCGAGCCAGAAGGCCGAGAACAGGGTGGTGTTCAGGTCGATCCAGTTGAGCGCCGAGTACCCGGGACCGAGGGCTTCCAGCACCCGGGCCTCCCGCTCCCTCACCTCGAACATGTCGGTGATCCGCGCCTCCACCTGGCTCGCCTCGCCGTCCCGGCCGGTGAGCCGCTGCGCCTCCCCGAGCGGGATGAGCGCGTAGGCGTTGTCGTAGTTGTAAAGGCCCAGCCGGAAGGACCCGGCCACCCGGAAGCGGCGGGTGGTGGGAACGGTGCCGAGCGGCGTCAACTGGCCCCCGGGCACCATGAGGCGGATCGTCTCCCCTACCCCGACCCCCAGTCCGAGGGCCAGCTCCTCACCGAGGAGCACCGGAGGCGGCTCGCCCGGGACCACGGTTTCCAGGTCGGCGAACCGCCCCGCGGTCATGCGGGATGCGAACTCGGTGACATCGGGCTCCCGCGCCGGATCCACTCCCTTGAGGGTCACGAGGGCGTCCCGCCGGCCGAGCGCGATCGCCTTGCCGTAGAGCACCGGCGCGGCGCCCTCGACTTCCGGCACCGCCCCGACCGCCTCGGCGACCTCGGCGTAGTCCGTGAAACCCTCGGCGGAGAGGCTGAACACCGTGAGATGGGAGAGCGCCCCGAGGATCCGCGCCCGGAGTTCTCCCTGGAAGCCCGTCATGATCGCGAGCGCGACCAGCAGGATCGCCACCCCGAGCACCACCCCGAGTGCCGAGATCGCGGAGATCACCGAGATGAACAGGCCCTGCTTGCGGAGCATCAGGTAGCGGCCGGCGATCTGGAGCTCGAACGGCAGGGAGGCGAGGCGGCCCCGGGGCGCGGGCTGCGGACTCCTGACGGCGGGAGCTTCGCCCGCTTCCTGACTCACCTTCCCTCGCGCGGGCGGAGGTGCGGGAAGAGGATCACGTCGCGGATCGCCGGGGAGTTCGTGAGCAGCATGGCGACCCGGTCCACCCCGACCCCGCAGCCGCCGGTCGGCGGCAACCCGTGGCGGAGGGCCTCGATGTAGTCCCAGTCCATGGCGTGCTCCTCGCCCGCCTGGCGCTTCGCCATCTGTTCGCCGAAGCGGGCCGCCTGCTCGTCCGGGTCGTTCAGCTCGGAGAACCCGTTCGCGATCTCGAGCCCGCCGGCGAAGAGTTCGAACCGCTCCGTGATGCCGGGCTCGTCCGGGCTCGCCTTCGAGAGCGGGGAAACCTCGACGGGGTAGCCGGTCACGAAGGTGGGCTGGATGAGGCGCCGCTCGGCAAGGGCCTCGAAGAGGCTGAGCAGCAGCTTGCCGGCGCTCTCGTCGGGCGGCAGCGGGAGGTCGAGCTGCCGGTGCGCCTCCGCCAGCGGCGCGGCCGACCGGAGGTCGTCATCCTCGAGCGCCACCCCGTGCTCCTTCAGCGCCGCCCCGGTGACCTCCAGCAGGGAGACCCGCGCGAACGGCTTCTCGAACCGGATCTCCTCGTCCCCGAAGACCGCCGGCTCGCCGCCGCGCACCGCCCGCGCCGCCGCGATCACCAGGCGCTCGGTGATCTCCATCATGTCGGCGCAGTCGCTGAACGCCCGGTAGAACTCCAGCATGGTGAACTCGGGGTTGTGCCGGGTGGAGAGCCCCTCGTTCCGGAAGTTCCGGTTGATCTCGTAGACCCGCGGGAACCCCCCCACCACCAGCCGCTTCAGGTAGAGCTCGGGCGCCACCCGCAGGTAGAGGTCGATCCCGAGCGCCCGGTGCCGGGTCTGGAACGGCCGGGCGGCCGCGCCGGTGGCGAGCGGCTGGAGCATCGGCGTCTCCACCTCGAGGAAACCCTCGCCGTCCATGAAGCGGCGCATCGCGGACACCATCCCCGCCCGGCTGCGGAACACCTCACGGGTGCGCGGGTTGCCGAGGAGATCCAGGTAGCGCTGCCGGTAACGGGTGTCGCGGTCGGTGAGGCCGTGCCACTTCTCGGGCAGCGGCAGCAGGGCCTTCGCCAGGAAGGACAGCGAGTCGGCCCGCACGGTGAGTTCTCCGGTCCGGGTCCGGAAGATGGGACCGGTGACGCCCGCCCAGTCCCCGAGGTCGAGCGCCTTCGAGACCGCGAAATCCCGCTCGGAGAGCACGTCCCGCCGAACGTGCGCCTGGAGCGTCCCGGGTCCTTCGGAAAGCCGCAGGAACGCGGCCTTCCCGAACGACCGGATGGCGACGACCCGGCCGCCGACCCGCACCGTCCGCTCCGCCTCCGGGATCGCGTCGAGCCCCGGCCCGTCCAGATCGCCGAACGTCTCCGCCGCCTGTTCCAGGGTGTGGGAGGCGGCGAACCGGCTCGGCCACGCGGGAACGCCGAGGTCTTCGATCTCGGCCAGCTTCCGGCGGCGGTCCCGTTCGTCCCGGTTCATGGCCGGCTCGCGGTCCGCGGCGTCGTCGCTCATGACCCGTCCGAGCCGGCGGCCTGCGGCGCGGCCGGCTCGTCCGTCTTTCCGAGGCGCTTGACGACCCCGTCGAGCACCGCGTGGACGAAGGAGGTGGAGTCCTCGCCCGCGTAGCGGCGGGCGACCTCGATGGCCTCGCTCAGTACCACCCGGGGCGGCGTGCTCGCGGTCAGCAGCTCGGCGACCGCCACCCGGAGGACGCTTCGTTCCACCCGCCCCATGTTCTCCTTCCAGAAGGGCTTGGTGGTCTCGTCGAGACAGCGGTCGATCTCCTCGATCCGTTCCCAGGCGGCGTTCGCGAGCGCCTCGGCGAACTCCAGGTGCACGTCGCTGGCGCGGGTGAGGTCCCGCACGCCCGCCACGGTGGCCGGCGGCGACCCCGGGTTCGCGTCCCACGAGGACAGCATCTGCGCCGCGAGTTCGCGCCCCCGCCGGCGCTGGCGGGCGGTTCGGGGGTCCACGTCAGCCTCCCCGGGGTGCGGAAACCGGGCCGAGGTCGAGGCCGGGCCGTTCTCCGAGCCGCCGGCGGGCGCGCAGCAGACCGGCAACGGCCCGCGCCGCGTCCTCCCCGCGATTCCCCCTGGCGCCCCCAGAACGGGCGTCGGCCTGTTCGGCGCTGTCCACGGTGAGCACCGCGTTGCCCACGGGAATCCGGGTGCGGACGCCGATCTCGAGGAGTCCGGTGGTCACCGCCTCGGCGAGGTGCCGGTCGTGGGAGGTCTCCCCCTTCACGATCGAGGCGCAGGCGACGATGCCGTCCACGCGCCCGGAGTCCGCCAGCCAGCCGGCCAGTTGGGCGACCTCGAAGGCGGCCGGCGCCGGATGACGGGAAACGTCGGCTCCCTCGCTCCGGAGCCAGCGCTCGGCGGCGTCGGCGAGGCGGGCCGAGGGCTCGTCCCGTTCCGAGAGCACGATCCCGACGTGGGCCCCGGCAAGAGGGCCGTTCTGCGTCCGCCCGCTGTCCCGCCCGGGCGCGGGATCAGGCGCCACGGAACCGCGCCGGGCGCTTCTCCAGGAACGCGCCCGTGCCCTCCCGCATGTCGTCGCTACCGGCGAGCGACGCAAAGAGCGAGGCCTCGGACAGCAGGCCGTCCTCGAGGCCTGACAGCCCCGCGTCCACCGCGAGGAGCGCGTTGCGCACCGCCAGCGGCCCGTTCGCGAGCACCCGGTCGAGGAGCGCCGCCGCGCCTTCCACGGCATCCTCGTGGACCGCGTCCACGAGGCCCGCGGCGAGCGCCTCCTCGCTCCCCACCGGCTCCCCGGTGAGGATCATGCGGAGCGCCCGGCCCCGTCCGATCAGGCGGGGGAGCCGCTGGGTGCCGCCGTATCCGGGAATGACGCCGAGCTTCACCTCGGGCAGTCCGAGCCTCGCCTTCGGGCCGGCCACCCGCAGGTGGCAGGCGAGTGCGAGCTCGAGCCCGCCACCGAGGGCGTAGCCCCCGATCGCGGCGATCACCGGCTTCCCGGTGCCCTCGATGATGCGCATGACCTCCTGGCCGCGGCGCGCGAACTGGAACGCCGCTTCCGGGGTGAGGTCCCGCAGCTCGGAGATGTCCGCCCCGGCGACGAAGGCGCGGCCGCCGGCGCCGGTGAGGACGATGCCGTCCAGCTCCGGGTCCGCCCCGAGTTCCTCGAAGGCGGCGGCGAGGGCCTCCACCAGGTCCCGGTTCAGGGCGTTGAGCGCCTGCGGCCGGTTCACGGTGACGAGGGCGTAGGCGTGTCCCTTCGCCGTCTCCCGGCGTTCGCGCACGAGGGCGCCGCGCTCCGTCACGCCGACGCTCCGTTGCCGGCGGCGTTCCCCGCCGCCTCGACGACCATGGCAATGCCCTGGCCGCCGCCGATGCAGGCGGTGGCGAGGCCGTAGCGCCCGCCGGAACGCCGGAGCTCCAGGAGGAGGGTGAGCAGCAGGCGCGTTCCGGTCGCGCCGAGCGGGTGCCCGAGGGCGATGGCGCCGCCGTTCACGTTGACCCGCTCGCGGTCGAGCCCGAGTTCGCGCTCGACGGCGAGGTACTGAGGAGCGAACGCCTCGTTCACCTCGATCCGGTCCATGTCCCCGAGTCCGAGCCCCGCCGCCTGGACCGCCGCCCGGCTGGCGGGCACCGGCCCGAGCCCCATGATCTCGGGAGGCACCCCGGCGGTGGCCCAGGAGACGATGCGGCCGAGCGGAGATCCATCCCGCACCGCGGGAGTGTCCTCGCGCGCCACCACGAAGGCGGCGCCGCCGTCCACGATGCCGCTCGCGTTCCCGGCAGTGACCAGCCCGTCCTTCCGGAAGGCCGGACGGAGCCGCGCGAGGCCCTCGCGCGTCGTCTGCGGCCGCCGGTGTCCGTCCTCGGACACCACGTGCTCGCCCTTCCGGGTCTTCACGGTGACGGGAACGATCTCCTCGGCGTGCGACCCGGCCCGGTAGGCCCGGTCCGCGGTCGCCTGGCTGCGCAGGGCGACCTCGTCGGATTCCTCGCGGGTGACCCCGGTCCGCTCGGCCACGTTCTCCGCGGTGTCGGACATGGAGAGCCCGCACCGGCCGTCGGTGAGCGCGGCCACCAGGCTGTCCTCGAGCTTGCCGTGGCCGAGCCGGAGCCCCGCGCGTGCGCCCCGCACCACGAAGGGCGCCTGGCTCATGGACTCCATCCCGCCGGCGAGCACGACCTCCGCCTCACCCGCGAGCATCTGGTGCGCCGCGGAGATCACCGCCTGGATCCCCGAGCCGCAGAGCCGGTTCACCGTCAGCGCCGGCACGGAATCGGGGAGACCGGCGCCGAGACCGACGTGGCGGGCGCCGTAGATGGCGTCGGCGGTCGTCTGCTGGGCGTTCCCGATCACCACGTGGTCCACCTGGTCCGGTTCCACACCCGAGCGGTCCAACGCACCCTTCGCCGCCTCCGCGCCCAGCTCGATCGCGCTGAATCCCGCGAGGTCCCCGAGGAAGGGGGTCATGGGGGTCCGCGCCCCCGCTACGAACCAGATTCCCGACGCCGGAGCGGCGGCGTTTCTGGGCGGGCTCATGGCGGGCGAAAGCGTATCGCGCGACTACGGCGGCGGGTCAGGTCCCGGTCGCGCTGGCACCCCCTCGGCCCGCCTGGCCCACACGGCTTGGAACGCCGGCTTCAGCCGGCACAGCCCGCCGGAGGCGGGCGGCGGGACGGACCTCATTCACCGAGATGGCGCGGCTGCGCGCGCCAATGCACGCGGGGTAGC
The DNA here is from genome assembly GCA_028877265.1 of Acidobacteriota bacterium. Lineage (GTDB taxonomy): Bacteria > Acidobacteriota > Vicinamibacteria > Marinacidobacterales > Marinacidobacteraceae > Marinacidobacterium. Next base: position 14,260 of record JAPPGX010000165.1, read on the forward strand.
GATGAACCGCCTGCGGGCCGCTGTGCCGGCTGAAGCCGGCGTTCCAAGCCGGGGACGCCATCTCCGCTCTTGAGTTCCACGCCGGGGCGGGAGCCGGCTTCGCGCGGTGGAGTCGCGATGTGCGCGGCGCGGCGCGCCGCGCGTGCCGGTCTGGAGACCGGCGTTCCCAGCCGGCGCGTCGTCCGGGCGGTTCCCGCACCCCGCCCGGTTACGATTCCGGGATGGCCGAGGCACGGGCGCGGGCGAGCGCCCGACAGGAACCCCGGGCCGGCAGCCGCGAGGAGTCCAACCCGTTGCTGTACTGCGCCCTGGGCCTCGCGGTCCCTGGGCTCGGGCACATCGCGCTGGGCCGGCGGGGCACGGGCGCGGTGTTCCTGGTCAGCATCGGGCTGCTGTTCGTCTGCGGCATCCGGATGGAGGGCGAGCTTTTCCCCTTCGAGGCCGCCGCCCCGCTGACGCTGCTCGCGGGAATGGCGGAGATGGGGGCCGGCGCCTTCTACGTGGCGGCCCGTATGCTGGGACTCGGCGCCGGGAACCCCGAAGCGCCCACCTACGAGTACGGGTACGCCTTCCTCATCGTGGCGGGTCTCCTGAACATGCTCGTGGTTCTCGACGCCTGGGATATCGCGACGGGAGCCAAGGAGTCCGCGGACGACACGGCGGCTGCCGGCGAGGCTGCGAGCGCCGCGCGATGAGTCATTTCGCCGCGCTCGTCCTCTTCGCGGCGCTGGTCTCCCCCGCCTTCGCCTGTCTCATGCGCGAGGGATGGGCGGCGCGGCTCCGCTTCACCGCCTGGGCCTTCCTCAGCTTCGTGGGGTTCGCGGTGGGAATCGGCTGGATCATGTATCTGGCGGGCGGCTGATCCGGATCGACCGCCTGTCGAACCATGGCGCTACTCCCGGTCCTCGGGATTGCGGTCCTGATCGGGATCGCGTGGGCCATCTCCACCGACCGGCGCCGTTTTCCGTGGCGGGTGGTTGCCTGGTCGCTCGCGATCCAGGTGGCGTTCGCGCTCCTCGTCCTCAAGAGCTCCGGGGGCGCCGCGGTGCTCTCGACGGTCGCGAACGGGGTGGACCTCGCGCTCCGGCAGGCGAACGCCGGCATCGAGCTCCTCTTCGGGCCGCTGGCCGACCGGGAGCGCTTCGGCGTCATCCTCGCGATCTCGGCGCTCCCCGCCATCGTCTACGTGGCGTCGGTGTTCTCGGTCCTCTACTACCTGGGCATCCTGCAGCTCGCCGTGGTCGGGATGGCCAAGGTGATGGTCCGCACCTTCGGAACCAGCGGCGCGGAGACGCTCGCCGCCGCCGGCAACGTGTTCATGGGCCAGACGGAGGCCCCGCTGCTGGTAGCGCCGTATCTCGAGCGCATGACGCGCTCCGAGCTCCACGCGGTCATGGTCTCGGGGATGGCGACCGTGTCCGGCGGGATGCTCGCCGCCTACATCGCGCTGGGCGTGGACGCCCGCTTCCTGCTCGCGGCGAGCCTCGTGAACGCCCCCGCGGCGCTCATGATGGCCAAGATCATCGTTCCCGAGACCGGGAAACCGCAGACCGCCGGACGCGTCGAACACCGGGTCGAGCGCAGCGAGGTGAACCTCATCGATGCGGCGGCGACGGGCGCCTCCGCCGGCATGAAGCTGGTGCTGAACGTGGTGGCGATGCTCATTGCGTTCCTCAGCATCGTGGCGCTCGTCAACCTGCCGCTCGGCGCGGTGGGCCTGTCGCTCTCGGACATTCTGGGATGGGTGTTCGCCCCCATCGCCTTCCTGGTGGGCGTTCCGGCCGGCGAGGTCAACACCGTCGCCGCCATGCTCGGGAAGAAGGTCATCCTCAATGAGTTCGTCGCCTACCTCGACCTGACCGCGCTCCGGGCGGCGGGAATGCTGTCCGCGAAGAGCGAGGTCATCGCGACCTTCGCGCTCTGCGGGTTCGCGAATCTCGGGTCGGTCGGCATCCAGATCGGCGGCATCGGAGCGATCGCGCCGGGACGCAAGAAGGACCTGGCCCGCCTCGGCCTGCGGGCCCTCGCCGGGGGGACGCTCGCGACTCTGGTCACCGCGGCGATCGCGGGGATGCTCGCGGGGACGGCATGAAGACCGAAACGGCCGCCCTGCTCCGGGAGGCGGCCGGAACCGTCCGGCGTTGGTGGGGGGAGGAGCGGCGCTTTCCGGAAACCGGGGTCGTCCTCGGTTCCGGGCTTGCCGGAGCGGCGGATGCGGTCCTGGACGCCCGCTCCCTGCCCTACCGGGAGATCCCGGGACTCCGGGAATGTTCGGCGCCGGGGCACCGCAGCCGTCTCCTGGCCGGCGAACTGGCCGGAGCATCGGGAACGCGGCCGGCGGTCGCCATGCTGCTCGGCAGGCACCATCTCTACGAGGGGTGGACTCCGGAGGAGGCGGTCTTCGGGGTGCGCCTTCTCGGAACCCTCGGGGTGCGGCGCCTGGTGCTCACCGCGGCGGTGGGGGCCATCCACCCGGAACTCCGGGTCGGGGATTTCCTGCGGATCGACGACCACCTCAACCTGACCGGGGCAAGTCCGCTCGAGGGCCCGGAACCCGGACCGGAACCGCGGTTTCCCGACCTGACGCGGGCGTGGGACGACGAACTGGGCGCGGCGCTGACCCGGGCGGCCGGCCGGCTCGGGATGCCGCTCCTGTCCGGGGTCTACGCGGGAGTGCGGGGTCCGCAGTTCGAGACCCCGGCCGAGATCCGCATGCTACGGACGCTGGGGGCCGACGTGGTGGGCATGTCCGTGGTGCACGAGGCCATCGCGGCCCGGCACCTCGGGATCCGGCTGGCCGGACTGGCCTTCGCCTCGAACCTCGCCGCCGGGATCGGGGAAGGCCCGCTCGATGCGGCGCACGTGAACGAGGCCGCGGCGCGCGCGGTGCCGGACCTGGTGCGGCTGCTCGGCGCGGCGGTGGAAGAGCCGGCGTTCGGGGGGGGCTGACGCGAAGGGGGCTCGGCGCCCCTACAGCGCGCCGACGTAGGGGAGGTGGCGGTAGCGGCCGGCGTAGTCGAGGCCGTAACCCACGAGGAACCTGTCGGGCACGATGAAACCGGTGAAGTCGGCCTGGATGGTGACCCGGCGCCGGGACGGCTTCGACAGCAGCGCCGCGGTACAGACCGAGCGGGGCGCCGCCGACTTCACCGCCTGCAGCAGCGCTTCCAGCGCGATCCCCGTGTCGACGATGTCCTCCACGATCATCACGTCGCGGTCGGTGAGGGTTTCCGGATGGTACAGCTCGACCGCGGGAGTCCCGGGCTCGGTGCCGTCGCCGTAGGACGCCACCCGGCAGAAGTCCACCGTTACCTCGGTTCCACGGGCGTGGAGTTCGCGAACCAGATCCGCCGCGAACACGAACGCTCCGCGGAGCACCACCAGCAGGTGCAGCTTCCGGCCGGCATGCGCCGCCGCGATCTCTTCCGCGAGGGACTTCACGCGGGCGGCGATGGCGCCGGCCGAAAGGACCTCGGGCGGATTCGGCGCCGCCTCGCCGCCCGGGGAAGTCAATGCCAGTCGCGAGTCACCCGGTCGGGAAGAGGCCGAAGGTCACGCTGATCACCCCGATCGCCTCGACCGGCTTGCCGTCCTTGAGCGCCGGCCTCCAGCGATAGAGGAGCGCGTGCTGGCGCGCCGTTTCGACACAGACGCGGCATCCGGACTTGATGACTCCCAGCACCTCGGTCGTCCCGTCCAGCTTGACGAGCACCTGGAGCATCACCTCGCCGGTGATCTTGCGCCGGCGCGCCGACTCGGGATACGGCGGCTCGGGCGGTTCGTAGAGGAGGCGCGGCTCCACGTCGTAGCCACCCGGACTGTAGGCGCCGCCGCCCGATCCCCCTCCGTACCCGGGGCCGACCCCCCATCCCTGCCCCTCGCCGGTGCCGATGCCCTCACCGCCGCCGATCCCTCCGCCGGTCCCGGCGCTCGGCGCCGTGTCCCGGCCTCCGTAGTCGCCGAAGTCGTCGAGCGAGAGCCCGGGGAAATCCTGCGCCTGCGGCGAGAACACCCCACCGAGCACGATGTCCGTCAGGTCCGGCTCGTCGGCGAGGTTGTCGAGGTCTTCGAACCGGAGCGGCCGCGGCTTCCGCGGAGCGATCGGGGCCTCGCGCGGCGTCTCCGGCTCGGGTTGCGGGGTTGCCTGCTCCACCCGCACCGGGATGTAGGCGCTGATGCGCTCCCCGCGGCTGCCCCCGCCTCCACCGCCGCCCCCGGCGCCTTCACCGCCGGCCACGCGGAACTGGAAGATGGGATTGCCCAGCATCCGCTCGTCGGAACCGTCGAAGATCCCGAATCCGGGGAAGAACAGCAGAGCGGCGAGCGCCAGATGGAGGGCAGCCGAGGCGAGCGCCGACTTCTGTTTCCAGATGGGCACCGAGGACCCGTACGCCGCTCCGCCCGAGGCAAGGCCGGCGAGCCAGCCTGCCGAGCGACGCACCGGGGGCGCCGCTCCGGTGCCTGCTGCGGTTTCCATGGCGCCCTCTCCGCTGACTCACCCCAACCGATCAATGCTAGCAGCCAACCGGCGTTGCCGCCGGAACCGCCCTAGTCGGTCTCGGTGGGAAAGGCGATGGCCTCCAGCACGTCCCCGGTGTGTTCGCCCCGGAGCGGCGGTGGGAGGGTCGCCGTGTGGTTTTCCCCGTCGAACTGGACCGGGCTTCCGACCAGGCGCAGCGACCCGATGCTCGGATGCTCGCGGTCCACCACCATCCCTCGCGCCTTGAGCTGGGGACTGTTCAGGATCTCGGCGACGCTCCGCACGCGCCCGACGGGAATTCCCGCCTCGTCCAGCACCCGTTCCCACGCGGCGACTCCCCGGGATCGGAAGACCGCCTCCAGCAGGCCGCGCAGTTCGGAGCGGTGGCGGACCCGGTCCGGGTTCTTCTCGAACTCGGGACGGTCCAGCTCCGGCGCCGCCACCTCGCAAAAGCGCTTCCAGAGCGCGTCGTTCCCGACCGCCACGATGACGTGCCCGTCGGCGGCCTCGAAGCTCTCGTAGGGCGTGAGGGAGGGATGGTTGTTGCCGCTGCGGACCGGCTCCTCTCCGGTCAGCAGGTATCCCTGCGCCTGGTAGCAGAGCGTTGCCACCACGGAGTCGAAGAGCGCCACATCCACCCGGCGGCCGCGGCCGTCCCGCTCGCGCGCGAAGAGCGCCGCGAGGATGCCCGAACTGGCCATCATCCCGGCGCAGATGTCGGCGAGCGACGCCCCCAGCTTGGTGGGCGGCCCCTCCGGGGGACCGGTGAGGCCCATCCAGCCGGCCTCTCCCTGCATGACGGCGTCGTAGCCGGGTTTCGACGAGAGGGGCCCGTACTGGCCGTAGGCGGAGACCGAACACCAGATCAGACGGGGGTGGCGCCCCTGGACCTCTTCGGGAGCGAACCCGAGGCGGGCCAATGTCCCGGGCCGGAAGTTCTCGACCAGCACGTCGCTCGACGCGATGAGCCGGGCGAGCGCTCGGGAGCCCTCCTCCGTCTTGAGGTTCAGGACCACACTCTTCTTGCCGCGGTTGACCGCGAGGAAATACGCGGCCTCGCCGCCGCCGAACGGGGGCCCCCAGGTACGGGTGTCGTCCCCGCCGGGCGGCTCGATCTTGATCACCTCGGCCCCGAGGTCGGCCAGCATCATGGTGGCGTAGGGCCCGGCCAGGATCCGGGAGAGGTCCAGGATCCGGACGCCCGCGAGTGGGGATCCCCGGCCCGCCGCGCCGGTGCTCAACGGAGTGCCGCCTCGGTCGCCGTCAGGGCCCGGTCGAGGAGCACGAGGGCCCCCTCGATGTCGGACCGGCCGATGTTCAGCGGCGGCGAGATCCGGACGCAGTTGCCGTAGAGCCCGCCCTTCCCGATGAGCAGTCCTTCGTCCCGCGCTTTCTGGAGAAAGCGGGTGGTGAAGGCGGCGTCCGGCGCCTTCGTTCCACGGTCCTCCACGAACTCGAGCGCCTGCATGAGCCCCTTCCCGCGGATGTCCCCGATCACGGGGTGGGCGTCGGCGAGTTCCTCGAGCCCGGCCCGCAGCTGGGCGCCCATCCGCGCGGCGTTGTCGGCGAGGTTGTCGCGCTCGACCACCTCGAGGACCGCACCGGCGGCCGCCATGCTCACCGGGTTGCCGCCGAAGGTCGAAAGCGTGTTTCCCCGTACCGCGCCCGCGACCTCGTCGGTGGCGACCGTGGCGCCCACCGGCACCCCGTTCCCGAGCCCCTTGGCATAGGTGACGATGTCCGGCTCCACGTCCCAGTGGTCGATCCCGTTCAGCGTTGTGCCCGTGCGGCCCCACCCGGTCTGGACCTCGTCGCAGATGAACACCCCGCCGTAGCGCCGCACGATCTCCACGGCGACCTCGAAGTAGCCGGGTGGCGGGGTGATGAATCCGCCCACCCCCTGGATCGGTTCGGCGATGAACCCCGCGATCCGGCCCGAGGTGGTGGTCTGGATCACGTCCTCGATGTCCCGGGCGCAGCGCAGGTCGCAGGAGGGGTACTCGAGACCGAAAGGACAGCGGTAGCAATAGGCGTTGGCCACGTGGCGGATCCCGGCCGCGGTACTGCCGCCGAGACGCCAGGGCGCCTGCCCGGTGGCGCCCATGGTGAGGCGGCTGCGGCCGCTGTAGCCGTGGCGGAGGGCGATCACCTCGGAGTTGCCGGTGTGCAACTCGGCGATCAGGAGGGCCATCTCGTTGGCCTCGGTGCCCGAGTTGGTGAAGAAGCTCTTCCGGCAGTCCCCCGGGGACAGGCGGGCGAGACGCTCGGCAAGCTCCACCATCGGCTGGTTCGGGAACATGGTGGTCACGTGCTGCAGGGTGTCCACCTGCTCGCGGATCGCCTGGTTCACCTCGGGGTGGCAGTGGCCGAGGCCGACGGTGAGGATCCCCCCGAAGAAGTCGAGATAGCGGTTGCCGTCCGAATCCCAGACGTGCTGGCCCTGCCCCCGGACGATGGGCATGGGCTCGTCGTAGAACGTCTGGACCGCCGGGAGGACGAAGTCGCGGTGTGCCTCGCGGATGGCCTCGGTGGTCATCCTCGGACGACAGGCGGGTGGAGTTTCCTCCTGCGGCACGGATTCGCGGCGACTGCTCATCCGGTCATTCTCCCACGGACGGGGCCGGGAGCGACGGCGGTGGCTAACGCAGCAGCGCGCCGTGCTGGAGCTCGCGGAGGTGGTCCCGCAAACGGGCCGCGCGTTCGAACTCCAGGTCGCGCGCCGCCTTCTTCATCTCTTTGCGAAGCCGGGCGATCTCCCGTTCGAGCACCGCCGGATCCTCGGGCGGCGGTTCGAGGAGTCCCATGGCCCGGTCCCAGTCGTCTTCCTCGGCCGCCGCCGTTCCCGCGGAAGCGGGCGCGAAGGCCTCGGCAACGTCCTTGACGACCGTGCGGGGCACGATGCCGTGCTCCTCGTTGAACGCCTGCTGGAGCGCCCGGCGGCGGCAGGTCTCGGTCAGCGCCCGCTCCATCGAGCCCGTCTCGCGGTCCGCGTAGAGGATCGCCCGGCCTCCGGCGTGGCGGGCCGCCCGGCCCACCGTCTGGATCAGCGCCCCCTCGGAACGCAGATACCCCTCCCGGTCGGCGTCGAGGATGGCCACCAGGGACACCTCCGGAAGGTCGAGCCCTTCGCGCAGCAGGTTGATCCCGATGAGCACGTCGAACTCCCCGAGGCGGAGGGAGCGGAGGAGCTGCACCCGCTCCAGGGTGTCGATGTCCGAGTGCATGTAGCGGCAACGCACCCCGAGCTCGTGGTAATACTCGGAAAGGTCCTCCGCCATCCGCTTGGTCAGCGTGGTGACGAGCACCCGCTCGCCGCGCGCCACCGTCTCCCGGATCTCCGCCAGCAGGTCGTCCACCTGGTCGCCCGCGGGCCGCACCTCGACCTCGGGATCGAGCAGCCCGGTCGGCCGGATGATCTGCTCGACCACGGCCCCGCCGACGGCATCGAGCTCGTACGGCCCGGGCGTCGCCGAGACCGAGATCGCCTGTCCGACCCGCTCCTCCCACTCCTCGAAGGAGAGCGGCCGGTTGTCGAGCGCCGACGGGAGCCGGAACCCGTGCTCCACAAGCGTGCGCTTCCGGGCCTGGTCGCCCGCGAACATGCCGCGGACCTGGGGGTACGTCTGGTGGCTCTCGTCCACCACGATGACGGCGTCCCGCGGCAGGTAGTCCATGAGGGTCGGCGGCGGCTCCCCCGGGGCCCGCCCCGTGAAGTGGCGCGAGTAGTTCTCGATGCCGTGGCAATGCCCCGACTCGGCGAGCATGTCCAGATCGAAGAGCGTCCGCTGCATGAGCCGCTGCGCTTCGAGCAGCTTCCCCTGCTGGAGCAGCGTGGGATGGTGCTCGTCGAGCTCTTCGCGGATCGTGACCAGCGCCCGCGCGAGGTCCTCTTCGCGGGCCACGTAGTGGGTCCGCGGGAAGAGCGTCACGCGGTCCTCGCGGGACAGTTCGCGCCCGGTCAACGGGTCGAAGCGGGCCAGTCGTTCGACCTCATCGCCGTAGAGCCGCACCCGGAGCCCCAGATCCTCGTACCCGGGCACGATCTCCACGGTGTCGCCCCGTACGCGGAAACGGCCGCGTTCGAGCGAGGCGTCGTTGCGCTCGTACTGCATCTCCACAAGCTTCCGGAGGAGCGCCTGGCGGGAGGGGAATTCGGCGCCCTCCTCGAACACCACGAGCATTCCGTAATAGGCCTCGGGAGAGCCCAGGCCGTAGATGCAGGAGACGCTCGCGACGATCAGGACGTCGCGGCGCTCGAAGAGCGACCGGGTCGCGGAGAGGCGGAGGCGGTCGATCTCCTCGTTGATGGTGGCTTCCTTTTCGATGTAGGTGTCGCTCGCCGGAACGTAGGCCTCGGGCTGGTAGTAGTCGTAGTAGCTGACGAAGTACTCGACGGCGTTGTCCGGGAAGAACCCGCGGAACTCCTGATAGAGCTGGGCCGCCAGCGTCTTGTTGTGCGCGATGACCAGCGCCGGCCGGTTGACCGCTTCGATCACCCGCGCTACGGAATACGTCTTCCCCGAACCCGTGACCCCGAGCAGTACCTGGTTCGGGTCGCCCCGTCCCAACCCCTGGGTGAGCTGGTCGATGGCCTGCCGCTGGTCGCCGCGCGGCTCGAACGGGCTCACCACCCGGAACGGACGGGCGGTCTTCGCCGGGGGGAGTCCGGGACGCGCGTAGGGGGCGGCCCGCTCCGCGGCCCCGGCGAACCGGGAGGGACCTGCCGGCATCCGCGGTTTAACAGCCGGTGGTGAAACCCACGTGAGCGCCGAGACGGGTGAGGCGCCTGGCTGACAAGGCGCGTGAGGGAGGAACACCGGGTGTATTTCGACCGAAACGCAACGCAGAGCGCCTCGCAGAGGCGCGGTTCGGACGGGATGCATCGCCCGTCGAACGCCGCGTGGGTTTTGCCACAGGCTGTTGACCCGGGAGGCTGCTAGAACGACTCGTCCGGCTGCACGTGGTCTTCGGTCATTCCCCGGAACTCCAGCACCCGGACCATGGTCCGGTGGACCATGACGTCCGGGGTGGAAGCCCCCGAGGTCACCCCGATCCGGAGAGGACCCTCCGGCAGCCAGTCCCGCCGCACCACCGGCTCGGTCCCCTGCCCGGAGCCGGGCGCGGGACGGCAGCGGATCTCGTCCGCGGACAGGAGGCCCTCGGGACCCGCGATGTGGTAGCTCGGGAACTTCCGGTCGCAGATCGCGGCCAGGTTTGCCGTGTTGGACGAGTTGAAACCTCCGACCACCAGGATCAGGTCGAGGTCCTCCCGAAGCAGCTCGAGAACCGCGTCCTGGCGCTCCTGGGTGGCGCTGCAGATGGTGTCGAAGGATCGGAACCGGCCGGCGAGTTCCTCCTCGCCGTAGCGGCGGGCCATCGAGTCGCGGAGCACCGCCGCGATCTCGAGCGATTCGCTGGCGAGCATGGTGGTCTGGTTCGCCAGTCCGATCCTTCCCAGGTCGCGGTCCGGATCGAAGCCCGGGGAGCTGGCCGGGGCGAACTGCTCGATGAACCCGTCCCGGTTGAGCGGCGCCGCGCCGCCGTTCGCCCCCGCGCCGGCCTCGATGTAGCGGCAGACGTCCTGGGCCTCGGCCATGTCGCGAACCACCAGATAGGTTCCGGCGCGCGAGGTGGTCGCCCTCGTTTCCTCATGGGCGTACTTTCCGTGGACCACCGACGTGAACCCGTCACGCTTGTAGCGGTCCACGTTCTTCCAGACGTTCATGACGGAGCCGCAGGTGGTGTCCACCAGGATGGAGCCCTTCCGGCGCAGCACGTCCAGTTCCGCGGTGGGAACCCCGAAGGCGGGCAGGAGCACCACGTCCTGCGGACCGACCTCGCCGAATTTCTCCTCCGGCGACCCGGTCTCCAGGAACAGGATCCCGAACTCGGAGAGACGGCGGTTGACGTAGGGGTTGTGGATGATCTCGCCCGTCAGGAATATCCGCCGGTCCGGGAAGCGTAGGCGCGCCTCGTAGGCGTACTCGATCGCCCGGTCCACGCCGTAGCAGAAGCCGAACTCGTGGGCGATCAGGAACCGGAGTTCGCCGGCCCGCAGCCGATAGTCGTGATCGCGGGCGAACCGGACCAGGTGTCCCCGGTAGTCCTCCGTGAGCGGCTCGATGATTTCCTTGCGCAGCCCGAGACCACGGCGATAGTGGATGCCGGGCGGCGGCAGTTTCGCGCTCGGCGGGGACAGTTCGGAGCCCTTGGCTTGGGCTACGGAATCCTCGGCGGTCGGCACGGTCCGAATGATACGCTTTCCGCTCATGCAGGACGTTTTGATTACCGGGCCCCGGAAGCGCCAGCCGAAGATCCTCGCCTACGTGGACGCCGGCAAATGCTTCGGGCGCGGCTGCGAGATGTGCATCGCGGTCTGTCCGGTCAAGGACTGCATCATCCTGGTTCCCGACCCCGAGCCCCGGTCGGTCGGCCAGGTCTGCGAAGTGAACGTGGACACCTGCATCGGGTGTCAGCTCTGCGCCAAGTTCTGCCCGCCCGACTACGACGCGGTCCACATGTTCCCCCACGACGAGGGGATGCGTCTCGCGGAAGAACGCGACCGGACCTACGAGTACCGGCAGTACCGCAAGAAGCCCGGCGAGGCCCTCGCCCGGTAGGGAACGCCGGTCTCCAGACCGGCACGCGCGGCGCGCCGCGCACGTCGCAGCGGTGAACGCCTCACCGCCAGCCCGCGCTCCGAGGCCGTCTGCTAACATTTTCTCCCCTCCTGATGGTTCGGATCGCGTCTTTTCAACTCCAGACTGAGGTTCTGCGATCACCTGCGACCCGCTAATTCACTCAAGCCGATTTGTCTGAAGCTGACGCCCTGCGGTCCAACGGGCGGGAAGCTGCTGCCGACGAAAAAGTCTCCGCCGCCGAGTCCTCCACAACTGCGGAGCGGACCGGCGAGGCCGCCAACGGAAACGGGCGCGACGCCGTCGTCGAGGGCGAACCCGAAGACATTCCGGCGCTTAGTCCGGAAGAACTGAAAGCCGCCTACCGGGTGATGCTCACCGCCCGGGAGGTGGATCAGCGGGAAATCGCCCTGAAGCGGCAGAACAAGGCGTTCTTCCAGGTCAGCTCGGCCGGCCACGAAGCCGTCACCGCGGCTGCCGCCGCCCTGCTCCGGCCGAAGACCGACTGGGTCTATGCCTACTACCGGGACCGCGCGCTGGCCACCGGGCTGGGCCTGACCGCTCTCGAGCAGCTCGCGGCTTCCTGGGGCGCCGAAGCCGATCCCTCCTCGGGCGGCAGGCAGATGCCTTCGCACTTCTCCAAGCGGTCGCTCGGCCTGACCGTCCACTCGAGCTGTGTGGGGACGCAGTTCCTGCACGCGGTCGGCACCGCGTACGCGGAGCGCTACCTCAGCCGCCACCGCATCTCCGGGCTTCCCGGAGCCCCGAACGGCGACGGGATCGTCCTGGTGAGCGGCGGCGACGGCGCCACCAGCGAGGGAGAGTTCTGGGAGTCGCTGAACAGCGCCTCGCTCCGCCGGCTGCCGGTCCTGTTCCTGATCCAGGACAACGGATACGCCATTTCCGTACCGGTGGAACACCAGACGGCGGGCGGCTCGATCGCCCCGCTCGCCCGCGGCTTCCCCGACCTGAAGGTCCTCGAGTGCGACGGCTGCGACTACGAGGAGTCCTACCGCACCCTCGAGGAGGCGTTCGACTACGTCCGCTCCGGCGAGGGTCCGGCGCTCGTGCACGCCCGCGTGATCCGCCTGCAGCCCCACTCGCTTTCGGACGAGGACCGGGACTACAAGACGGCGGCGGAGCGCGAGTCGGATCAGGACCGCGATCCGCTGGCGCGCCTGCGCGACCGGCTCACCGCTTCCGGGGCGGCCACCCGGGAAGAACTCGACGGCCTCCGGAAACGGACCCAGGCCGAGGTGGCGGCGGCGGCCACCGATGCCCTCGCCCTGCCCTGGGCCCATCCGGACACCGCCTGCGACCACCTGTACAGCCCGGAGGTGGATCCCTGTTCTCCCGATTTCGAGACCAAACCGGTCTTCGAAGCGGACGCGAAACCGGGCACGATGGTGGACCTGATCAACGCCACCCTCCGCTCGGAGATGGCCCGCGACCCCCGGATCGTCGTGTTCGGACAGGACGTGGCGGACGCGAGCCGCGAGGCGAACCTGCGGGAGGTCAAGGGCAAGGGCGGCGTCTTCAAGGTGAGCTATGGACTCCAGCGCGAGTTCGGATCGGAGCGGGTCTTCAACAGCCCCCTCGCCGAGGCCACCATCGTGGGACTGGGACTCGGCATGGCGGTGCGCGGCCTGCGTCCGGTCGCCGAGATCCAGTTCCTGGACTACATCTGGCCCGGCTACATGCAAATCCGGAGCGAACTCGCCAGTCTGCGCTGGCGCGCGAACAGCAACTACAGCGCTCCGCTCGTCCTGCGCGTCCCGACCGGGGGCTACCTGACCGGCGGCGCCGTGTACCACAGCCAGTCCGCCGAAGTGCTCTTCACGCATCTTCCGGGACTGCGGGTGGTGCAGCCCTCCACCGCGCTCGACGCGGCGGGGCTGCTCCGCACCGCAATCCGCTGTGAAGACCCGGTCATCTTCCTCGAGCACAAGCACCTCTACCGCCAGACCTACAACAAAAGCCCCGATCCCGGACCCGAGTTCATGATCCCGTTCGGGAAGGCGAAGACGGTGCGGGCCGGAGAGGACATCACGCTGGTCACCTTCGGGGCGCTCGTCCACCGGGCCGAGCTCGCCGCCAGGAAGGCGGCCGCCGACGGGATCTCGGTGGAGATCCTGGACCTCCGTTCCCTCGCCCCCTACGATTGGGAGGCGATTCGCGAGAGCGTGGGCCGCACGAGCCGCGTTCTGGTGGCCTACGAGGACACCCGCAGCTTCGGTTACGGCGCGGAAATCGCGGCCCGCATCGCCGACGAGCTGTTCGAGGACCTCGACGCCCCGGTCCGCCGGGTCGCGGCCAGGGACACCTGGGTCTCCTACAACCCCGACGTCGAGGCCGGAACCCTGCCGCAGGCGGAAGACCTGCTCGCCGCCATCCGGGATCTGGCCGAGTACTGAGACCCCCGAAGCACTGCCGCGCGCCGCGATAGTCTGGCGGCATGTCCGTCCAGGTGCTGCAGAGCCCGCTCGCCCAGATCGAGCCGCTACCAGCAAGTCGTGACACCAACCCCCTGAGCGTCCTTTCGGAGGACGAACGCCTGCACTTCGGGGCAGTGCACCAGGTGGCGATGGCGGAAGTGGCGCCGTTGACCCGGCAGATGGAAGAGGAGGGCCGGATCCCGCCCGAACTGGTGAAGACGCTCGCGCACTACGGGTTCTTCGGGGTCGTGGTTCCCGAGCAGTTCGGCGGGAGCGGGCAGGGCTTCTTCGACGTGGTGCTCACGGTGGAGGCCCTCGCGCGGGCCGACGCCGCGGTGGCGCTGCTGGTGGACGTGCACAACACGCTCATCGCGGGGGCGGTCAACCGCTTCGGCTCCCGGAGCCAACGCTTCCGGCTGCTGCCGCAGTTGGCGGCGGACCGGATCGGCGCCTTCTCGCTCTCGGAAGCGCACGCCGGCAGTGACGCCTTTGCGCTCCGAACGACCGCGACGCCGGTGGACGGGGGGTTTCTGCTCAACGGCTCGAAGGCCTGGGTGTCGGGCGGCCGGGAGGCCGGGCTCTACCTGCTGTTCGCGCGGCTCGCCCCGCAGGACGGCGGCGGCCCCCGCGACGGGATCACCGCCTTCCTGGTGGATCGCGAGAGCTCCGGACTGACCGTGGGTCCGCCCGAGGCGAAAGTCGGCCTCAAGGCCTCGAGCACCACGCCGCTGTTCCTGAAGGACTGCTTCGTGGCCGACGGCGACGTCCTGGGCGAAGTCCGCAAGGGACGCCGGCTCGCCATGGCGCTCCTCAACGAGGGGAGGATCGGGATCGCCGCCCAGCTCGTCGGCATCGGACAGGCCGCCCTCGACCTGGCCATCGCCTACGCGAAAGCGAGGGAAGCGTTCGGTCGCCGGATCGGGAAGAACCAGTCGGTCGCCTTCGCGCTGGCGGACGCCGCCATGCAGGTGGAAACGGCCCGTCTGCTGACCTGGAACGCCGCGCGGCTGGCGGACCAGGGGAACGAGACCCGCTACGCGGCGGCGATGGCCAAGCTGACGGCCCAGCGCATGGCCGAATCGGTGACCTCGCTCGGCATCGAGATCCACGGCGGCGCCGGCTACACGACCGACTGCCTCGCTGAGAAGCTCTGGCGGGACGCCAAGGCCGGGACGATCTACGAGGGCACCGAGAACATGCAGCTCACCACGATCGCCCACGGCCTCGACCTCTGACCGCCCCCGGGGGCTGTTCACCGCCGGTTCGGCTATCTTCGGAGGGAATGTCCCCGGAAGGCAGCCGGCCCCTCCGCTTCGAACCCGGAGAACGCCCACCCCTGCCGGTGGTGCTGGGCCTCGGCCTGCAGATCGCGGTCACGCCGCTGTTCGTGGCGATCCTGGTTCCCACCGTCGCGTTCCGGGCCGCCGGCGCCGACGACGGACTGCTGACCTGGGTGGTCTTCGTCTCGCTGCTGATCTGCGGTCTGACCGCCGCTCTCCAGGCCGCGCGTTTCGGGCGGATCGGCGCCGGGTTCATCCTCGCTCCCTCGGTGTCCGCGGCCGCCATCGCGGTCGCCGCCGACGCGCTCCGCTCGGGCGGTCCGGCCCTCCTCGCGACCCTGGTCGTCAGCGCCGGCCTGCTGCAGATGTTGCTGTCTTTCCGGCTCTCCTGGCTGCGCCGAATCCTCACCCCCACGGTGTCCGCGACGGTCGTGCTCCTCATCGTGGTCAACGTCATGCCGGTGATCTACGGCATGCTGGACGACGTTCCCGCAGGCGTTTCGCCGGCGGCGGCGCCCCTGGCGGCGCTCACCACGGTCTTCGTGATCGGCGCGATTTCCCTCAAGGCCACCGGCGCCTGGCGGCTCTGGGCGCCCATCGCCGGGGTGATCGCGGGGGCGGCGGTCGCGGCGCCGTTCGGCCTCTACGACACCGCACGGCTGGCCGAGGCGGCCTGGGTCGCCCTTCCCGAGCCCCACTGGCCCGGGCTGGACCTGACGCTCGGCTCGACCTACTGGGCGCTGCTGCCGGCGTTCGGGTTCGTGACCCTGGTGACCACCATGCAAGCCATCAGCGGCGTCCTCGCGAGCCAGAACGTGTCGTGGCGCAGGCGGCGGGCCGTGGACTACCGGTCGGTGCAGAACGCGGTCGCGACGAGCGGCGCGAGCAGCCTGCTGGCCGGTCTCTCCGGGAGCATCTCCATGTCGAGTCTCTCGACCGGGGCGTCGGTGATCCAGATCACCGGAGTCGCATCCCGCGCCGTCGGGTTCGCCATGGGGGCCGTGCTCGCGGCCTTCGCCTTCATGCCCAAGGCCCTCACCCTGATCCTCTCGGTGCCCGGCGCCGTGCTCGGCGCCTATATCGCCGTCCTCATGGCGATCCTGTTCGCCGTCGGCCTGAAACTCCTCCTGACCGACGGCTTCGACCACCGCAAGGGGCTCATCGTCGGGCTCTCCTTCTGGATCGGGCTCGGGTTCCAGTACGACCTCATCTTCCCGGAACTCGTCCGGGACTTTGCGGGCGGCCTGTTGACCAACGGAATGACCTCCGGCGGCCTCGTCGCGATCCTCCTCACCGGGTTCGTGCTGCTGACCGAACCCCGGGCCAGCCGGTTGCGGACCGATCTCGACCTGTCGGCGGGAAAGGACCTCCACGAGTTCCTGGCCGGGTTCGCATCGCGCAGCGGCTTCGGGAAGCCGATGGCCGAGCGTCTGGCGGCGGTGGGCGAGGAGGCCCTGCTGACCCTCCTCTCACCGGACGAGTCCGCCGGGCGGCCGGCTTCCCGGCGGCTGCGGGTGACGGCCCGCCCCCGGGGCGCCGGGGCCACCCTGGAGTTCGTGGCCGCGGCCGGTTCGGAAAACGTCGAGGACCGGATGGCGTTGCTGGGCGCCCGCGTCGACGAGGTCTCGGCGGAGCGGGAGGTGTCCTTGAGACTCCTCCGGCACCTGTCGTCCTCGGTCCGCCACCAGCAGTACCACGACGCCGACATCGTGACGGTCCAGGTGGACGCGCCGGAACGCGCCGACTGAAGGCCGGGGCCGGCCGGTCAGGACAGCCCGCGCGCGGTGCGGGCGATGAGGTCCCAGGCCTGCCGGACGTGCACCCGCGTCGTGTGGGTCTGGGCCACCACCATCCGCAGGGCGACCCCCGCGGGGACGCGGGTGTGCGTCAGGTAGAGGCGTCCGGACTCGTTCAGGGCGTCGAGCAGCCTCCGATTGAGATCGTCCGGCGCGGCGCCGGGCCGGCGGTAGCGGAAGGTGACGTGGTTCAGGGGAGCCGGAGTGAGGACCTCGAAGTCGTCCGCCGCCTCCACCCATTCGCGAAACTCCTGGCCCAGCGCGACGTGCTCGCGAATGAGGTCGCGGAGTCCCGCCGCGCCGTAGTGGCGCAGCACCAGCCACAGCTTGAGGGCCCGGAACCGGCGCCCGAGCGGGATGTGCCAGTCGCGGTAGTCCAGGACCTCCCCGGCCTCGGAAGCACGGTTCCTCAGGTATTCGGGCGTCACCGAGAGCGTCTCGATCAGCGCCCGCCGGTCCCGCACCCAGAAGGCGTCGCAGTCGAAGTTCGTGAACATCCACTTGTGCGGGTTGAAGCAATAGGAATCGGCGAACTCCAGCCCGGCCTGCAGATGCCGGAACTCCGGACAGAGGAAGGCGGTCCCGGACATCGCGGCGTCCACATGGACCCAGACCCCGTGCTGCCGCGCAATTCCGCCCATCTCCTCGAGCGGGTCGAATGCCCCGGTGGAGGTGGTCCCGAGGGTGACGGCCGCGAAGCAGGGGATGCGGCCCGCCGCGAGGTCTTCCCGCACCAGGGCGGCAAACGCCTCCGGCCGGGCGGCGCGCGTGACCGGGTCGGCCGGGATGGAACGCAGGTTGTCGCCGCCCAGTCCCGCGATGCGCACGGCCTTGAGCAGCGAGGAGTGCGACTCCTCCGACCCGTAGGCGACAAGCGGCGCGCGCACCCCGACGCGGTTGGACTCGAAACCGGTGGCGCGCTCGCGGGCCGCCAGCAGCGCGGTCAGAGTGGCCGAGGACGCGGTGTCCTGGATGACGCCGCCGCCCGGGCCGTCCGAACGGAAGTCCGCGGGCAGCCCCATCAGGTCCACCAGCCAATCGAGGACGTGGGTCTCGAGCTCGGTGCAGGCCGGGCTGGTCGCCCAGAGCATTCCCTGCACGCCCAGTCCGGCGGCCAGGAGCTCCCCGAGCACCGAGGGCCCCGAGCTGTTGGAGGGGAAGAAAGCGAAGAAATTCGGCGACTGCCAGTGCGTCAGGCCAGGCACCACGATGCGGTCCAGGTCCCGCATCACCTCGTCGAAGGACTCGCCGGTCTCCGGGGCCGCCGCTGGCAGGCGGGCGCGGATCTCGCCCGGCCGCACGCCGGACAGGACCGGGTAGTCCTCGATGTGGCTCCAGTAGCGGGCCAGCCAGTCGAGCACCGCGCGGCCGTTTTCGACGAACTCGGCCGGGCTCAGGTGCGCGGCTGGAATCACGCCGGCGTCCGGCACCCGTGGGCGCGAACCGGTCATGCGCCGGCGGCGGGCGAAGGCTCCGTCGTCGCTGGCGGAAGCGGGTCGGTCCGGCTGGGGCTCACGCCGGCGATTATGTCCCGGCCGGCGGGATTCCGGCGCTCTCCTCGCCGGGCGGGCGCACCGCCGTCGGAGGAACGCCGGCCGGGACCGGTCCCCGGCGGGCGCCCAGCGGCTACAGGCCTACCGCCGGTACCGCCGCGCGCCCGGGATCAAATCCCGCGCCGAGTGCGGCCAGCGGCCGCCCTCACCCGAGCCCGGCGGCGGAACCCGCCGCCGGGCGAGAACTCGATCAGCCCTTGATCCGGTTCACCGTCCGCATGATGACCACGGTCGCCGCACCGCCCCAAAGGGCCATGCTCAGACCGCCCACCACTCCGGAGAGCCCCTCGCCGACTGCCGGGATAGCGTTGAGCGCCCCCGAGCCGGCCACGCCGCTGGCTGCCAGGGCCACCACCAGATAGGCCGTGGCGTCTTCGGCATCCACCGCCATCGCGCCGTACACGATGCCGGCCAGGACGATCAAGAGCCCCGCCATGGGGACCATACCGGCCGCGAAGCCTTCCAAGACCGCAAGGAGCAGGACTACTCCCACAAGAACTCTGTTCGCCATTACATCCTCCAATCCGTCTGTTGCGTTGACACGTGCCGTCCCTTCCTTCAAGGCAGACACGCAGTCCCGCGTAAGTACCACTTTCGGGGGCCGAAAGTCAACCCCTCACGCGTACCGCGGACGCCCGGGAACGGGTCCCGCGTCCCGGTTCAGGCGAGTTGATCGATCTTGGCCGCCAGAATGAAGTCGCTTTCGGTCAGCCCGTTGACCTTGTGAGTCCAGATGGTGACCTCGACCCGTCCCCAGGCGACCAGCAGGTCGGGGTGGTGCCCTTCCGCTTCGGCGATCTCGCCGACCCGGTTCGCGAAGTCCAGCGCCCCGGCGAAGTCGGGAAACACGAACGTGCGCGAGATGCGGCGGTGGTCGCTATGTCCCCAGCCCTCGACCTGAGCGAGATAGCGCTCGGCGTCTCGGGCATCCATCGGGGGCACTCCGCCCCGGCACGGAACGCAGGTCTTGCTGGCCAGTTCGCTCATGGCGCGCATTATGGCCGCACCCACGTCCGGTCCGCGCCGCCGCCGGGGGACGGAGGCCGGCCGCCGGGCGCACCGGCAACCGGGTCCATCCGCCGCGGGAGCGTGCCGGGCGCGCCCCCGCCGGCGCCGGCGGCCTCAGGGGACGATCAGGAGGTCGTCCCGGAGTGCGAAATCAGCCCTTGACGCGGTTGATGATCCGGGTCGCGGCAACCGTCGCCACGCCGGCCCACAGCGCGACGGACAGGGCCTCGAACGCACCGTCGATCTGCATCCCGACCGCCGGGATGTGATGCAGCACATCCGACGCGGTCATGCCGCCGACCGCGATGGCCATGACGAGCGCCACCGTCGGGTCTTCGGCATCCACGTTCATTGCGAAATACACGATGCCGATGAGCACCATCAGGAGCCCGTCCATCGGGACCGTGCCGGGAGCGAAGCCCATCGCGAGTCCAATCAGCGTGCCTGCGCCGACGAGTATTCTGTTTACCATCGTGGTCCCTCCAAGAGTCCGTCTCGCTTCGGTTTGCGTGTCGTCCTTCCTTCGTGCGAACCACACGCGACCACGCCTGAATACCACGCTCGGGACATCGCGGTCAAACCGTCGCCGGCCACCGATTCCCGGCTAGAACTCCCCACTGGAAACTCGTGACGGACAGCCCGCTCGCACCCTCCCGCCCTCCGCCGGAAACCCGCCGGAACGTCCGCTGGTGGAACGCGGGATGGTTCGACGTCCTGCAGTTCGCCGCGTTCGCCGCCGCCCTGCTCGGGCTCGCGGTCTCGGGCGCCATCGGCATGGGCTACAACTGGCAGTGGTACCGGGTTCCCGAGTACCTCGTTCGGATCGTCGAAGGGGAACTGCTCTGGGGCCCGCTGGCGCGCGGCCTCCTCGTCACCCTCGAACTGACCGGTTGGAGCGTCCTCGTCACCCTCGCGATCGGACTCGGGGCCGCCCTGCTGCGGCTCTCGGACTCCTTCTCGGGACGCATCGTCGCGAAGGTCTATGTGGAGGCCGTGCGCAGCACTCCGCTGCTGATTCAGGTCTACCTGTTCTATTTCGTCCTGGGTCCCATCCTGGGCCTCGACCGGTTCTGGGTCGGCGTTCTGGCGCTGTCGATCTTCGAGGGCGCGTTCGCCGGCGAAGTGATCCGGGCGGGCATCCTCTCCGTCCGCCGCGGGCAGTGGGAGGCGGGTGCGAGTCTCGGCCTGAGCCGTCGCCAGCTCTACCGCTCGGTCGTCCTGCCGCAGGCGGTTCCCCTGATGTTGCCGCCGCTCACCGGAATCGTGATCTCGCTCGTCAGGAACTCGGCGATCGTGAGCGTAATCGCGGTCTTCGACCTCACCACCGAGGCGCGGAACATCATCGCGGAGACGTTCCTGAGCTTCGAGATCTGGATCACGGTCGCCGCCATCTACCTGGCGTTCACGGTGGCTCTCTCCGTGGTCGCGAACCGGCTCGAACACCGCGTCCGCGCGTGATTCCCCCGGCACGAGTCCGCACCGGAGCAAGGAGAACAGCATGAGGCGAACAATGACCGGCCCGCGATCGGGCAGGGCGCTGGCCGCGCTCCTGGCGCTCGGCGTGGCCGCCGGATTCCAGTTGCGCTGCGCCGGTCAGCAAGGCTCCGCCGAAAGCGTCGTCGAGACGATCCAGCGGCGCGGCGCCCTCAAGGTCGGCGTCTCGACGTTCGAACCGTGGGCGATGCGCGACCGGAACGGCGAGCTCGTGGGATTCGAGGTGGACGTCGCCACGAGGCTCGCCGAGGACATGGGGGTGAACATCGAGTTCGTGCCGACTTCCTGGGACGGGATCATCCCTGCCCTTCTCGCCGGGAAGTTCGACGTGATCATCGGCGGCATGAGCATCCGTCCGCAGCGGAATCTCACCATCAACTTCACCATTCCCTATGCGCACTCCGGCATGGGGATTGCCGCCAACCGGGACCTGGCCGCGGACCTGGCGTGGCCGGACGGCTACGACAGCGGGGACGTCACCCTCACCTGCCGGCGCGGCGCCAGCGCCTGCAACGACGCGGCCCGCCTCTTCCCGAGAGCGACGATCCGCCGTTTCGACGACGACATCCAGGCCATTCAGGAGGTGCTGAACGGCAACGCGCACGCCATCCTGTCTTCCTACCCGAAGCCGGTCGAGTGGGCGGGACGGAACCCGGAACTGCTCTTTCTGCCGACGACCGGCAACCTCTCGCAGGGGGACGAGGCGTTCGGGCTCCGCAAGGGCGATCCGGACGCGCTGAACTTCTTCTCCAACTGGATCCGCGTGAACACGACGAACGGCTGGCTCGCGGAGCGCTACGACTACTGGTTCAAGACGACCAACTGGATGGACGAGGTGCGTCCCGGGAGTGCGCCGCAGCAGTGATTCCCGGACGCACCAGGGCCCGCCTCGGATGGGTCGATGCCGCGGTCCTGGCCGCGGTTGCCGTGGCCCTCGGGTACGTCTTCCACCGGGTCGACACGGTTCTGGAGTACCGCTGGGACTGGAGCGCCATCCCGAACTCCCTCTACCGGTGGGACGAAGAGACCGGGCGGTGGGTCCCGAACCTGCTGATGCAGGGTTTCTTCACGACGATCCGCCTGGCGATCCTGAGCATGATCCCGGCGGCGCTGTTCGGCGCCGTCTTCGGCGTCCTGCGGACCGCGGGGCGCCTGTTCCCGCGGCTCCTGAGCCGGACCTACGTCGAGTTGATCCGGAACATCCCGCCGCTCGTCTTCATCTTCATCTTCTACTTCTTCATCAGCAGCCAGATCATGCCGGTCCTGGGGGTGGAGGAGTTCGTGCGGCGCGCTTCGCCCGCCACCCTTCGGTCCCTCGAACTGGTGCTCGGGCCGGCCGCCCTCATCCCCAACGTCATCTCCGGCGTCATCTGTCTCGCCATGTTCCAGGGCGCCTACATGACCGAGATCGTGCGCGCCGGGATCCAGTCCATCCCGAAGACCCAGACGGAGGCGGGCCTCAGCATCGGGCTCTCCCGCTGGGAGCTCTGGCGGCGGGTGATCCTGCCGCAGGCGCTCCGGCGGGTGATTCCGCCCCTCGCCGGCCAGTTCATCACCCTCGTCAAGGACTCCTCGATCCTCTCCCTCATCTCGATCCAGGAACTCACCTTCCTGGCGATGGAGACCGCGGTTTCGACGACCCGCGTCTTCGAGGTGTGGATCACGGTGGCCGGGTTGTACTTCTGCCTGTGCTACTTCCTTTCGGTGCTGTTCGGCCGGCTCGAAGCGAGCGCGGCGGCGGCCCGGACTTAGCAGCCTATGGAGCGCCTGACTCCTGGAGCGCCGTTGATCGAACTCGACGGCGTCAGCAAGTGGTTCGGCGCGTTCCAGG
>JAPPGX010000151.1 GCA_028877265.1 Acidobacteriota bacterium
CCTCTTTTCCTTATATTCCACAAACCCTGGGGTGTTGGCGCTTCTCCGGCCTATATCCCAATGGGGGGGGGGGGGTGGGGCCGCGGGCCCCCCCCCGGCCACCGCGGCGCTCCGCGCCGCGCACGTCGTGACCCTCCCCAACCTGACGGCACGGCTCTCCGGGAACGCCGCCCCGTCGCCGGTTCTGATTCAATCCGCGCTCGGACCGTGACTCAATCCTCCCCGCCGCGACCGGGCGTCTGGAAACGAAGCCTCCGCCTGATCGCGATCCTCCTGGCGATCTGGTTCACCGCCTCGCTCGGCCTGGGCGTGTTGCTCGCCGAACCGCTGAACCGGATCTGGGTCGGCGGGTTCCCCCTCGGCTTCTGGTTCGCCCAGCAGGGTGCGATCCTGATCTTCCTGGTTCTGTTGCTGGTGAACGCGATCGCGATGGACCGCATCGAACGGGATGCCGACCGGTCTGAAGACACCGAGGATCCTTCGTGAGCATCACGGGCTGGACCCTCGTCTTCGTCGTCGGCAGCTTCGCCCTCTACAGCGCCATCGCCGTCGCGAGCCGCGTCCAGACGACGTCGGGCTTCTACGTGGCGGGACGCGGGGTTTCCGCCCTCGCGAACGGCATGGCGACCGGAGCCGACTGGATGAGCGCCGCGTCCTTCATCTCGATGGCGGGCCTCATCTCCTTCATGGGCTACGACGGGGCGATCTACCTCATGGGTTGGACCGGCGGCTACGTCCTGCTCGCGCTGCTGGTGGCGCCGTATCTGCGCCGCTACGGCCGCTACACCATCCCGGAGTTCGTCGGCGACCGCTTCGCCTCGCAGACGGCCCGGCTCACCGCGGTGGCCTGCGCCGTCTTCATCTCCTTCACCTACGTGGCGGGGCAGATGCGCGGGGTCGGGGTGGTCTTCTCGCGCTTCCTGACGATCCCGGTGGAGTACGGCGTGGCCATCGGCGGAATCATCGTGCTCCTCTACGCGACGCTCGGGGGGATGCGGGGGATCACCTACACCCAGGTGGCGCAGTACTGCGTGCTGATCGTCGCCTTCCTGATTCCCGCCGGGGCCATCTCCTGGATGATGACCGGAACCCCGATCCCTCAGATCGGCTTCGGCTCGCCGCTCATCGAGGGAGAACGCGCCGGGGTGGCGCTCCTGCGGGCGATCGACCAGATCCACACCGACCTCGGGTTGCCCGAGTACACCGGGGCGTTCCTCGCGGGCAAGAAGACGCTGCCCGACGTCTTCGCCATCACCATGGCGCTCATGACCGGGACGGCGGGGCTGCCGCACGTCCTGATCCGGTTCTACACGGTGAAGACCGCGCGCCTCGCCCGCTGGAGCGTCATGTGGGCGCTCTTCTTCATCGCGATCCTCTACACGACGGCTCCGGCGGTGGCGGCCTTCGCCCGGGTCAACATGATCCAGACGCTGCACAACACGCCGTTCGCCGAGGCCCCCGACTGGTTCCGGAACTGGGCGGCGACGGGGCTCATCCGCTTCACCGACCGGAACGGGGACGGCCTCATGCAGTACAGCGAGGGGCCCGGTGCGGAGCTGGCCATCGACCGGGACATCATGGTGCTCGCCAACCCCGAGATCGCGGAACTGCCGGCGTGGGTCGTCGGGCTGGTCGCGGCGGGCGGCCTGGCGGCGGCGCTCTCGACCGCAGCCGGATTGCTGCTCGTCATTTCGGCATCGGTGTCCCACGACCTGCTGAAGAGCTTCCTGCGCCCGGGGATGAGCGAGCGGCAGGAACTGGTGGCCGCCCGGCTGTCAGCCGCCGGAGCGTGCGTCGTCGCGATCGTCGTCGGGATCTACCCGCCCGACTACGTGGCGGCCGTGGTCGCCTTCGCCTTCGGCCTGGCCGCCGCCAGCTTCTTCCCAGCGCTGGTGCTGGGTGTCTTCACCACCTGGGTCACGGCCCGCGGCGCGGTGGCCGGCATGATCGCCGGGACCGGATTCACCGCCGTCTATATCGGCTGGTTCAAGGTCTTCGAGTGGAGTGGCCCGGAAGCCTGGTGGTTCGGGATCAGCCCGGAGGGCATCGGCACCCTGGGGATGCTGATCAACTTCGGCGTCACCTGGTTCGTGAGCCGCCGAACGGGTCCGCCGCCGCCGGACAGCGCGAAGATGGTGGCGATGCTGCGCGGGGAGCGGTAACCGAACGGCCAACCGGGAAGCACCGAGAGGCCTGCGCGTCGCGGTTACCGGCGCCGCCGGCTCCATCGGCTCCAAACTCGTGGAGCGGCTCGCGGCGGCGGAAGACGTCGACCTCGTCGTCGCCTTCGATGCCCGTCCCATGCCCCTCGACCATCCCAAGCTGGTGGCCTTCCAGCAGGACATCCGGCGTCCCATCGCCCACATTCTGCGCGAGCACGGCATCGGCGCCGTCGCGCACCTGGCCTTCCTCCTCCGGACCGGTCATGGCGACGAGTCCGCGCGGCAAGCGAACGTGGGCGGGATGGCGCAGGTGCTCTCGGGGTGTGAGGCCGCCGGGGTGAGCCACCTTCTCTACCTCAGCAGCACCACCGTGTACGGCCCCCACGCCGGCGACCCGCAGCCCTACACGGAGGAGTCGCCTGTCCGGCCCGTCCGCGGCGTCCACTACGCCGAACACAAGGCCGCCACGGAACGAATGCTGGCGGCTTTTGCCGCGGACAATCCGGACACCTCTCTGACCGTATTGCGCTGCTGTCCCGTGGTCGGGCCGCACTCCGACAACTTCGCCACCCAGTCGCTCCGCCGGCTGATGCTGGTGCGCGTTCGCGGCGCCGACCCGCAGATGCAGTTCATCCACGAGGACGACCTGCAGGACGCGCTGGAACGGTGCCTGCTGCGACAGGTTCCGGGCGTCTTCAACGTGGCCGGAGAGGGCGCTGTCGCGTTCAGCGAGATGGTGCGGGTGGCGGGCTCGCGTTCCGTGGCGCTTCCGGAGCCGCTGTTGCGGGTCCTGACCCAGGTGAGCTGGGCGCTGCGGCTGCAGAGCTACGGCTCCGCCAGCGGACTCGCGATGGTCCGGTGGTCCTGGGTCGCGAGCATCGCGAAGCTCACTCGGGAGACCGGGTTCCGGCCCCGCTACACCTCACGGGAGGCGCTGAAGGCGTCCTTGCTGGTGCGCGGCCGGTAGGCTCGGCGCCGGTCGCCGCTATCCCACCTCACCCGGAATGCGAAGGTGCGTGGCCGCGCTTCCAGATCAGGAAGGTGCGGCGGAACTCGATCACCACCGTGCCGTCCTGATTCCTGCCCCAAGTGCGGACGGTCACGATCCCGGCCTCGGGGCGGGACCGGGATTCGCGGGTCGATAGCACCTCGCTCTCCGTGTACAGCGTGTCCCCCTCGAAAAGAGGCGCCGGCAGCCGGACCTCGTCCCAGCCGAGATTCGCGAGCACGTTCCGGGTCAGGTCGTTCACCGACTGGCCAGTGGCGAGCGCCAGCGTCAGGCACGAGTTCACGAGCGGTTTGCCGAACGGCGTGCGCTCCGAGTGGTGCCGATCGATATGGATCGGGTTCTGGTTCTGGGTGAGGAGCGAGAACCAAGAGTTGTCGGCGGCCAGGACGGTGCGGCCGAGCGGGTGGACAATGCGCTGGCCGACGTGAAAGTCCTCGTAGAAGCGGCCGTCGTCGCGCTCGGGGGTAGGCGTGTCGACCATGCGTGTCTGTAGCCTATCGGCTCCCCTCCGGCGGATGGGTGAGCGCGCGCTCGCGCCGCTGCGCTGGCGCGGTGCCGCTCTGAAGACCGGCGGCCCCCGGTCCAGCGCCCTACCGGCGGATCTTCACCGCGGTGCCGTAGGCGAGGATCTCGGCCGCGGTGGTCATCAGCACCGAGGTCGCGATCCGCATGCCGACGATGGCGTCGGCGCCGAGGGCCTCGGCGTGCTCGATCATCCGGGCGATTGCCTGTTCGCGGCTTTCGGCCATGAGCTTCGTGTAGGACTCGACCTCACCGCCGACCACTCCCTTGAGGCCGGCCATGATGTCGCGGCCGAGATGGCGGGCGCGGATCGTGTTGCCGCGGGCGATGCCCAGGACTTCGGCGGTCTCCGCGCCGGGAACTTCGTTCGTGGTGCTCACAATCATCGTCGGACTCTCCGGAAAGGATCGGTGGAACGGGCGCGGATCCGCTCGCGGATCGCGCCCAGCAAGAGAAGCAGGATGCCGAGCAGCAGCCCGGCGGTGCCGAAGCGAACGATCATCGGGACCGATGCGTCGGCCATGAACTCGGTAGCGAACTGGTACGCCCAGTAACCGAAGAGCACCGCTGCCGAGGCGGAAACCAGCGTCCAGGCGAGGCCGCGCTCCAGACGCGAGTAGACCCCGAGCCAGAAACGGTCCATCGCCGCGTCGTCCCAGTCGGTGGGCTGCGGCTCGAGCTCCGGTCCGCCCGGCGCGTCTTCGGGAATCCGTCCCGAGGCTCCCGGAGCCTGGTTTCCATCGTGATCGGTCATCGGGTTTCCTCCTTTCGGTGCTTGTTTCTTCGGTGGGTCACCGTCGGCCCCCGCCCGCGAGGAACCGCCGCAGCCGGCGGCGGGCGATGTGCAGCCGGGACGCCACGGTCCCTTCGGGAATTCCGAGGCGCTCCGCAACTTCGCGGTGGACGTAGCCCTCCATGTCGCGCATCACCACGACCCGGCGCTGCTCCTCGGGAAGTTCGCGGAGCGCGCGTTCCAGCATCAACCGCTGGTTCACGGATCGCATGCCGCCGTCGACCGACGGCTCCCTGACGCCCTCGAGCCCGATCTCCGGGCGGCGCCGGCGCAGATAGCTGCGGCAGACGTTGTCCAGAATGGTCAGGAACCATGGCAGGAACGGACGATCGAGCCGAAAGCGCGGCATGGCGTGAAACGCCCGGGCGAACGCCTCCTGCGCCAGGTCGCGCGCCTCGTCCCGGTCGCCGACCCTGCGGTAGGCGTACGCCTGCGCCCACCGGGCGTAGCGGCGCACGAGCGGCTCGTAGGCGCGCCGGCTGCCGTTCCGGCACCGGCGGATCCACTCCTGCTCCTCCGGATCCGGCGCGCCGGGCCGGTTGCCCTGGATGTCGGCGGCGGTGGAGGCGTTGTCTCTCACGTCTTCTACCGGGGAACTACGCGGCGCAGACCCGAATTCTTCATTGTCGGGGAAAGACATCCGGATGGCGGTCGCGTGGCCGACCGCGGTTCCGGGAACCGGTTGGCCCGTCCACTGGGTCTTGAATACCCTTGACCGATGACCTTTGGGCGGATTTCTTCACGGTTTTCTTTCGGTGCGGCGGCAGCCGCAATGTTCGGCCTGACGCTGCTGGCCGGCGCCTCAGCCCAGGAGCGGCAACTTTCGGTCGCCCCCGAAGCACTCCAGCTTCGCGTGGGACAGACCGGCAGCTTGGTAGCCACAGTGACGGGGGCAGACGGAGAAGTGGACACCGGGGCGCGGGTGCTCTTCTTTTCCCTCGACCCCGCGGACGTCAGCGTCTCCCACACCGGGGTGGTCACCGCGCATCGGGCCGGCAATCACACCCTGGTGGCGCTGTCACCCGCCGCCGGGACCACTCCGGGCTTCACCCGGCCGGATGATCCCGGCATTCGGGTGGAGATCCCCGTGGAGATCCTGCCCTCTGAACTCGCCACGCTGAGCTTCGTCGATCTGCCCGACCGGGTTCTGGCGGGCGCCAGCATTCCCGTCCGGTTACTCGCCGAAGACGAGGGTTCCGAACCGCGCGACGTGCGTCCCGAGATCACCGTCGAACCGGCCGGTGTCGGCGCGGTCGCCGCCTTCGGTCCCCTGTTCGAGGGCACCTACCACGCCCATCCGTTCTACGACCGGCCCCGCCCGCCGACGTACCACTGGGAAGCGGCAGGCGTGTTCCGGGCGGTCGGCCCGGGGACCGCCACCCTGACCGCGCGGCTCGGCGAGCTGACCGCCGAGGCACGGATCGAGGTCGTGGCCAATCCCGCGCGATCCCTCCAACTTGATGCGACCACCGCCGGGGCGCCGCTGACCGGCGGCGTCCGCACCGGCGACGTGGTCCGGTTCTCCGCTTCGGTCGCGGACGAAAGCGGGGCCGCCGTCGCCGGCGCCCCCGTTCGCTACTCCCTGGAGTCCCATCCCGATCCCAGCCGGTTCGACACCGTGGGGGCCGGCGCCCCGGCCCAACTCCTCACGGATGGCCGGTTCGTCGCCGAGCAGCCGGGGCTCTACGTGGTATCCGCTTCCTCGGGCCCGGCCCATGCGGAACACGCGGTCCAGGTGGTGCCGCGCGACGTCGGCATGGCCATGGAGTTCGTGGGCCACGCTCCGGTGCGCGACCGCGCCACGTCCGATCTGTGGATCTGGGAAGGGACCGACGGGCGCGACTATGCGGCGCTCGGCACCTGGAATGCCGACGGGCACGCGCTCTTCTTCGACGTCACCGACCCGGCGAACATGCAGCGCATCTCCGAGGTGCAGGTGGACGCCCGCACCGTGAACGACGTGAAGGTGTCCGAAGACGGCAGGATCGCGGTCATCACCCGCGAGGGCGCCTCGAACCGCCGCAACGGGTTCGTGATCCTCGATGTTTCCGACCCGCGGAACCCGGAGGTCCTCTCGCGTTTCGACGACGAGCTGACCGGGGGGGTCCACAACGTGTTCTTCCACGAGGGGCACATTTACGCGATCAACAACGGCCGGCGCTGGGACGTGGTGAACGCCGAGGATCCGCGGAATCCGTTCCGGGTGTCACGGTTCGAGGACCCCCGCCCGGGACGCAGCGTGCACGACGTCTGGATCCACGACGGGATCGCGTTCCAGGCCGGGAACACCGACGGGATGGTGGTCGTGGACGTGGGCGGCGGCGGCATGGGCGGCTCGCCCCAGAGCCCGGTGGAGATGGGGCGGCTCTACCAGCTCACCGGCTGGAACCACGCCATCTGGCCGTTCCGCAGCCAGTCGGCGGATCGCTTCTACGTGGTGACCGGCGACGAGTCACACCCGATCAACCCGCGGATTCCCGGCCCGATCATCTCCTGGCAGGAGCGGATGCCCTCTCGGGCGATGGGCTTCATCCACTTCAACGAGTTCGACGATCCCGAGAACCCGGTCGAGATCGCCCGCTACCGGGTGCCGGAGGCGGGGCCGCACAACCTCTGGATCGACTACGACGAGGATCTCATGTACGTCGCCTACTTCAACGGCGGCCTCCGGGTGGTGGACGTCTCCGGGGAACTCGTGGGCGACCTCTACCGGCAGGGCCGGGAGATCGCCAAGTTCTACTCGGACGACCCCGACGGATTCATCCCCAACGCCCCCTTCGTCTGGGGCCCGCAGCCCCACAAGGGGACGATCTTCTTCTCGGACTTCAACAGCGGCCTCTGGGCGGTGCGGCTCGTGCCCCGCGAGGACCGGTCGCCGGCGGGCCCGTAGGCGATCCGCCTCAGTTCTCGAGCCGCGCCCGCTCGGTTCCGGCGATCGCCCCGCCCAGGAAACGGCGGAAGTCCGTTCCCCCGGTGCCGCGCGCCGCTGTCCCCGGATCGGCCTGGCGCACGATGTAGTCGTTCACGATGGCCATGTGGACTCGCCGGAGTTCGGCCAGCGCTTCCACGGCGCTGTCGTAGGCATTCCTGACGGCGCGGTCGCCGGTGGCGGCAGCGAACCGGCGGACCGCCCCGCTCGCCTCCACGGTTTCGATGAACCGGCGGTGCCGGGGATTCATGTAGCGCCGCATGTCCAGATGCGGTCCCCTGGCCGCCCCCGGCTGTTCGACGGACAGCGCCGCGTCAAAGGACTGGATGAGTGGGCTCTGGGCGGCGCTGCCGCCGGCGAGGACAAGCGGTTCGGCCAGGTCGGTCCCCTCGTACCGCACCCCGGGCTCGAACCAGCCGGAGAACGGCGGGCGCACCCGGCGGTAGAAGACGTGCGGGTCGCAGCCCTCGCGGGTGCGCTCGGTCAGAACCGTGATGCGGCCGATGGTCTCGGTCAACCGTCCGAGCTCGGCAGCCACGGTCGCGGCATCCCCTTCTTCGGCCGCAATCTCCATGCGGACGATCCGGGCCGGCTCTTCACCGCCGCAGGCCTCGATGGCCACCGCGATGGTGAGGAACCAGGTCTCGTCCGTGCTGCCGTGGATGCCGACCAGATTGACGAGGTTTTGGACCTCGATGGGGCCCGAGGGATCCAGCCGCCGCCAGTTGTGCATGGCCAGGCTCGCGTGGGAGAGGATCGGGGGACGCCCCAGCCGCCGCGACAGGGCGACGAGCGGCCGGGCGAGCGGGAGCGGCAGGCTGGCCGCCGGCGGCTCCGCCTGGTGAACGTAGGCCCCGGCGAAGAAGGTGAGCAGCAGCATCCCCCGCTCGACCTCGGGACCATCGGCCAGCGGCGCGGGGTCAAGTTCCGGCAACGCGGCGAGATCGCGCCGCACCCGGCCGACCAGATAGCGGGCGGAGACATCCTTCGCCATCTCCTCCCACGCCTCGAAACCCGGAGGCAGGCGCCGGAGCGGCTCGTAGGGAGGCAGGAAGCCGCGGGGTCCGGGAACTCCGCCGGCGGCGGCCAACTGGCGGAGCGGTTCGACCGCGGTCATGGGAAAAAAGGCGCCGGCTCGCGCCGGATGCGCGCGGAGTGTGCCACGGCGCTCGGCCTCCTCCGTATGATCGGAACCGCCTGGAGGCCTCGATGCGTACCGCTCTTCCCTTCCTGTTCGCCCTGATCACCGCCCTCGCCTGGGGTCTCTACGGACCGACGCTGGGGCAGGCCCGGCTTGCGGACGCGACCGCGAGCCCCTTCAAGCCATACCTGGGGATCGGGATCGCCTACCTGGTGGTTGCCATTGCCGGCGGAGCGGTCGGCATGTGGCTCCGGGGAGACAACTTCTCCTTCGCTCCCATCGCGGGCAGCAGCCTCGCCTGGGGGTTCGCGGCGGGTCTTCTGGGGGCGCTCGGCGCCTTCGGACTGACCATGGCGATGTTCACCGGCGGCGCCCGCATCCCCCACGCGGTCATGCCGGTGGTGTTCGGCGGCGCGGTCACGATCACCGCGATCTCGACGCTCCTCCTTTCGGGAGGGCGGCTGCGGGGCGGGCCGATGCTCTGGGTCGGAATCGCGGGGGTGCTGTTATCCGTGCTGCTGATCACGACGAACACCCCGCACGCGCCGCCGCCTTCGAAGGCAGCCGCCGAGGCGCCACCCGACGGGTCGCCGAGTTGAGCGGCGCTTCCTAGTCCGCGGACAAGACCCGGAGCCCGGCACGGCTGATCCCGGCGCCGCTGAGCACCAGGCCGACCGAAGCAATCCCCGGATCCAGGTGCGGGAGCGCCGCCACCGGCAGCGCGGCGGAGCCCTCGACCATCGCAAAGCGGTCCCCGAGCACCCGGCGCATGGCGACGACGATTTCGTCCTCGTCGAGCAGGATCCATCGATCCACGAGCTCGGAGCACAGCGCAAAGGTGACGGCGCCCTCCTCGACTCCGCCCGCGACCGCGTCGGCGAGCGTCGGCTCGAACGGCACGTCGCGTCCCGATTCGAGGAGGCGGCCGGCACGGACCGAAGCCGCCATGACGGCGGACGCCCGCGGCTGGCAACCCACCACCTGGATGCCGGGGCGGGCGTCTTTGAGCCAACCAGCGATGCCGGCGATGAGGCCGCCCCCGCCCACCGGAACCAGCACCGCGTCGAGAGGCTCGTCGCCGAGCGCGGCGTCCATCTCGAAACCGACGGTCCCCTGCCCCGCGATGATGTCCGGATCGTTGTACGGCGAAATGAACGGTCGCCCGCTCCTTTCCGCCTCCTCCCTGGCCGCGTATTCGGACTCCACCGCGTCGTCCCCTACCAGCCGCAGTTCGACCACGTCGCCGTACTGCTCGTCGAGGACCCGCCGCTTCGAATCGGCCACCGTCCGCGGGAGGAACACGACGCCTCGCCCGCCCAGCAGCGCGAGCGCGTGCGCGGTTGCGCGGCCGTGGTTCCCGGTGGAGGCCGTGACGACCCCCTCTCCGAGCACCCGGGCGCCTTCCGTGTCCCGCAGCACCAACAGCTTGTTGAGGGCTCCCCGGATCTTGAAGGACCCGGTAACGCCGAAACACTCGAGCTTCCAGCGAACCACTCCACCGGGCGCGGCGGCCGCCCGTTCTCCGCTCAGGCCGCGGGCAGTTTCGAAGGGCGTCGCGTGCAGGAACGGCCGGATTCGGGAGGTTGCCGCACGCACCCGATCCGGCAATTCATGGAGTAGCGCGCCGCCCGCTGAAACACCGCCCGCGGACGCCGTGTCTCGGGTAGCATTCCCGCCTTCCGGAGCCCCGGAATCTGACGTAGTCACGTAAGGAGCAAGAGTCTAATGAGCCAGGGAATTCAGGCCGTCCCCCGACCCAGCAACGAGCCCGTACGCGGCTACGAGGCGGGAACCGCCGACCGCGCGGCGCTCGAGGCCGAGATCAGCCGCCAGTCGAATCAGATCGTCGAAATCCCGGTCATCATCGGTGGCAGGGAAATCCGCACCGGCAAGATCGCCGAGGTCCGATCGCCGCACAACCACTCCCATGTCCTCGCCCGCTATCACGAAGCCACCCCGGACCTCGTCGAAGAAGCCGTAGCCGCCGCCGCCGACGCGTGGCGGACCTGGTCGGAACTCGATCACCGGGCGCGCGCCAGCCTCTACCTGCGAATGGCCGACCTGCTGGTCGGTCCCCGCCGCTACCGGATGAATGTCGCCACGATGCTCGGCCAGTCGAAGACCAGTCACCAGGCGGAGATCGAGGCGGCCTGCGAATTCGCCGACATGCTGCGGTTCAACGCCTACTTCCTCGACCAGCTCGTGCGGCAGCAGCCGGTGGGCGATCCCGACCCCGGGGTCTGGAACTACCTCGAATACCGCGCCCTCGAGGGATTCATCTTCGCGGTGAGCCCGTTCAACTTCACCGCCCTCGGCGGGAACCTGGCGATGGCTCCGGCCATCATGGGGAACACCATCGTCTGGAAGCCCGCGGAGACGCAGATGCTCTCGGCGTACTACCTGATGGAGCTCTATCGGGAAGCCGGCCTGCCCGACGGCGTGGTCAACATGCTCCCCGGGCACGGACCCACCATCGGAGCCCCGGCGCTCGCTCAGGAAACGCTCGCCGGAGTCCATTTCACGGGCTCTACCGCGACCTTCCAGCACATCTGGAAGACGGTCGGGGAGAACATCGCGAACTACCGCTCCTATCCCCGGGTCGTCGGCGAGACCGGCGGCAAGAACTTCGTGGTGGCGCACGAGTCCGCCGACGCGGAGGCGCTGGTCGCCAACCTGATTCGGGGCGCCTACGAGTTCCAGGGACAGAAGTGCTCCGCCGCGTCCCGCGCCTACCTGC
This sequence comes from Acidobacteriota bacterium, assembly GCA_028877265.1. GTDB lineage: Bacteria > Acidobacteriota > Vicinamibacteria > Marinacidobacterales > Marinacidobacteraceae > Marinacidobacterium. The sequence goes on from JAPPGX010000151.1 coordinate 11,294, forward strand.
CGGCGAGCATGAAGGACGACTTCCTCGAGCAGTTCCTCGCCGAGGCGAAGACCGTGACCATGGGCGACCCGACGGACTTCGCCAACTTCATGGGCGCGGTGATCGACGAGCGTTCCTTCAACAAGGTTTCGGGTTACCTCGACATCGCGCGGGAGGACCCGTCGTGCGATGTCCTGATGGGCGGAAACGCCGACCGGTCCGTGGGCTGGTTCGTGGAACCCACCCTGGTGGTTACCGACAACCCCGAGAATCGGCTGATGACCGAAGAGATCTTCGGGCCAGTGCTGGCTGTCTACTTCTACCCGGACTCCCAGTACGCCGAGACTCTCGACCTCTGCCGCAAGACGTCGCCGTACGGTCTGACCGGCGCGGTCTTCGCGAACGACCGCCTGGCCACCGAACAGGCGTACGGCGCGCTCCGTCACGCCGCCGGCAACTTCTACATCAACGACAAACCCACCGGGGCGGTGATCGGCCAGCAGCCCTTTGGCGGTGGCCGGGCCTCGGGGACCAACGACAAGACGGGCCTCGGTTCCCACCTGCTGCGCTGGACCAACATCCGCACGGTCAAGGAGAACTTCGCTCCGGCGAAGGACTACCGCTACCCGTTCCTGAGCGCGTAGGGGGCATCCGCCCACCGACCACCTCTTCGCGATGGGGGTTGCCTGGAAACGGGTGAGCCGCGGCCCGCTCGCCGTGCCCGGCGTCTCCTATGATTCGGCGCCCATGCGGCGCGTTTCTCTCCTCCTGTCGGCGGCGTTCGTCCTCGCGGCGACCGCTTTCGCCCAACCGCCGGATCCGCCCACGCATCCGGACGACCGGCACGAACTCGCGGACCGTTACCGGGAAACCGCCGGCCGGATCCTGGGAGCGGCGCTCACCGACGTGGACGGCTGGGCAAAGCTCGAGCATCTGGCCCTCCGCATCGGCCACCGGCTCAGCGGGTCCGCGGGTCTCGAACGCGCCATCCAATGGGCGGCGGACACCATGCGGGAGGAAGAACTGGACCGGGTCCATCTCCAGGAGGTGATGGTTCCCCACTGGGTGCGGGGCCGGGCCCGGGCCACGCTCCTCGCGCCCCTGGAGGACGACCTGCCGATCCTCGCGCTGGGAGGCAGCGTGGCGACGCCGCCGGAAGGGATCACGGCTCCGGTCGTGGTCGCCCGCTCGTTCGAGGAGTTGGCCGCGATGCCCCGCGAGGCGGTCGAGGGCCGGATCGTCGTGTGGGCCGTTCCCTGGATGGGATACGGCGGGACCGGCGCTTACCGGCGGATGGGGGCGAGCCGCGCCGCGCGGCAGGGGGCAGTCGCGAGCCTCACCCGCTCGGCGACCGGGCGAAGCCTCACCACGCCGCACACCGGCAACATGCGCTACGAGGAGGGAGTCCCGAAGATCCCCACGGCCGCGCTCACCGTCGAGGACGCGGAGCGGCTGCGCCGGCTGGACGACCTCGGCGAGTCCATCGAGATCCGCCTCGAACTCGAGGCCGAGACCCTTCCCGACGCCCTCTCGCACAACGTCATGGCCGAGATCACGGGAAGCGAACTGCCCGACGAGGTGGTGGTCATGGGCGGCCACTACGACTCGTGGGACGTGGGTCACGGGGTCCACGACGACGGCGCCGCCTGCATCGCCGCCTGGCACGGTCTCACCATCCTCCGGCGGCTCGGTCTCCGGCCGCGCCGCACCCTGCGGGTCGTGCTCTGGACGAACGAGGAGAACGGGCTGCGCGGCGGGGAGGCCTACCGCGAGTTCGTCGGCGACGGGATCCGAAACCACGTGGCGGCGATCGAGATGGACGGCGGAAACGAGCTCCCGGTCGGATTCGGCATCGGACTGCCCTGGGTGGGCGACGGGCCGGACGCCGACGCCGCCTACGAGGAGGCTCTCGCGATCCTGCGTCCCATCGGGAGCCTGTTCTCGGCCATCGACGCCGACGCCATGACCCGGGGAGGCGGCGGCGCCGACATCCGGCCGCTCATGGCCGACGGGGTGCCGGGGATCGGGTTCCGCACGGTGGGGGAGCACTACTTCGACTGGCACCACACGGCATCGGACACCCTCGACAAGGTGGACCCGGACCACTTCCGCCGCGCCGTGGGCATGCTCGCCGTCCTCGGGTTCGTCCTGGCCGACATGCCGGACCGCCTGCCGCACGGAGGCTGAGCCTGAGTCCCACCGCAACGCCGGGCCGCGTCCTCCGCTCCGACGCGATCACCCCATCCGGATTCGGCCGGGTCGTCGAGGGATTCTCGCTCGCGGAGGCCGACGACGATCAGCTCGCCGCGCTGCGGCGCCTGTGGCTCGATTCAGGGGGGCTCCTGGTCCTGCGCACCGGCGAAGCGCTCTGCCCGAAGGACTTCCTGCGCTTCTGCCAGGCGTTCGGGCTGCTCGAGAAGAACGAGAAGTACGACCCCGACTTCCTGCTTCCCGGGTATCCGGAGATCCTGCGGCTGGGCAACCTCTACCGCGAGGGCAAGTACCGGGCTCTCTTCGTGCGTGCGGAACCCGGCGACGTCCTCTGGCACACAGACGACAGCTTCCGCTATCCCCAGCCGGCCGGTTCGATCTTCCACTGCCGGACCCATCCCGAGACCGGCGGCGGCACCTGGTACGCCGGGATGGCGGACGCTTACGACGCCCTGCCGCCCCGCCTGCGCCGCCGCATCGAGGGCCGGTTCGCCGTCCACTCCTACACCTTCCTGGACGACCGGCTCCGCCAGGACAACCCCCACCGGCGGGAAATGCCGCTGGAAGTGCGGCGGACGCACCCTCCCGTGATCCGGCCCCTCGTGGTGACACACCCGGAAACCGGCCGGGGGGCGCTGCTGATCCCCGATTGCCACATCGAGTCGATAACGGGTCTGGAGGAAGCGGAAACCAGGTCCCTGCTCGCCGAACTCCTGGCCCACGCCACCGGCCCGGACTTCACCGTCTGCTGGCAGTGGCGCCCCGGTGACGTCGCCGTCTGGGACAACCGCTCGGCGATGCACGCCGGCTCCCCGTTCGACGAGCGCGAGTCCCGGCTCATGTACCGGGTGACCTTCACCGGCCCCGACACCTACGACGCCGAGCGATGAGAACGTGCGCAATCGTCGTGATGCGTGCTCCCTGACTCGAATTGCCTGTCAAATCGTTCGCGAGGCGAACGGATTTACAGGTTTTTCTGACCAGGACCAGCGTCGCGTGAGCACCGCACCCCCGAACGCGCCATGCGGAGAGCGGTGCCGTGCGGCTTCGCTGCGCTGTCGCGCAGCGGTGCCGGTCTGAAGACCGGCGTTCCCACCGCAGCGCCACGGATGCGGGAAACTCCGCGGTTGACCATGCGCACTCCTGCCCTCCTCACCGTTGCCCTGCTCCTTGGCGGCGCCGCTTCCGGCGCCGCCGAAGGCCGTTTCGACGCCCTGCGCTGGCGTCACATCGGTCCCGTCGGGAACCGGGTGTCCGCGGTATACGGCATCCCGGGCGACCCCAACACCTACTACTTCGGCGCGGCTTCCGGCGGCGTCTTCAAGACCACCGACGGCGGGGTTCACTGGACGCCGGTCTTCGACGACCAGCCGGTCCTCTCGGTCGGCGCCATTGCGGTCTCCGCCGCGGACCCGAACGTGGTGTGGGCCGGCACCGGAGAGGCGCACATCCGCAGCAACGTCTCGCTCGGAAACGGGGTGTACCGCTCCACCGACGCCGGCGCGACCTGGACCCACACCGGGCTCGAGGCGACGGGACGCATCTCGCGCATCGTCACCCATCCCGCCGATCCCGACACCGCCTGGGTGGCGGCGCTCGGCCACCTCTACGCCCCGCAGGAGGAACGCGGGATCTTCCGCACGACCGACGGCGGCGGGACCTGGGAACGGGTGCTCTTCGTGGACGAGAACACCGGCGCTTCGGAGATCGTCATCAGCCCAGCGAACCCGGCCCTGCTCTTCGCCGGGATGTGGCAGATGCGGATGTGGACCTGGGGCCGGGAGAGCGGCGGGCCGGGCAGCGGGATCTTCCGCAGCCGGGACGGCGGCGACACCTGGGAGCGGCTCGAGGGGAACGGGCTGCCCGCGCGTCCGTGGGGCAAGGTCGCGCTCTCGCTGACCGCTGCCGACCCGCGCCGCATCTACGCGCTCATCGAGACCAGCTCCAACGAGACATTCGCCCCGCTCGACGAGCAGGACGGCGTCCTCTGGCGGTCGGACGACGGCGGCGACACCTGGGAGCTGGCGAGCCGGGACCACACCCTGATGCAGCGGCCCCACTACTACACCCGGGTGGTGGCGGCCCCCGACGACGCCGACGAAGCGCACTTCCTGGCCACCCGGCACACGACCACCACCGACGGCGGTCTGACCACCTTTCTGAACAACTCGGGCGGCGACCACCACGACATGTGGATCGCCCCGGACCAGCCCGACCGGATGATCGTGGGCCACGACGGCGGGGTGAGCATCTCCACGAACCGCGGCGAGACCTGGCAGCGCCCCCGCCTGCCGATCGCCCAGATGTACCACGTCTACACCGACAACCGGATCCCTTACCGGGTCATGGGAAACCGGCAGGACGGCCCCTCCTCCCGCGGTCCTTCCAACAGCCTCACCGGCGGCGGCATCCCGATCGGCGCCTGGGCGCCGGTGGGCGGCTGCGAGACCGGTTTCGCGATCCCGGACCCGAACGATCCGGGGGTCATCTGGTCGGGCTGTTACGAGGGAATCCTCGAGCGCTACGAGGACCGCACCGGTCAGGCCCGCAACGTGAGCGTCTGGCCCGACAACCCCGAGGGCTGGGCGGCCGGCGAGCTGCGTGACCGCTTCCAGTGGACCTTCCCCATCCACATCTCTCCCCATGACTCGGACCGGGTGTACGCCGGCAGCCAGCGAGTCCACGTCACTACCGACGGCGGGCAGAGCTGGGAGACGATCAGCCCCGACCTGACGACCGACGACCCGGACCTCCAGCTCAAGACCGGCGGGCTCACCTACGACGACGTGAGCCCCACGTACGCGGCGGTGCTGTTCTCACTTGCGGAGTCCCCCCATACCGCCGGCGTGCTCTGGGCGGGCAGCAACGACGGAAAGATCCACGTCTCCCGAAACGCCGGGGAATCCTGGGACGACGTTTCCGAGAACCTCCCCGGGCTCCCGCCGCTCGGCACGTACTCCAACATCGAGCCCTCGCGCCACGCCGCCGGCGCCGCCTACGTGACGGTGGACCTCCATCAGATCGGCGACACGAACACCTACGCCTACAAGACCGAGGACTTCGGCGCGAGCTGGCGGCGGCTCGGAGGGGACATTCCGCAGCACACCCACAGCTACGCTCACACCATCCGCGAAGACGCCGTGCGCCCCGGGCTCCTGTTCCTCGGGACCGAGAACGCGGTCTACGTGTCCTTCGACGACGGCGGGACGTTCGAGTCGCTGCAGTCGAACCTGCCGCACGCTCCGGTCCACTGGCTGACGATCCAGGAGCGGTTCGCGGACCTGGTGGCGGCCACCTACGGACGCGGGTTCTGGATCCTGGACGACATCACGCCCCTCCGGCAGTTGACGGCGGCGGCGGAAGAGGCGCCGGCGCATCTGTTCGCGCCCCGGGAGGCCTGGCGATTCCGGATGCGCCCGACCCCCATGAGCCAGCCCGAGGACCCCGGGGCCGGCGAGAACCCGCCGTACGGGGCGACGATCCACTATCGGCTGGCCGAGGACGAGCCGGACGGCGTGTCCATCGAGATTGTGACCTCCGGGGGAGACGTCGTTCGCACTCTCGCCGCCGATGGCGACGCCGGACTCCACCGGGCGGTGTGGGACCTCCGGAACGAACCGACCCGGAGGCCGCGCCTCCGCACGCCACCGCTCGACAGCCCGCACCAGGTCCTGCCGGCGCGCGGGTTCCGGTTGCTGACCGAGTCCCGGCCGGTCGCCACGCTGCTCGCCCCGGGGAACTACACGGTGCGGCTGAACCTCGGCGAGGAGGCGCTGGAGCAACCGCTGACCGTCCACGCGGACCCCGAAGCGCCCCATGCGGGAGCCGAGATCCCTGGGCAGGTGGAGACGCTGCTACGGATCCAGGAGATGGTCCGTGAGGTCGGCGTCATGATCGAGGAGATCGAATGGCTCCGGAAGCAGACGGCGGACCGGCGCGCCCTCGGCGGCGCGCTCGCCGCGACCGTGGACGTCGCCGCGGGCGAATACGACAGCGCCCTCATGGAACTCGAGGCGCGCTTCTTCGAACTACGGCTGACCGGCGGCAATGCCGGCCAGGACACCCTCCGCTGGCCGCGGCGACTCCACGCCAAGCTGAGCAGCCTGCACGGCTACATCGGCGGAAGCGACCACCGGCCGACGGATCAGCACCTGGAAGTGCTCGCACTCTACGAGGAAGAACTCGCCGAGACGCGGGAGATGCTCGGTCAGCTCACCGGTGACGAACTCGACGCCTTCAACGATCAGTTGTCCGGAGCGGGCCTGCCGCCGGTGGCGCCGACGGGGGAGAGGGGGTCGCGGTAACGATCCGCGTCCGCAAAGGGGAGGAGCGTTACGCCGCCGCGGCGCTGCGCCCCGCGTGCCGGTCTGAAGACCGGCGCTCCCCCCTTCGCTAACGCGCGAGTTTTTCTTCGAGGAGGCCGCGGGCGATCATCGTGAAGTCGTGCTCGGTCACGATGCCCACCAGCCGGCCGTCTTCCACGACCGGAAGCGATCCCACGCCCTTTTCGTTCATGAGGCGGATCGCCGCCATCGACGGCGTCGAGGGCGGAATGCTGATGGGGTCCGTCTTCATCACCTCGCGCACCGGCAGGAACTCGTCTTCATCCAGACCGCTCTCGGCGACCAGCTTGATGATCGTGCGGTAGGAAACGATGCCCACCAGCTTCTCGTCTTCCTCGACGGGGACGTGCCGGATCCGGCCCCAGTCCATGAGGATGGCGGCCCGGCGGACGGATTCGTCGGGGTGGACGGTGAGGATGTCCCGGGTCATGAACTGCTCGACCCGCAGGTAGTGGTGCTTCCACCCGCCCGAATCGCTGAGCGTCGGAGGTTCCCAGCGCGCCACCGGAACGCCGGCGCCCTGCTGGCGGCGGGCCGCGCCGGTGATCGCACTCAACCGCTCCGAAAGGGAGGCGTGGGGGCGGAGCGACTCGTAGCCTTCGAGCATCCAGCGCGCACCCGAACGGCCGGTCCGCACCCGTTCCTCGACGATGCCGATGTAGTGGTCGATGTCCCGGGCGTCCACCTGCTTCCGTTCGAGACCCTCGCGCGCCCTGGGGAGCAGGTCCTCGATCAGGAGGTCCCGCACCGGCCAGTGTTTCCCGTCGAGCCAGGTCAGCTCCGCCTTCAGCCCCAGCCGGCTGGCGGCGAGGAAGTTCTCGGAGACGTCCGCGAAGGGCATGGCCTCGTGCGGCTCGACACCGTCGCCGGAGAGCGCGCTCATGAGGCCGAGCCACAGCGCCATGTTCGCCACCTCGTCCGGGATGGTGGGTCCGGACGGCAGATAACGGCTCTCGATGCGCAGGTGGGGCTTGCCGTCGGTGATGCCGTAGCACGGGCGGTTCCAGCGCCACACCGTGCCGTTATGGAGTTGGAGCGCGGACAGGCGGGGCGGGTCCGTGTCGGCGTCGTCCTCCTCGCCCGCGTCGAGCAGTACGGAGTGGTGGGTGATGTTCTCCCGAAGGATCTCGAGGACGCCCCCGCTCACCCAGTCGCGGCCGAAGGCGCCGCGCGCGGCGCGCTGGCGCTCGGTGGCGCGGGCTCCGCGGGTATCGAGACTCTGCTGGAAGAGGCCGATCCGGGTCTCCCGCCAGAGCCGGCGTCCGAACAGCAGGGGTGAGTTGGGGGAACACGCGAGGATGGGGGCGGTCACGAGCTGCGCCAGGTTGTAGAGCCGAGTGAACTCGGAGGCGCCCACCTGCAGGTGAATCTGGAAGCTGGCGTTGCAGCCCTCGGGCATCACGTTGTCGTGGGTCGAGTGGATCTCGTCGGCCCCCGCCATGTGAAGGTGGTACGGCTGGTGTCCCCGGAGCCGGCTCAGCGCCTCGTTGAGGACGTGGTAGCGCGCCAGCGGCGTCATGTTGTCGAGCGTCATGTCCGAGAGCCGCAGCGTGGGGAGAATGCCGGTCAGGCAGACGTCCACCCCGACGCGGCGCGCCGCTTCCGCGGCGGCGGACATGACTTCCTCGAGACGCTTCTCCGTCCGCGACAGGAGGTCGCCGGACATCATCATCGGTTCGAGGTTCGCCTCGAGGTTGAAGCGGGCGATCTCGGTGGTGAACGAGGGGTCGTCCAGTTCCTTCAGGACCTCCATCGCCATCGGCGCGGGACGGTTGCCCTCCCCGATCAGGAACATCTCCTGTTCCACCCCGACCCGATAGACGCCCTCCTCGATCCTGCCCTCCCCGATCATCGCGCTGAGCTTGCCGAGATCGGTGAACAGCCTTTTCTCGAAGCGGCGGAGTTCCTCGCCGGAAACCGCCCTCGCGTCGAGCCGACCCATGAGGTCCGGAATTCTACGGCCCGCGCGGGTGAGCCTCGGGGAAGCCCCCGGCTGGGCCCGGGGGGCCTAAGCCGGGTCCGGGACGATGCGGCCGTCGAACAGATGGACGGTGCGGTCGGCGCGGCCGGCATAGCGCGGATCGTGGGTGACCATGCAGATGGTCGCCCCTCCCTGGTGGAGCGAGTCCAGCAGGTCCATCACCTCGGTGCCGTTCTTCGAATCGAGGTTGCCGGTCGGTTCGTCGGCGAGCAGGATCGAGGGTTCCCCGACGACCGCCCGGGCCACCGCCACCCGTTGCTGCTGACCTCCCGAGAGCTGCGAAGGGAAGTGCTTCCGCCGGTGGGACATCCCGACGCGCTCGAGAGCCTCGAGCGTCCGCCGTTTCCGCTCGGCGCCGGGGGTTCCCCGGTACACGAGCGGCAGTTCCACGTTCTCGTACACCGTCAGGTCCCCGATCAGGTTGAACGCCTGGAAGACGAACCCGACCTCCCGGTTCCGGATCCGGGCGCGTTCGGTCAGGCCCAGGTTCGCCACCGAACGGCCGCCCAGCAGGTACTGGCCCGCGTTCGGGGTATCGAGCAGCCCGAGGATCGAGAGGAGCGTCGATTTGCCGCACCCGGAAGGGCCGGCGATCGCCACGTAGTCGCCGGCGTCGAAACGGAGACTCACTTCGGAGAGCGCGTGCGTTTCGACTTCGTCGGTGTAGAAGATCTTGCTGATGCCGCTCAACTGGATGACGGGGTCGGACACGAGCTCTCCTTTGTCGCTGCTAAACGTTCCCTACGCCGAAGGGTTCCCAATCGCTGTTCCGAATGCCGCGATCATCGCAGCCGGATCCGGTCGTGCCCCTCCCAGGCGGACGGGTCGGAGAGGATCACGGTGTCGCCCTCGCTGAGGCCCTCGCGGATCTCCACGGTATTGACCGAGGCCTTGCCGAGCAGAACCCGCACCCGGACCGCGTCGTCGCCTGCCCCGGTCAGCCGGAAGAGCTCCACCTCGTCGCCTTCCTGTCCGAAGGCGGGCCGGCCGACGTGCAGCACGTCGTCGAGACGCTCGATCTCCACGAGGCCGTCCACGGACAGTTCGCTGCGGGCGCCGCGGGGAAGATCCTCGGTGAAGGCAACGTCCACCGTCACGGCGCCGTCGCGGACCGCCGGCTCCACGCGGATGACGCGTCCGGACACGATTCCGTTCCGGGTGTCCACGCGCGCCGACTGCCCCACCTCGATGTCCTTCGCCTGGACCTCGGCGATCCGCAGTTCCGCCTTCAGGCGAGCGGGCTCGGCGACCCGGGCCAGGTTGTCGCCCTCCGCCACCTGCTGGCCCGCCTCGGCGGACACCTCCTGGAGGACGCCCGCGATGCCCGCGCGCACCTCGAGCCGGGCAACGAGTTCGCGCTTCAGGTCGAAGACGGCCCGCAGCCGCGCCACCCGCGCCTCTTCGGCGGCGAGTTCCGCGGCCGCCACCGCTTCGGCGAGTTGAAGCCGTTCCGCTTCGTGCCGGGCTCGCGTCTTCAGTTCGCTGGCGGCGCTCTCGCTGTCCTCCAGGGTGATCCGGCCGATGATCCCCTCGGCGTAGATCTGGGCGTCCGCTTCCGCATCGAGGGCCGCCTGGCGGGCTTCCGCCTCGACCGAAGCGAGCACCGACCGCTGGTTCAGCACCTGGCGGCGCAACTGGACGCGGCGGTCGTCGAGGTCCGCCTCGGCAGCGGCGAGCTCGAGTTCGGCCGCCGTCAGCTCCTGGACGAGGCTGGGGTTCTCGAGCGTGAGGATCGCCGTTTCGGGTTCGACCCGGACCCCGGGGAGCGCGTGCACCCTCGCGACCCTCCCGGAACTGCCGGCCGCCACCCGCCGCACCTCCACCGGCACCAGCGTGCCGGGCCCCCGCACGCTCAGCAGCATCTCCCCCCGCCGAACGGTGTCCACGAACACCGTGCCGCGGTCCACGCCCGGCGCGGCGGGCCCCAGCCGGAGGGCAAAGAGGACGAGCGCCGCCAGCCCGCCGCCGCCGAGCGCAAACAGAACGAGGCGGCGGCGCCGGCGGCCTTCGGCGACTCCTTCGCGGGCTACGTCCATCCGATCGCTCTCCCCGCCGAAACTAACGCTCCCGGCCCGAAGGGGTTCCGCCGGTCGGACGGACGAGAGGGGCTCCACCGAGCAGCGAGCGTCCGGGCAGCGTCGGATCCACCGGCAGCCCCAGCAGGTCCAGCGCGGTCGGAACCACGTCGAGAGCGCTGGCCCGCGGCCATTCCGACCCCGCGGGGATCCGCGGCCCCCAGGCGGCCAGCACCGCGAGCATGTCGCGGCGCGTCGGCGCGAAGCCGTGGTTTCCCGACGAGCGGGCCGGCATCACGATGTCCTCCGCGGGTCGGGCCGAGGTCAGGAATCCCGGCCGCAGCAGTGGGAAGAGGTCCCCCGTCGTAGCGCCGCCTGGCTGCACGCGGCCTCGGGCGACCGGCTCGAGGAATCCGGTGACGACGGGCTCATCGTCCGCGCGAATCGCGAGCAGGGCGGCGCGGACCGCCGCGAGCACCGCCGCTTCCTGATCCGGGGGCACGATCCCCGCGGGGCGCGACGCGCGGTTGATCCCCACGCTCCCGTCCGCCGTCGTCAGGAGCATCGCCTGCGTGCGGGAAAGGTCCACCGTACCGTCGGCGCCGAAGGCTAGGAGCCCGGCCCGTTCGAGCGCCACGTTGAGGTGCAGGAGCCGATCGGTTCCGGACATGCCGTGATCGCTCACCACCATGAGATGGGCCCCCGATGCTTCGGCCAACTGGAACAGCCGCCCCAGAACCCGGTCCACTTCTGCGAACGCTCCGGCAAGGACCGGCCGGAGCGCTTCGGCCAGCGGCGGGTAATGGGTGGGGAGCCGCTCGTCGAGCCGCCCGTAGAGCAGGTGGCCCATCTCGTCGGCCATCGGCAGATAAAGGGCGATGAGGTCCCAGTCGGGGAGCGAGGCCGCGGCGTCGAGGTGGGCAAGGGCGGAGTCCGCGACCGCACCGGTGATCTCGAGCAGCCGCGACTCGGCAACCCCTTCTCCGCCGTCGGCCCGGGTCGGACCGAGGCGGCCCGATGCGTACTCCGGGGCGCCGACGGTCCTCGGCCATTCGGGCGCGCCAAGCCGCTCTTTCCAGAACGCCTCCGGGTGCGCCCCCATTTCGCTCGCGCCGCCGCGGAAGACGAGATAGCGTGCGGGCGACCCGGCAGCGGGGGTCGCCGCCGCAAACGCGCGCACCTGGAACTCCACCCGGCGGCCCTCCGCCCCGGCGCTGATGGGCCCGGAAAACCCGGCGTCGGACCCGATCGCCACGCGCGCGAGCCAGATGGGCGCCCCCGGTCCCGGATCGCCGTCTCCGGGGTCATCCAGCACACCAAAGGTGTCCCAACCGCCCTCCGGATTCAGGGGATCGTCGAGGAAGACCCCGAGGAAGGCCGCCCCTCCGACGTCGAAACGGAAGAATCCGGGCCTTCCACCAATTCGCCGGGCAGCGCTCGCTCCGGCCAGAAACGCGGGGGGCTCGGTGAGCAGGGGATTCCGCACCTCGTCGAGGGTCGCCGGTGGCAGCCGCACGTCCCCATAGCCGGTGAGGATGAGCAGCTCGCCGCGCCGCTCGGGGCCGAGCCTGCCCAGCGCCGCATCGAGCGGCCAGGTGTGGGTCGTATGGAGCGCGACGGCCCGCCGGCCGGCGCGGGCCGCGCGCGTCCACAGCGGATCGGCCCGGAGGAGGGCCGCCGAGAATCCGTCCCGCGTCTCCAGCAGGGTGTGCGAACCGGCCGGCAGCGCGAGGACCGAATTGCCCGTGATCCCGGTTTCCCGCCCGGGCAGCCCCGTCCAGATCATGGCGAACGATGCGGCGGTCTTGGAAGGAAACGCCGTCACCATCCCGTCCGAGAAAGCCCCTTCGTCGCGGAGCCGGGCGAAGTTGGGCAGTGCGCCGTCCCGGAGGAACTCCTGCACCAGCTCGTAGCCGCCCCCGTCCACCGCCAGCACCAGCAGGCGCGGTTTCGGAGCCGCCGCGGGAACGCCGGAGGGGACCATGCTGAGCGCGACGACCAGCGCCCCGGACAGCCGCATCCAGCCCGAAAGAGTCCTCACCCGGCGAACCCTAGCGGCATGTTGGTGCGTGCTACGATCAAAACCGTGCGCCAGGAAGTCTTCACTTCTTCCGCGACGACCCGGGGGATTCGGGTGGACGTGGAGGCGCGTTTCGCGGACCGGCGCCCGGAGCCCGACCCCGCCTGGCTGTTCCAGTACGACATCGCGATCACCAATGAGTCCGAGGAACTGGTGCAGCTCTTGAGCCGGCACTGGGTCATCGAACACGGGGAAGGCCGGGTCGAAGAGGTCCGCGGTCCCGGAGTGGTCGGCGCCCGTCCCTACCTGGTTCCGGGCGAGTCCTTTCACTACTCGTCCTGGTGTCCGTTGCGGGCCCCCTTCGGTTCGATGCGGGGGTCCTACCTGATGGAGATTCCGGGGGGACAGCGCTTCAAGGTCGAGATCGCGCAGTTCACGCTGAGCGAACCGGTCACGCTGCACTGAGGGATTCACGGAGGTCCGGCGGCATGAGTCGGGGCCGAAGGCGGCGTCCGTCCATGGCCGACGGCGCGGACCGCTATCAGCTCTACCAGAACTCCGTGCAGGACGCTCCGGCCGACGCCGCTTTCCTGGACGACGAGTTTCACCGCCGCCGGGCCCGGCGGGCGCGCTCCCTGCGTGAGGACTTCTGCGGCACGGCCGCCCTCTCCTGCGAGTTCGTCGCCCGCCATCCGGGGAGCCGGGCGATCGGGGTGGACCTCGACCCGGACCCGCTGGCGTGGGGACGCGAGCACAACATCGCGAGCCTGAGCCAGGCGGAACAGGAGCGGATCGAACTGGTCGAAAGCGACGTCCTGGAGATCGGCGAGCCCCGGGTGGACCTGATCGCGGCGATGAACTTCAGTTACTGGATCTTCGAGACGCGGGACCTGCTGCGGGAGTACTTCGAGCGCGTCCGGCGGGCCCTCAATCCTGACGGGCTCTTCTTCATCGACGCCTACGGCGGCTCCGACTGCCACGAGGAAAAGGAATACGCGCGCGAGGAAGACGGGTTCGACTTCATCTGGGACCAGGTCGCGTTCGACCCGGTCAGCGGACGCATGCGCTGCGCGATCCACTACGAGTTCCCGGACGGCAGCAAGCTGAGGAACGCCTTTCGCTACCAGTGGCGATTCTGGTCGCTTCCCGAACTGCGCGAACTGCTCGAGGAGGCCGGGTACTCGCGGACGGTGGTGCTGTGGGAAGGGGCCGACGAGAACGGCGACGGGAACGGCGAGTTCGAAGAGGTCACCGAAGGCACCGCCGACGAGACCTGGATCGCCTACCTGGTCAGCGAGCCCTGACGGCGGGGCCCTTCCCTACTCCAACCGAGACGTGCCATGCCGCAGCGCCCCACCGCCGCCTTTCTCGTCATCGGCAACGAGATCCTCTCCGGCAAGGTCGCCGACACGAACACCGGCCTGCTGGCCCGGCTGCTCCGGAAGAAGGGGATCGAGCTCCGCCGGGTGGTAACGATCCCCGACGAACCGGAGGTCATCGCCGCGGAGACGGCCCAGCTCGCCGCATCCCACGACCTCCTGTTCACCTCGGGCGGGGTGGGCGCCACCCACGACGACGTGACCATGGAAGGTATCGCCCGCGCGTTCGGAACCACGGTGATCCACCACCCCCGCTTCCTCGAATCGTTGCGGGAACGCGGCCTCGAGACCACCCACCGGGACCTTGCCCGCGTTCCGGAGGGCGCCGAGCTTCGCCAAGGACAAGGCGGCGCCTGGCCGGTCGTCGTGATGCGGAACGTGTGGATCCTCCCCGGCCTGCCCCCGGTCTTCGAACGCAAGCTGGAAATCCTGGCCGAGTGCCTTCCGGAGGGGGCCCGGTACTTTGCCGACGAAGAGCTGATTCCCCGCCCCGAGGAGGAGCTGATTCCCCTCCTCGACCGGGTCGTGGCGGCCTACCCCGACGTCCAGATCGGTTCCTATCCGGTGCCGGCGGGCACCCGCATCACGCTCGACGGCGACGACGGCGAGGCCGTCGCGAACGCGGCCGCCGACCTCCGGAAGGGTCTCACGGAGTTGTAGGAACCCCGGTCGGCGGTTTCCGCCCGGATGCGCCACCCACCCGTTTCGGGTCAGAATGACCGGGACTCCATGACTCTGCCCGTGCGTCTCCGGCGCCCGCTCCGGCCCGCCCTAATCGCCGCCCTTCTCCTTTCCGCCCCACTTTCCGCCGGCGCCCAGGACCGCTTCCCACTCTCCGACGAGCACAAACGGTGGCTGGAATACGACGCCGCCTACATCATCAGCGACCGGGAGAAGGACGCTTTCGAGAAGCTCCAGTCCGAATCCGAACGCGAGGCCTTCATCGCGGCCTTCTGGTCGCGCCGCGACCCCGAGCCGCTGACTCCGGAGAACGAGTTCCGGACGGAGCACTACCGGCGCATCGAGTACGCGAACACCCGCCTCGGCGGCGAAACCGCAGTCCCCGGCTGGTTGACGGACAGGGGACGGATCTACATCCAGCTCGGCGAACCCGAGGAGCGGGAGACCTTCGCCTCGGTCCCCGGGCTTTACCAGACGGAGCTCTGGTTCTACCTGGCGCGCCAGGAGCAGTTGCTTCCCCCCATCTACGTTCTCTTCTTCCGGGAGTACAACGCCGGGCCGTTCATCCAGTTCAACCACGTCATCCACCAGCCGGAGGAACTGCTCCCGGCGCAGTCATTCCCCCTCGACGACTCCCGGCGAGAGGCGTACATCCTGCTGCAGGAGATCTCGCCGCAACTCGCGCACGCCAGCATCACCATGCGGGCGGACCGGGGAGTCATGGCGAGCCTGGTACAGCCGGAGATGGAAATCCTCCAGACCCAGACCGTCATGTCGGACATCAGCCGGGCGCCGTACCGGCTCCTGGACACGAACTGGGTCAGCGGCGCGGAGGCCGGCCGCGGGCTGGTCGAGAGCGAGTACCTCTTCAACTTCGTGCCGAGCGCCGGGCTCGCGCGAGTGCTGCCCGGGGCCGAATCCGGCTCCTCCTTCGTTCACTACGCCATCGAGATCGAGCCGCAACACTTCACGCTGGCCCGGGAAGAGGACGGCACCGACTATTTCACGCGCTTCGAGGTTACGGGTGAGGTCGCCACCCCGGAGGGCGACGTCGTACATGACTTCGTGGTGTCCCCGTTCCTGCGCCTGACGGAGAGCCAGCTCCAGGATGTCGGCGCCCGCCCGTTCACCTACCGCGGCATGTTCCCATTGATTCCAGGGAACTTCCGTTTCCGGGTGATCCTCAAGAACGACGCCCGGACCGAATACACCGTCTTCGAGGATGATCTGCGGGTGCCCCGGAGCGGCCCCTCGCTCTCGCGGCCGTGGCTCCTGCATGCACCACCGCAGTCCGTTGCGAGCGACGGTCTGCGCGCCTGGCTGGCCGGCGTTTCCCAACTCGTTCCGAACGGACGCGGCGTCGTGGCCGCAGGAAACCCGATCCGGGCGATCGTGTCGGCGGAAGGACACGACCTACTCGTCTTCCGGGTGACCACCTGGAACGCCGCCGATGAATCCGGGCCTCTGGGCGCGCCCGTCCTCGAGGAGGAGGTTCCGGTCAGCGACGGACTCGCCGCTTGGCAGCCAGCCACCACCGGGTGGGATTCCGGTCGCTATGTCCTCTCCGTGGACGCCGGCGCGGAGTCGCGGTCGGTGATCTTCGATCTGAACGCGCGCAGCCGGGTCGCGGTCCCGTGGGGCCTCAGCGACTCCCCCGACTCGCAGACGCCCGGCGCAGTGTCCGCGGCCCTTGGGGAGCAGTGGCTGCGGGTGGGCGAGCACGAACAGGCCCGGGGAACATTCGAGACAGCGCTTGGCGAGAATCCGAACCTCGGCCGCGTTCGCCTCGCGCTCGGCCGGTTCGCGCTCGATGACGGGGAACCGCGCACGGCGGTCCGGCTGCTGGAGCCCGCGCTGGCGCAGGCGCCCGAGGACGCGATGGTGCTGCGGGTACTCGGGGATGCCCATCGCGAGTCCGGCAACCACGCGCGAGCGGTTGAACTCTATGAACGTTCCCTGCCCCTCCAGGCAGCGGACCCGGCGCTCCTGAACGCGCTCTCCTGGTCACTCGCCGCCGGCGGTGACGGGATGCGCGCGATCCCGTACCTCGAACAGTCGCTTCGGTTGGATCCGGAGCAGCCCGAGGTCCAGGAACTGCTCGCGACGCTGCGTGCCGGCGTCTCGCCCGAACCCCGGTAAGAGCACCCCGCTCCAAGATTTCAACCGCCTGATTCGGTTCGTTGGACGCCGGCTTCATCCGGCGCAGCCCCCAAACGGGCATAAGCCCAACACAATTCGTGGCTTTGAATGCATTGTTCATGTTCGGCCGGCGGCATGGCATAATCGTTGCCTATTTTTCGCGCTTGCACTTTCTACCGCGGAGCCGGCGCCGTCGGGCCGCATCCCTGAAATCCCAGACACCTCATAGAGGAGGAACCATGCGGAAGTCCACTTTCGCGCTGCTTCTCGCGGCGTCCCTCGTCCTTCCGGGCCTCGCGTTCGGACAGGCCGGCGACTCCAGTATTCGCGGCACGGTCACCGACGATTCGGGCGCCGTGCTTCCCGGAGTCACGATCACCGCGATGAGCGACGCGCTCATCAGCCCCGCCACCGCGGTCACCGACGGCCAGGGCACCTACCGGCTGCTCAACCTGCCGGTCGGCGACTACGCACTGGAAGCGTCGCTCTCCGGCTTCGCCACCTACCGGCAGGAAGGCATCCTCGTCCGGGCCAGCACGAACATCGGGGTGGACCCGGTGATGTCCATCAGCACCGTCCAGGAGACGGTCACGGTGACCGCCGAGACCCCGATGCTCGAGATCTCCCGTCCCGGCAACATCCTCACGATCGAGGGTGACCTCCAGCGCGACCTGCCCATCCAGGCTCGCGGCAACTGGAGTGACTTCCTCGAGATGACCCCCGGCGTCAACGCCCGTCCCTTCGACGACGGTTCCGGCCGGATGGTCTATTTCGGACACGCGACCGAGCACTTCGCTCACGTGATCCAGCTTGAGGGCATGGCGGCTGCGGGCTACACCGATTCGCAGGTCACCTACGTCGGGATGAACGCCGACATGATGGAAGACATGTCGGTCAAGACCGGCGGCGCCGAGGCCAAGGACCCGATGGGAACGGGCCTCATCATCAACGTGGTGACCCGGAGCGGCGGTAACGACCTCACCGCCTCCGCAGCCTACGACCTCCAGGACTTCGACTGGGGCACCGGCGACGAGGCCGGTTCCGGCGGTTTCTTCGGGGACAACGAACTCCCGAGCGAGTTCAACCCGTTCGCCTCGGAGAAGGCCAACTTCGAAGCCATGGGCGTGTACGACCCGCCGGAAGGACGCGCGGCGGCGGCCGGCACCCCGACTGCCCATCAGGTGCGCCAGTCCGACTTCTCGCTCGGCGGCCCGATCGTGCGGGACAAGGCCTGGTTCTTCGCGGCCTACCGGTATGCGGACCTCGCGGCTCGCATCAGCCGGGGCTCCACCGACATCGCGCGGCTCAACGCACTCTCCGGGATTCCCTTGGGCGGGATCGGCACGACCCCGGTCTACGAGGAGTTCCTGAACACCACCAAGAGCCACCAGCCCTACGCCAAGATCAGCGCCCAGTTGAGCGGGAACCACGAACTCAACGTGTACTACCAGCGCGACACCACCGACAACACCTCGAACCGCGAATACGACCTGGCACACCGTTTCCTCGTGAACACCGGCGGCAATCTCTACGGCGCCAAGCTGACCTCGGTCTTCGGCGCCTCGACCACCGGGCAGTTCACGCTCTCGTACAACGACAAGGCCTCCTTCGTTCCCTTGGACAAGCAGCCGCAACTCGGCGAAACGCCCCTCGGCGTCACGATCTACAGCGGCTTCTCGGTGAACGACAGCGGCACGACCAGCAACGGTGGCCGGGTCGCCGCGCTGGGCACCGGGA
Organism: Acidobacteriota bacterium; assembly: GCA_028877265.1. Taxonomy (GTDB): domain Bacteria; phylum Acidobacteriota; class Vicinamibacteria; order Marinacidobacterales; family Marinacidobacteraceae; genus Marinacidobacterium. Next base: position 29,779 of record JAPPGX010000151.1, read on the forward strand.
ACGGCTCCGAGCGGCCGGCGCGGCTCGTGCTGATGCGCGCGGACATGACCCGCTACGTGGACAACGCGGCCGGCTCTCACGAGATCAGCTTCGGTGTCTACGCCGCCCCGTGGAACACCTACCCGAGCACGACGGTCTATTCGCTCCGCAACGGTTGGAGTACGGAGAGCCACACGATGGTGGATGCCGCCGGCAATCCGACCACCGACCTGACGCAGGTCGTGGGCACCCGCTGGTTTTCCCGCAACCGTCCCGGCGACCGGAACGGTCCGGTGGACAGCCTGAAGACGCTTGACGCCCAGGACAGCGACATCGGCGTGTATCTCCAGGACTCTTGGAAGCCCGTGGAGCGACTCACCATGAACCTGGGTCTTCGCGCCGACTTCGTGAAGCGCTACGACAACATCCAGAACTTCGACCGGATGAACACCGTCGCGATCGGCCCCCGCGCCGGCTTCGCCTACCAGCTCACCGAGGACGGGCGAAACATCCTCCGCGGAAACGTCGGGCGGGTTCACGAACAGATGAACGGCCGCGACAACATCACGCGCGTCCACGGCGCAGCCACCGTCGGCAGCTACACCGAGTACGACCACGATCTCGACGGCATGCCCGACTACGACCGCTACACCCCGCCGTCCGCCGGCATTCCGCGCGACTACCTGTTCGACCCGGACATCGGCCAGCCGTTCGTGGACGAGGCGATCGTCGGCCTGCGCCGCCAGTTCCAGGGCCAGTTCGCCATGGACGTGGCGCTGGTGCATCGCCGCTATACGGACAACTACGCGCTCCTCGAGCAGAACGGCTTCTACCCGTCCTGCTGCCCGGCGAGCCCGCCCTTGGGCGTGTTCCAGTACGGCGCGGTGGACCTCGCTTACGGCGACATCATGCAGCAGACCAACAACAGTTGGAGCAAGCTGGTGTACACCGCCATCGAGATCACCACCACGCGGCGCACCGAGCGGATGTCCGCCACCCTGAACATCAGTCGGCAGTGGCAGGGCTTCGCGGGCGACTGGAACCCGACCGACCCGGCCGCTTTCATCCAACCGGAGAAGTTCGACTCCAACAAGGCGCTCTACATGCCGCGCGGCAACAACGAGCACGACACGCTGCGCGACTCCAGCGCGCTGTCCTACGCCCCGACCTGGCGGCAGTTCTCGATCCGAGGCGGCATGAGCTATCTCATGCCCTACGACGTGACTCTGGCCGTCAGCTACACGGCCAACGCCGGTCCGTGGTCCGGTCCGCCGATCAACCGGCTCGCGTCGGACGACCCGATGGTGACCCAGTACGGGCCCGGCAGTTCGAACAACGATCGGTCGAACCCGCTCGCGACGCGCTACCGCATCGTCGGCGCGGACCGGGGCGAACTCCAGGTGCAGGCACCGACCGTTCACACGGTCGGTCTCTCGCTCGGCAAGATCATCCCGATCGGACCGGCCCAGTTCGAGATTTCCGCCCAGGCGTTCAACCTGCTCGACGCAGCCAACCACAACCAGTTCACCTACAGCGGAGCGAACCGGACGTGGAAGGCCGCCTTCCTGGAGCTTCGGAGCCGGCAGAACGCCCGCACCATGCTCCTCCGGGGGACCCTCCGCTTCTAGGCGACCCCTCAAGCACCTTCAAGGGGCCGGCCCTCCGGGGCCGGCCCCTTTTGCATTGTACGCCGGGCGCCTCCGTGTGATAGATCGCCTTCCTTCTCGATACCTGGATCGGGCAACCGGCGCACCTCCGCGCCCCGTCCGGAGACAGCCTTCAGCGAATCTACGGTCGTGAAGACCAGCCCACGTCCACGCTGAACAGGAAGAACCGCGGCCGCATGGTCGTGTGGAGGGTCATGGTGGTCTCTGCCTGGTGCTGGACCTCCGCGAAGTCAAGGTTCATGTCCCACCGTTCTTCGGTGCTCCGGGTGCCCCCGAAGAACACGTCGAGCCGCGGGCGCAGGAACAGCCGTCCCATCTTCAGGGCGAGACCCAGTGAGCCGCCGAAGACCACGACGCCCCGGTCCGCGCGGAAGTCACCCCCGGTCATCTCGACGGTGGCTTCGTGCGATTCGCCGTCGAAGCTGCCGGTGCGCGAGATGCCAGGCGGGAGGTCGTTCAGACGGAGTCGGCCGGAATCAACTCCCACCAGCAGATAGCCGCCTCCCACGGCCAGAGAGAACCTGGCCCGCTTGTCGTGGAGCGGCAGTTCCCACACCGCGAGCGCACTCAGGAGGTCGTCAGCCGAATCGGCGACTGTCAGGTCCTGGACACCCCGCCAACTGGTGTCGCGAACCATCGCGGTGGGCGTGAAGACCCGTCCGGCGACCCGGTGGTGCTGGACCTCAAAGCCCCAGTGGTCCCGCAGCAGCCGAAGACCCGCACCCCAACTCGCCTCGCGTGAATAGCCGACGGTCTCGTCCGGCGGACTCACGGCGCTCGCCAGAGCAAGGCTGGCCTCGCCGCGGGCCACGAGCCCGGCAGCGCCACCACGACCGAAGACCTGGAACTCCCATGGGGAGACCTGCTCGTCCTCCTCCGGCGATTGCGCCATTTGCCCTGACTGTTCCTGAAGTTGGGGACGATTGGCCTCGTCGACCGCGGCGGCGAAAGGGGACGGCGCGACGACTGCCGCAATCACAAACAGGAACCGATGGAACAAGAAACGCATGACTCACCAGAAGGATCGCGTGAGCGGCCCGCTGCCGCAATCACCGGCCGGACGAGTCGCGTCAGATCAGTTCGACAGGCCCACGTCCACCGAGAGGAGGTAGATCCTCGGGGTGACGCTGGTGGTGTAGCTGAACTCGGGCACGCCCAGTTCCTCGGTCTCGGGCAGGCCCAGATCCGCGAGGCCGGGAAAGCCCACCGTCAGTTCGGTGGTCAGCGCCCGCGCGATGATGACGTCCAGCCGCGGCCGCAGGAGAATCCGTCCGGCCCGGAAGGAAAGGCCCAGCGAGCCGGCGAAGACGACGGAACTGCGGTTGGCGGTGAACTCCACCTCCGGGACGAACGATGCCACGAACTCCGGGGGAACGTCCGGCGGCAACGCTCCGGTGATCTCTTCCGGATCCGGGAACCCCGCTCCGGAGAGGAGGCGGTCGGTGCTGGAGTCCGTCGCCCGCATCCAGCCAGCGCCAAGGCCCACGAACAACTCCGTGGTACGCGACAGCGCAAACCCCCGGATCACCTGCCCCACGAAAACATCGGCCTTGGACGCGACAAGCGGCAGATCGAGGAGCCCGGCCGTACCACCTGCCTCCGCCTCGTCCGCAACCAGCCACCCGGGCGAGAGGGCCAGGCTGTCGAACACGCTGTACGTGCCTTCGATGCCCCAGCTTCCCGACATGAGCCGCGCGCCTCCGCCCCAGCCGAATTCCGACACCCGTCTCGAGGCCGACAGGGAGCCCACGTCGACGTCGCCGGGTCCTCCGGACCCGATCCCGAATGAGTCCTCGGCGGTGACGTTCACAGACGCCAGCCCCAGGCGGCCGAACAGCTCCATCTGCCTCCCGGAGGGCATCGAGAAGCTCTGGCCGGCAGCCGGCGCCAGTGCGGCCGCCCGGTCGAAACGCAGCGTGAAGTCGATCCCGGACGGGCCGGCAGAGGGCTCCTCAACGTCCCGGCGAGCATCCGCCACCCCTTCCCTCGTCCCACTCTTTTCCTCATCATCAGCGTGTCCGGCGGAGGCGAACAGGAGCGTGAGCAACACCACCAATGCCGATCGGAATCCCGTTTTCGTCATGAGCGCACTGTAACGTGCCGGCCACCTCGCAGGAGCAATCCGTATGGAAAGGCCCGGGTACACTCGAAGACCGGTTCCGACACCATCCGCCGAGCCTGGAGGTCCCTTCGTGATGCGTATTCCCCGTTTGCCGCTCGTCCTGTTGCTTGCCGCGCTCCTGGCGCCCGCCGCCTCCCTCGCCCAGGAAACAGACGCTGACGCCGTCATCACGCAGTTCCTGAACGCCCAGCGCACCGACTTCGAGGAGGTCGCGCTCCGCATCTGGGACTGGGCGGAGGTCGGCTACCAGGAGGAGAAGAGCTCCGGTCTGCTCCAGGAGCAACTCACCGCGGGCGGACTCTCCGTTGAGGCCGGAGTTGCCGGAATGCCGACCGGATTCATCGCGGAGTGGGGCTCGGACGGACCGGTGATCGGGATCCTCGCCGAGTTCGACGCCCTGCCGGGCGTGAGTCAGGCAGCGGTTCCGGAACCGATGGAACGGGAAGGCGTCGGCGCCGGGCACGCCTGCGGGCACCACCTGTTCGGGACCGCGTCGGTGGCCGCCGGGCTGGCAATCAAGGACTGGCTCGAAAGGTCGGGTTCACCGGGACGGATTCGGGTCTACGGCACGCCGGCCGAAGAGGGCGGTGCCGGCAAGGTGTACATGGTGCGGGACGGCCTTTTCTCCGACGTGGACGCCGTGCTCGCCTGGCACCCCGGGGACCGGAACGACGCGAGCCCCGGGGACTCGCTCGCCAACCTGTCCGCCAAGTTCCGCTTCCGCGGCTTGTCGGCGCACGCCGCGGGCGCTCCGGAACAGGGACGGTCGGCGCTCGACGGGGTCGAGGCCATGAACTTCATGGTGAACCTGATGCGCGAGCACGTCCACGAGCGGAGCCGGATCCACTACGTGATCACCCGGGGCGGCGAGGCGCCGAACGTGGTGCCCAACTTCGCCGAGGTCTACTACTACAACCGGCACCCCGCAGTGGAGACGGCCCGCGCCAACTGGGAGCGGATCCTGAAGATCGCCGACGCCGCGGCGCTCGGGACCGGCACCACGGTCGAGCACGAGATCATCCACGGGCTCTACAACCTGCTCCCCAACGAGCACATCGGCCGGCTGCTCTACGAGAACATGAAGGCGATCGGCGGTTTCGCCTATACCGAGGAAGAACGGGCCTTTGCCGAGGAGATCCAGAAGCACCTGCTACAGCCGCGCCCCATCGGTTCCCAGGAGGAAGTCATGGAGTGGCGGAGGACGCCGGCGGGAGGCTCCACCGACGTGGCCGACGTGAGCTGGGTGGTGCCGACCGCGCAGTTCCGGACCGCCACCTGGGTGCCCGGGACCCCGGCGCACAGCTGGATGGCAGTGGCCTGCGGCGGGACGAGCATCGGACTCAAGGGCATGCACCTCGCGGCGCAGGTGCTCGCACGCACCGGGGCCGACCTTTTCCAGGATCCTTCCCACCTGACCGCCGCGCTCGCCGAGCTGAACGCCGCGCGCGGGCCGGACTTCGTGTACGAGCCCCTGCTGGGCGACCGGCCGCCGCCGCTGGACTACCGGCGGTAGACCGCCCCCCCGCGGTGCTGTCTCGTTCCCTCGCGGGGAGCGGTGCCGGTCTGAAGGGCCCCACGACGAGGACTGCCCGGCGGTCCCATCGCCTATCTGCCATACTCGCAAGTTCCGCGGAGGACCCTGTCCATGGCCAACCAGACACGAAAGTCCCGACTTCTCCCCGCCCTCGTCGCCGGCGCCCTGACCGCCGGGCTCGCCGCCGAGACGGTCGCCCAGGATCGCCTCACCATGGCGCTGACGGGCGATTCGATCATCACCCGCAAGCTGAGCGTGTACGAGGAGCCGGAGTTCCTCCAGATGATCGATCTCCTGCGGGGCGCCGACCTGGCGTTCACCAACGTGGAGGTCCTCTTCCACGACTGGGAGTCCTATCCCATGAGTTCGAGCGGCGGGACCTACATGCGCGCCCAGCCGGAGCTCGTGCAGGAGTTCGTGTGGGCCGGAATCGACATCGGCTCGCTGGCCAACAACCACTCCGGGGACTACGGGCCGCCGGCGATGCTCCTCACCGAGAAGTACATCCGGGAAGCCGGCATCGTCGCCGCGGGGATCGGACGCAGCCTCGCCGAGGCCCGCGAAGCAAAGTTCATCGAGACGAAGGACGGCCGGGTCGCCGTGATCTCCCTGGCCTCCACATATCCCAACCATTCCGTGGCCGGAAAGTCACGCGACGACATCCCCGCGCGTCCGGGCCTGAATCCCCTCCGCTTCCGCACCACCTACGAGGTCACCAGGGAGCAGCTCGAAGGCGTCCGCGCCACCATGCGTGACCTCAAGATGAACCCGCCCGCCTCGGGGGACACCCTGAACTTCCTGCGCAACCGGTTCGAGCTCGCGGACGCGCCCGGCGTCCGCACGGAGCCGCACCCCGAGGACATGGCGGAGATCGCCATGATCGTCAGCAACGCCCGCCGGCAGGCCGACCACGTGATGGTGACGATTCACGCTCACGAGGGCGCCCCGGGCCCCAACAGCCGCATGGAACCCGCCCAGTTCCTGGTCACCTTCGCCCGCGCGATGGTGGATGCCGGCGCCTCGGTCTTCGTGGGACACGGGCCGCACGCGCTACGCGCCATCGAGATCTACAAGGGCGCGCCGATCCTCTACAGCCTCGGCGACTTCATCTTCCAGAACGAGACGCTCCAGCGGCTGCCGTACGAGAACTACTACCGGCTCGGGCTCGGCGAGAGCGACGGCCTCGCGGACTTCAACGAGGCCCGCTACAACAACGACACGACCGGGTTCCCCGCCATCCCCGAGATCTGGGAGGCGGTCATCGCCGTACCCGAGTGGAGCGGACAGCAACTGGTCGAGTTGACGCTCCACCCGATCACGCTCGGGTTCGGACAGCCGCGCCACGTCCGCGGCCGCCCGATGTTCGCCGAGGGCGAACTTGCCGACAAGATCCTGCAGGACCTGGTGCGGCTCTCGGAGCCCTACGGCACGCAGTTCGACATCGAGGACGGCGTTGCGCGCGTGGTGCTGCCGATGGAAACCACCGACGAGCAGCAGTAGCCCGTGGAGGAAACGCCCCGCATCTCACCGACAACGCGAGACCGGCCCAGTCTCACGCAATCCAAGGGATTCGGGGCGTTTCCCCCACGGGCTAGCGGAGTGAATCGCTGCGCGATTCGCTCCGCGTTTTCTCGTGGGGAGGGGACACCCCTCCCCACACC
>JAPPGX010000078.1 GCA_028877265.1 Acidobacteriota bacterium
GCCCCCCCCGGCCCCCCGCGCGTTTTATTGCCCCCCCCCCTTTTTGCGGGCCCCCGGGGTCCCCCCCCCGGCCCCGGGCGGCGCCGGCCTGGGCGCGCTGGTCGGGCGGCGGACGGGGCTACCAGACCGAGTCCATGGAGATCGTGAATCCGCGTGACGCGGGACCCCGTCCGCCGCCCGAACGGCACTTCGTGCCTCCGAACGGGAACTCGCCGTATCCCGACTTCTACGTCCGTCCCGTCAGCGCAAATCAGAAACGGCGGGCGAGTTCCCATTCGCGCTGTCTTTTTGTGAAAGGGGGGCCAGCCCCCCTTTCACGCTTTCCCCCCGGGCGGCGCGCACGTCGTAACGCGAACAAGCCGCACTAGAATTCGAGCCTCCCGCCGGCGGAGAACCACTCATGAGTCAGGAGCTGCTCGACCGTTACCAGGATCTGTGCGGTCGCGCCGTCGTCGCCCGGGGGTTTCTTTGACCGGGATCGCCTGAGCGAGGAGATCGCCCGGCTCGACGAGCGCCTGAGCGATCCGGCGGTGTGGTCGGCATCCGGCGACGGCGAGGCGCTGTCCCGGCGCCGGGCGAGCGTGCTTGCCGAGTTGGAGCGGAGCTCCACGTTCGAGCGGTCGGTGGACGAGGTCGAGACGCTGGCGGAGTGGATCCGCGAGGGTGAAGACGTCGCGGAGGACTTCCGCGAGCACCTCGACCGTCTCGAGAGGCAGCTCGACGAGTTCGAACTTGGGCGGCTGTTCGCCGGCGAACACGATGCCGAGGACGCGATCGTCACCATCAACCCGGGGGCCGGCGGGACCGACGCCCAGGATTGGGCCGAGATGCTCCTCGAGATGTACATCCGCTGGGCCAGGGGCCGTGGGTTCGAGATCGAACTCCTCGACCGCCAGCCGGCGGAGGAAGCGGGCATCAAGGGCGCCACGTTCGAGGTCAAGGGCGACCATGCGTACGGGCGCCTGCGCGTCGAGTCGGGAGTCCACCGCCTGGTCCGGATGTCCCCTTTCGATACCCAGCACCGCCGCCACACGTCGTTCGCCTCGGTGGCGGCCTTCCCGGACCTCGACGACCGGATCGAGATCGAGGTCGAGGAAGGCGATCTTCGCATCGACACCTTCCGGGCCAGCGGCAAGGGCGGCCAGCACGTGAACGTCACCGATTCCGCCGTCCGCATCACCCACCTGCCGACCGGGATCGTGGTTTCCTGCCAGAACGAGCGCTCCCAGCACCGGAACCGGGAGAGCGCCATGAAGGTCCTGCGGGCGCGTCTCTACGACCGGGCGGTGCGCGAGCGGAAGGCCCGGGAGGAAGCGGAGAAGGAGAGCCTGGGGGACAACACCTGGGGCAATCAGATCCGCTCCTACGTGTTCCAGCCCTACCGCATGGTGAAGGACCACCGCACGAACCACCAGGTGGGGGACGTGGACCGGGTGATGAACGGCGACCTCGACGGCTTCATCAAGGCCGGCCTGACGATGGCGGCATCATCGACGTCGAGCGGTTCGGGAGCGGGGGCGCGTGACGGTCCGGGTTCCCGCCGTCCAGGCTCGTAGCGCCGGTCCCCCGCTCCCGAACCGCCCGGCGCTTCGCGCCGCAGCGCCGCAAGTGCGGCGCGAGCCGCACGCAGGCCCCGGAGCGGGAGGGGTTGGGGCCGGGAACCCGGCTCCCAACCGCTCCTGGCTCGGGGTGCCGCAAGTGCGGCGTGAGCCGCACGCAGGCCCCGGAGCGGGAGGGGTTGGGGCCGGGAACCCGGCTCCCAACCGCTCCTGGCTCGGGAATCGAAACTCCCTCGCGCGCTGGGCGCGCTTCGGCGAGTTCCGATTTGTCGTTACTTTTTTGTGAAAGGGGATAACCCCCTTTCACGCATTCCCCCCGGTCAGGCGGGCAGCGAACAGAGTCCGCGGCCTTTTGTTTTTTCGGGTGTTCGGCGGTGTTGGTGACTCCTCGCGGTAGAACCGTGCGACCGCGCCGGCCCCGGCCAGTTCGGCTCGAAGTCGGCGGCCAGTAGGCGGGCTCGGCCGGCCGCCCCCGCTAAACGGTCGCATCCTCCGCGACGAGCCACGCCCGCGCGCGTGTCTTTGCGTGGCAGCGAAAGAGCGTCTACGATGGATCGTAGCCTCAGCCCCCAACACAAGGACCTCTTGGGATTGCGATCGGTTATGAGACTCACGCTCGCCGCCATCGGACTGTCCGCTGGGATTTCGCTTCTCGGCTCCGAGCTTCACGCGCAGTGGGGTGACCACAGCCTGCACCAGTATCACTTCGGAGAGATCTCCATCCCGCCGGCGTCGGCGGATGAACCGATGGCGGAGAATCTGTCCATCGAGCGCGCGATCACCTACCTGGAGGATGGAGCCAAGGCCTGGGCGAACAACCGCGGCTGCGTCTCGTGTCACACCACGGGCTGGTACGGGATCGTTCGTCCGCAGCTCGCCGAGAGTCTCGGTCAGCCCGATGAAAGCTGGCGGGCCTTCCTCGAAGCGCGCCTTCAGGACAGGCTCGCCGCGGACCCCGGAGAGCTCCAGCAGGATGTGAACCCCGCGGAAGTCGTGCATCTGGCCGCGTCTCTGGCATCCTGGGATGCGCACGTGGACCGGCGGCTGTCCCCCGAAACCGAGCAGGCCTTTCAGCTCATGTTCAGCCTTCAGCGGGACGACGGGGCGTGGCACTCGCCGGACACATGGCCGCCGTTCGAGTCCGACGCGTATCAGCTCGCGACCGTCGCGGCCATGAGTCTGGGTCTGGCTCCGGGATGGCTCGAGCAGGCCACCTCCCCCGAGTTGCAGAGGCAGGTTGCCGGTCTGCGAGAGTACCTGCGGGAGGTCCCTCCTCCCCATGACTACGCTCGCGTGGCGTTGCTCTGGGCGGACCGGTATCTCCCGGGCGTGGTCAGCGCCGACCAGAAGCAGGACATCGTCAGGGTGATCCTGGACCGTCAGCGCCCGGACGGGGGCTGGTCGATTCGCTCGTTCGCTCGGCCCGAGGAGTGGGGCCGGGGCAACCGCGCGGAACGCCTGCGAGCCGAGGCGGACTTCGGCGATCCCGCGAGCGATGGCCACCAGACCGGTCTGGCGGTCGTAGTGCTGTCGTCAGCGGGCGTGCCGCCAACGCACCCCGCCGTGCAGCGAGGCGTGGAGTGGCTCAGGCGGAACCAGAGAGAGTCGGGCCGCTGGTGGACGAAGTCACTCAATACCGAGACATGGCACTTCATCACGTATACCGGGACGCTCTACCCGGTGATGGCCCTCGCGGTCACGAGTTCCCTGACTGGTACTCCGTCCGAGGAGCCTTAGCGGGATCGCTAGCCGCACGAACCCCGTACAAAGCAAATCTACCTCAGCCACCGTCCGGCGCCTCAGAACTGGATCAGCACGGCCGGATACCGCGAGGGCATCCTCTTCGCCCGCTGGCTCCTCGCCGAGACCCTGCCGGAGACGCCGAGGGCGGAACTCGGTCGCTGGTGAGATCGCACCGTCGGCGCCCAGATCCAGTCGGTCGCCGCCACCCTTGACCGGGTCGCGGCGGATCTCGCGACCGTGAAGACGGATCTCGTGACCGCGAAGACGGATCTCGTAACCGTCAAGACGGACGTCGCGGTGCTCAAGAAAGAGGTTCGCCTCATCTGGGGCGCACTCTCCCTGCTGGTCGTGACCCTGGCGGCCATCTTCATCCGTCTCTTCACCGCCTGAGCGGCGTTGGCACCTCCCGTGACCACCCGACGGTTGAGACTCTCCCGAATGAGGACGAATAGACCTACGGATAGGCACGGATGCCTGATGCTCGGCCCTGCCCGTCTAGTCGTTCAGTGCGTCAGAGGTAAGCGTTCGGTCGTGGGTGTATGAGAAGGGGTTGGTACTGGTAACGAGTCGC
>JAPPGX010000119.1 GCA_028877265.1 Acidobacteriota bacterium
TCCCGCGCCCGGCCGGCCCCGTCCTCCCGGCGGACCCCCGCCCGCGGCCATCGCCGCGAGCCGTTCGTCGATCGCCTCGTCGGTCATGCCGCGCGCCCGCATCCGCTCGCGCATCGCGGCGCGCCGTTCCTCGGTCATTTCGAACCCGCCGCCGGACGCGGCGCCCGCGGTGCGCGCCGGACGCTCCTCGGCGCCCGGCCCGGCCAGGATCTGGACCGGAGTGGCGTCGGTGAGCCCGTCCTGGCCGACCACGATGACCCGGTCGCCGCGATCAAGGCCGCTCGTGACCTCCACCCGGTCGTCCTCTTCGTAGCCGAGGATCACGTTCCGCCGGTAGGCGGCCCCGTCCTCGACGACGAAGACCGAATCGGCGAGGCTCTCCAGCGAGAGCGCCCGCTTCGGCATGATCAACGCGTCCTCCCGCACGTCGGTCACGAGCCGCACTCCGGCGAACATCCCCGGGCTGAGCCGTCCCTGCCGGTTCACCTCGAGCGTCACCCGGATCGTTCCCGTGGCGGAGTCCACCACCGGACTGATGCGCAGCACCCGACCCTGGAACTGCTCGCCGGGAAACGCTTCCACCCGCAGGATCGCCGGTTGGCCGACGGAGAGCCGGGCCAGGTCCCTTTCCGGCACCCCGATCACGCAGAGCAGCGGATCGAAGTCGGAGATCCGGAAGAGCTGCTGTCCCGCGGTCACCGTTTCCCCGAACTTCACCGCCCGCTGGATGATCAGGCCGTCGAAGGGCGCGGTGATGCGGGTGTAGCCGAGCTGGATCTCGTTTCCGGCGAGCTGCGCCTTGGCTGATTCGAAGGCGGAGAAGGCCTGGTCGTACACCTCCTGACTCACGATCGCGTTCTCCAGGGAGGCCTTCGCCCGCTCGTAAGCGTTTTCCGCATCCTGGAGCGCCACTCGGGAAATCTCCACCTGTGCGCGGGCCTCGAGCTCGTCGATCTGGGCGAGCACTTCGCCGGCCTGCACCTGGACCCCCTCTTCGGTGTTGAGGGCCACCAGCGGCCCGCCGGTGCGGGCCACGATGTCCACCTCACGCTCGGCTTCGAGTGTTCCGTTGGTCTCGATGAAGGCCGAGATCGGCCCCGGGAGAATCTCCATGACCTCGACGGGGACCGCGGTCACGGGGGCGCTTCCGCCGCCGAATCCGCCGGGAGGACCTCCGCCCGGCCGGCCGCCGGGGCCGCTCCCGCCGCCCGGCCCGGCCGCCTCTTCGCCGGAACCGCACGCCACGGCGGCGGCGAGCCCGGCCAACAGGATCACCTGGAGTAGCTGTCGCCCGGGGACCTGCCGGCCCCCGCGGGAAGTTCTGTTGATCTGGGGCACGAATTCCCTCATTGCGTTACTGGATTCAGAGCCGGCCCGCCGGCGGAGACCGCGGGTTCACTGGCCGCGGACGTTTCGGGGGCCGTGGTGTAGGGCCAGAGCAGGCGCTTCAGGTCGTCGGTCACCGCGTAGATCGTCGGCACGAGGAGCAGAGTCAGCAGGGTCGAAGTCGGCAGACCCCCCGCCAGCACCAAGCCGATCGGGGCCCACTGCCCGGCGCGGCCGTCCACCGATCCGAAGAGGCCGGGCAGGAAGTACGGCGCGGCGAGCGGCAGCAGCCCGCAGAAGGTGGTCAGGGCGGTCATCATGACCGGCCGCAGCCGGTGTTCGCTGCCGAGAATGAGCGCCTCGTCCCGCGACATGCCCTGTTTGCGAAGGGAGTTGACGTGCGCGATCAGGACGATGGCGTTGTTCACCACGATCCCCGCCAGCAGCACCAGGCCGAGCATCGCGGTGTTGCCGAGGGTCTGGCCCGTGAGCTTCAGCGTGATGGCCACCCCGATGAAGGAGAACGGGATCGAGAACATGATCACCGCCGGGTGGATGAAGCTCTCGAAGAGAGCCACCATGATCAGGTAGATCAGCAGCAGCGCGAACGCGAAGGCGAACCCCGCGGCGGCGAAGTCCGTCTGTCCCATCCGGGACCAGCGGTCGAAGCTCCACTCGTAGCCGGGCGGCAGGGCGATGTCGGCGAGCTGTTCCTGGACCTGGCCCATGAGCCGGAACGAAGCGCCGGGAACGGTGGTGTTCGCGCTGATCGTGAGCTTGGGCCGCCGGTCCTCCCGTTCGATGCTCCGAGGTCCGCTCACCATCTCGAAATCGGCCATGGCGCCGACGGGGACCCGAGCGCCGCCGACGAAGACCGGCATGCGGCGGACGTGATCGAGCTGCTCGCGCTGTTCCTCGGGGTACTGGACCACGATGTCCACTTCCCGCTGGTCGCTCTCGATCGTGCCCACCGGCCGGGTGGTCAGCGCGCTGCGGACGGTCTGGGCCACGGCGAAGGTCCCGGCTCCGGAGGCGAGCGCCCGCTCGGCGTTCGGACTGATGTGCAGCTCCTCCGTTCCGCTCTCGAGGGAGGTGTCCACGTCCCGGATCCAGGGAAGCGCGGCGAGGCGCTCCACCACCCGGCCGGAGATCAACTCGAGGACGTCCATATCGTCGCCCTTGAGATCGAGCCGAATCCCGCTGCCGCGCCCGGGACCGCGTCCCCGGCTCTCGGCGATCCGGAAGTCCACCCCGGCGATCGTCGGCAGCATGTCCCGGATCTCGTCGGTGATCTCCTGGACGCTCCGTTCGGACTCGGACTCGTCCACCAGGTAGAGCTCGAAGCGGCGGCCGCCGCCGCCGTAGCCCCGGCCGCGGGAGCGGCCGCCGCCCCGGCGGAACTCGTAGACGACATCGGCGATCTCGAGTTCCTCGCGCCGGTCCTCGATGAGCGCCGCCACCGACTCCATCACCTCCCGGGTCTCGTCGATCGAATAGGCCCGGGGCACGTCCACGTTGATGGTCACCTCGCGCTCCACCGTGCTGTCGAAACTGGAGCGTTCGATGTTCTGGTAAAGGAACCAGGCCACTCCCAGCAAGCCGATGGCCACCACCAGCGAGACGAACCGATGGTGGAGGGTGCGCCGGATGACCTTCCCGTGGAGACGGCCGAGGAGCCGCATGGTCCGGGAATAGACCCGCCGTTCGTTCCGGAGCACGACCCCGGCCATCATCGGCACCACGGTGAGCGCCACGAGGAGCGAGGCCACGATTACCACGCTCAGGGTGAACCCGAAGTCGGTGAAGATCCGGAAGAAGCCGCCCATCGTCGCGCCGAGGAAGACGAGCGGCACGAACACGCACATGGTGGTGGCCGCGCCCGCGATGATGGGCATGGTCACCGCGGAGGCGCCGTGGATGGCGGCGGTCCGCGAGTCCTCCTTGTACTCGGTGAAGTGGCGCGAGATGGAGTCGATGACCACGATCGCCGGATCGGCGAGCATGCCGACGGCCACCATCAGCCCGAAGAGGCTGATCACGTTCAGCGTGGTGTCCACCGCCCCCGTCTGCCGGCCGAGGTACATGATGACGAAGGTGGTGATGATCGAGAGCGGGATGGCCACCGCCACCAGCAGGGTGGTCCGCACCTTCTGCAGGAAGAGCAGCAGGATGATCATGGCCAGCCCGCCGCCGAAGAGGCCGGCGAGGGTCAACTGGGACAGTCCGCCGCGCACGTCGAGCGACGAGTCCTGGATGTAGCGCATCTCGATCCCGTCGTAGCGGGGGATGGCGGCGATCTCGTCCATCTCCGCCTTGACCCCGTCGGCGACCTGCAACACGTTCGCGTTGGACGCCTTGTAGATGCGGAACGTGACCGCCTCTTCGCCGTTGAGGTAGTCGAAGGAGGTCTGGGTCGGGAACTCGTAGGTGACGTCGGCGACGTCGCTCAGCCGCA
>JAPPGX010000132.1 GCA_028877265.1 Acidobacteriota bacterium
CCCCCCCCCCCCCCCCCCCCCCCCCCCCCCCCCCCCCCCCCCCCCCCGCCCCCTTTTTGCTACCACCTTTGCCTGTTTTCGCGCCCCTCGGGGGCCGCGATGCCGGCCGGAGGCCGGCGCTCCAAGCCGCATCTGCCGTGAGCGACGGTGGCGCGACGCCGCTGCGGGCCTGAGGCGGGCGGTGCCGGCTGAAGCCGGCGTTCCAAGCCGGTGCGCCACTCGGGGGGAAAGTGTGAAAGGGGGGCTGGCCCCCCTTTCACAAGAAAGACAGCGCGAATCGGAACTCGCCTGCTTCTCTGCATCGGGCTTTATGGTTCGGCCTTGTACAAGTGCGATGCGGCGAGTTCCGATTCGAGGCACGAAGTGCCGTTCGGGTTGGGGGTGGGGCGCTCGCCCATCCGTTGCCTGATATCGGAGCTTGAACAGGCGGATGCGCCCCACCCCCAGCCCGACCAGCGCGCGGTGCCGAAGCAGGGATTTGAACCCTGACACTCGCAAGGAGTACTGCGCCCTGAACGCAGCGCGTCTGCCGTTCCGCCACTTCGGCCCGCGGAGCGGGCGATTCTAGCAGCCGGTGGGCGGAATCGGCCGACAGAATCGGGGTCGCCGGCGGCCCCCAGGAGCCCCCGGGGCGCGCCCCTCTCCCCGCGTGGTTCGGGGACGTTTCGAGGGCCGGCCGGAGGGTGACGGTTGGGTGATCCCGGAGGGGCCGCACAGCGCGGAAGACATTCACATCACGCGTGGCCGATTGGGGGGGACGCTTCCGGGCGATCTCGTGGATGTCGAGCCGTCGTTCCGCACCCGGCGCGGCCGGCTCGAGGGGACTGTCGTTCGGGTCGTCAAGCGGAGCGCCTCCTCCGTCGTTGGTCTGGTGACGCCCGAACGGACCGTCGCCGTCTGGGACCGTGGGTGGGCGCGCGAGATCCTGCTCCCGGCAGGCGGGGCGCAGCCCGGAGATCTCGTCGCAGTGCGCATTCGGCGTTATCCGGCCCCAGGCCAGCCCGTAATCGGCGAGGTGACGTCCGTCTTCGGTCCCGCCGACGCGCCGCGGGCGGAGCTGCTCGCGGTCCTTGCGAAGTACTCGATCCGTGATGAGTTCCCGCCGGCGGCGGTCGCCCAGGCGCAGGCCGCGCCCGCGGTGGTCGCCCCCAGCGAACTCGGGGCCCGCGACGATCTCCGCGGCCGGCTGATTCTGACAATGGATCCCGAGGACGCCCGCGATCACGACGACGCGATCGAAGCGAAAGAGCTGCCGGACGGCGGCTACGAGATCGGGGTCCACATCGCCGACGTCAGCCACTACGTCCCGCCCGGCAGCCCCGTCGACGAGGAGGCCGCCCGGCGGGGAACCTCGGCCTACTTCCCGGAGCGCTCCGTACCGATGTTGCCCGAGGCGTTGTCCTCGGGCATCTGCTCGCTCTTCCCGGACGTGGACCGGCTGGTCCAGTCAGTCCGCCTGCGAATCGGCCCGGATGGACGGCTGCGGGAAGCCCGCTTCTCCCGCGGAGTGATCCGGAGCGCCGCCCGGCTGTCGTATGAGGACGGTGCGCGTTTCCTCGCCGCCGCCGACTCCGGGCCGATTGGCACGGCCGTCCGGACCATGGGACGCGCCTCCGCGCTCCTCGCCCGGGCGCGTGCCGAGCGGGGAGCTGTGGACCTCGATCTGCCCGAGCCCGTGGTCGCCGCCGACGCCGAGGGCAACCTGTTGGATGCCCGCTATGGGGAGAGAAACGACGCCCACCGGCTCGTCGAAGACTTCATGCTGCTCGCGAACCAGGCGGTCGCCGAACGGCTGCGAAGTACCGGCACTCCGGCGCTCCACCGGGTGCACGAAGCCCCCGACGAGACCCGGATCGATTCCTTCGAGGACCTGTTGGCCGGCTTCGGCGAACGGCTGCGCGTTCCCTCGGGGCCGCTCCGTCCGGTCCACTGCGCCCGGCTGCTCGCCCGCATCGAGTCCCGGCCCGAGGCGCCCTTCCTGCGGCGCAGGCTGCTCCGCGCCATGCGGAAGGCGGTGTATGCGCCCCGCGCGCGGGGACACTTCGCGCTCGCGCTTCCGGACTACACGCACTTCACCTCGCCGATCCGGCGGTACCCGGACCTCCTCGCGCATCGCGCGATCGCCGTGGCGGAAGGCGAGCCATCCCAGGACGCGGATCCCCAGACGCTGCCGGCGCTCGCCGCGGCCTGCTCCGAGACCGAGCGGAACGCCGAGGCGGCGGAACGGACTCTGGTCGAACGGCGCATCGCGCGCCTTCTCGCTGGCCGGCTCGGCGACGCCTTCGCCGCGCGGGTTTCCGAGACGGGCCGTTTCGGTCTGGCCATCGAACTCGACGAGATTCCCGCTCGCGGGACCGTGCCCATGGCGTTGCTCACCGGGGGACGGTTCCGTTTCCATCGCCAGGACCATTCGCTCCGGTGTCCGGCGACCGGCCGCAGCTTCCGGATCGGCGACGCGCTCGAAGCGCAGCTCGTCCGCGTGGACCCGCTGCGGGGTGACCTGGAGTTTGGCTTGTCCGCGGAACCGGTCCGCGTCGCTAGGCCGGGGAAGCGTGGTCGAGGACCGCGTCCCCGGAGGCGCTGATCTCGGCGGCTGGAGCGTCCGGCCGCGGCGCCGGAAGGGCCACCGTGAACTTCGAGCCCTGCTTCGGAGTGCTCTCCACCTCGATGCGCCCGCCGAGGACCTCCACGGTGTGCTTGGCGATCGCCAGACCGAGTCCGGTCCCGCCGACCTCCCGGGACCGGGCCGGGTCCACCCGGTAGAACCGCTCGAAGATGCGGCCCAGGTGCGCCTTCGGGATGCCCACTCCGTTGTCGCTGACCGAGACGCGGACTTCCGCGTCGCTGAACCCGGTCACGACCTTGATCCGGCCGTCCGAGGCGGAGTACTGGATGGCGTTGTCCACCAGGTTCTGGAGGATTTCGGTAAGCAGCGTGGGATCGGTCGGGACGGCCCGGGAATCGTCCGCCGCGCGGGCCGCGAGGCTGCGGTCGCCCGCCTTCAGGCGCGCCGACTCGAGGACGGACTCGACGACCGTTTCGATCCGGACCGGCACCGGCTCGGCCTCCAGCTTGCCCGCTTCGATCCGGGCGAGCCGCATCAACTCGTCCGTCAGATGAGACAGACGGACCGCGTGCTGGCGGATGATCCCGAGGAAGCGCCGCTGCTCCGGTGGTCCTTCGAGGTCGCCGTCGAGGAGCGTCTCCGAGAAACCGCGGATCGCGGTCAACGGCGTCTTCATCTCGTGGGAGAGGTTGGCCACGAAGTCGCGCCGCACCCGCTCCAGCGCGTGGAGCTGGGTCACGTCCATGAGTACCAGCACCGCGCCCGCCGGCCCGGAATGGTGAGAACCGTTCTCTGCAGGGGGCGTGGCCGACGGTCGTTCGGACACGACCGAGCGGATGGGGGCGGCGCGGACCAGCACCTCCCGGTCATTGAGGGAGATTTCGCGTTCCTCGGATGTACCTCGCATCGCCGCGCGCACCATCTTGAGGAGGCGCTTCTTCTCCAGGACGTTCCGTACGTGCCGCCCCCGATAGTCGCGCCAGGACTCGCCCGGAAGGGAAAGCACCTCGCGGAAGGCGCCGTTCACGTACTGGATGCGCAGGTCCTCGTCGACCACCGCGACGCCCTCCGCGACGCTGGAGAGGATGGTGGCGCCCTGGTTCTTCTCCGCGGTCAGGGACTGGAAACTGCTCTGCAGTTCCTGCGCCGTCCGATTCAGCGATGCGAGAAGCTGGTCGAGTTCGTCCATCCGCAGCGGAGAGGTCTCCGGCGTGAAATCCCCCCGGGCCACCCGCTCCGAGAACCGGACGAGCCGCGCGATCCGCTCCCCGAACCGGGCCGAGTACCACAGCGACAGCACCGCGGCGACGAGGAAGGCGAGCGCGGTCACCGCGATCACCGGCGTCAGGATCGCCCGCACGGTCTCCTCGAGTTGAACCACCGGCTCCGACAGTCGCAGCACCGTGTCGTCCCACCACGGGAGCCTGACCGCCACGTAGGTGAGATCCTCGCCGCGGGTGTCGCTGAACCGCTGCGAGCGGCCGTACCCGGTGGCGAAGGCCTCCATGATCTCGGGACGGTCCCGGTGGTTGTCCATCGCTTGCGCGTCCTCGTGGGAGTCCGCGAGTACGGTTCCATCGTTCGCGATGAGCGTCACCCGGCGCTCGCGGCGTGTCGGGGTGGCGCCCTCCTCGCCGCCCGCTTCAAAAGAGGCGAGCGCCATGGCCCAGTCCCGAAGAGCTGCCGCGGAAGTTCCCGTGGGCGCATTCGCGAGTCCCACCTCCACGACTCCGTCCAGATCGGCGAAGGTGGAGGTGACGGCGCTTTCCCTCACGACGCGGGCGGTGGTCGCGAGCACTGCGAACAGGGTTCCCAGCGCAACCAGCAGGCTCGCCGCGGTCAACCGCAGCGCCAGCCGCGACGGTCGGCGGAACCGCCAGCGCCGCATCGGCTTGCGGGTCGTACCCGGCTTCAAGGCGGAGGCTCGAAGCGATACCCGGCGCCCCGAACCGTCTTCAGCAGCGAAGGATCCCCCGAGACGTCAATCTTCTGGCGCAGCCGGCGCACATAGACATCCACGCTGCGCAGTGTGATGTATTTCTCGCGCCCCCACACCCGGTCGAGGAGTTGTTCCCGCGAGAACACCCGTCGTGGGTGGGACGCCAGGTGGTGTAGCAGCTTGAATTCGAGATGGGTCACCGGCAGGTCGTTTCCGCCCCGCTGCACGCGATGGGAGGCGGGATCGATCGACAGGTCGCCGAACTGAAGGGTCTCGTCGATGGCCGCGGGCGGACTTCGTTCGGCCCGTCCGGCTCGGCGAAGCACCGCTCCCACCCTCGCGACCAGTTCGCGGGGACTGAAGGGTTTGGTGATGTAGTCGTCGGCTCCGAGCTCGATGCCGGCGATGACGTCGGCCTCTTCGCTTCGGGCAGTGAGCATGATGACGGGGAGGTGCTGGTACCGGGCGTCCCTCCGCAGGCGGCGGCAAAGATCGAACCCGCTGATCTCCGGCAGCATCAGATCCAGAATCACCAGATCCGGTTGCTCGCGCTCCAACTCCGACCATCCCTCGGAACCCGTCGTGGCGGGCGTCACCCGATAGGACTCCCGCTCCAGGTTGAACCGGAGGAGCTCGACGATGTCGGGATCGTCCTCGATGACCAGGATGTGCTTCACGGCCGCCAAGATCGTACACACCGTCCGGGCGTATGCTCCCGAGTTCGATGTCTGATCTGAAGATCGCGTTCCAGGGGTATCCGGGGTCCTACTCGGACATGGCCTGCCGGGACCGGTATCCGGACCATGAGCCCCTGGCCTGCGAGGCTTTCGAGGACGCATTCGCGTCAGTGGCCGAGGGAAAGGCGGACCTCGCCATGATCCCCATCGAGAATTCGGTCGCGGGACGGGTCGCGGACATTCATCACTTGCTGCCCGAATCCAGTCTGCAGATCGTGGGCGAAGCCTTTCACCGGGTGCGGCACCAGCTCCTGGGGCTGCGTGGGGCCCGGCTCGGCGGACTCCGGACCGTTCACAGCCATCCGCACGCGCTGGCCCAGTGCCGGGAGTTCATCCGTAGCCGGCGCCTTCGCCCGGTGGCGGAGGCCGATACCGCCGGGTCCGCGATCCTGATCGCCGAGGGCGGCGACCCCACGAAAGCGGCGATTGCCTCGGCGCTCGCCGCGGGGATTCACGGGCTGTCGGTCCTGGCGCCCGACATCGCGGACGCCTCGACGAACATCACCCGGTTCCTCGTCATGGCGCGGGAGCCGGTCAGGGTCCCACGAGACGTGGACGCGATCACCACGTTCGTGTTCCAGGTGCGGAATCTCCCGGGCGCTCTCTACAAGGCGCTCGGCGGGTTCGCGACGGGTGGGGTGAACATGCAGAAGCTCGAAAGCTACATGCTGGACGCCTCGTTCACCTCGACCCAGTTCTACTGTGACGTGGCCGGCCACCCCGAGGACACCGGGGTGGCGAAGGCGCTTGAAGAACTCCGGTTCTTCTCCCGCTCGGTCAGGATCCTGGGCGTCTATCCGGCGGATCCGATGCGCACCGAGCGCTGACCGGCCCGGCACCGGTCCGGTTGGGTTCCGCGGGGTTGCGCGTTTGCGGATGGCGTCACCGATCGGATTCACGGGTTTTTCATCTTTTGTTCCCTGATGTTCATGGGATCGTGACTGGCGCATCAAGAGTCGTTCAAGCAAACGCAACTCCCGAGCAGCAGAATCGCACTCCATGCTGGGCTTGGATTCCCGGGGTGGCCGCGGTTGCGCTCGCGGCCGGAGATCGCCCCTTTGTCTGGCGCGGCGAGGCGGACCGCTGTTCCGCACGCTCTGCTTCTTCCTGACAGCCTGGGCCATGGGCGGAATGGCCGTTGCCGGGGGGGCGTCTTCCGGATGGGCTGCCCAGGAAGAAACCGTGCAGGCGAAGCTGGCCGAGCAGATGGCAGCCGCCACGCCACTCACGGGTGAGGCGCAGCTCGCGGCGGAGGAAGCGCGCGAGGGAGCGGGCGAGACCGCCAGCGCCCCCGAGGCCGAGGCCGAGGCCGATGAAGACGGAGAAAGTGCCGGTTCCGGGACTGCGCAGATCGGCGCCGGCGCGGCCCCCTTCGTGGACATGAACGTCCGGTTCCGCGGCCGGGTACTCGACGAGGCCGGAGATCTCGGTGACCCCTCGATCAGCAGCTTTTCGCTGTGGAGCAAGACGAAGATCGGAAACCGGATCGTCACCAACGTCACCTACGACCTGGGCAAGACCCGGATGCACGATTTCTGGGCGCAGTTCGATGTGGGTGGCGGTTTCCAGATCCGGGCGGGACGCAGTTCGCTCGCCTGGTTCGGCGAATTCACCGAGTCGTCGCACTCCCGCCAGACGATCCAGGCGGCCGTCGGCACGAAGCTGACCCGGTCGCGGGAGACAGGCATCTTCATGTTCCTCGACCGCGGGGCCTATAACGCGCGGCTTCACGTGGTGCAGGGCAGCGGATACGCCGCCGAGGACAACTCCTTCAAGGACGTCCTGGGCAGCGCCGGCCGCACCTTCGACATCGGCGGGGCGTCCATACTGCTGGACGCCGGGCACTACGAGGGCCGAGACGGTCCTGATGACGCGCTGACCCCGCGGCGGCAGACGGGCTTCTACATGGAAGGCGAAACCGACGGCAGCCGCGATTTTCGGGGCGCGGCCTTCCGCCGGGAGCAATTCGGGCGGGAACACTTCGGCGGGTTCGCCCGGTTCCGCCACCGTTTCCCTCAGGGAATCTGGGCCATGGGGGAGGTCGGAACCGAAACGAACCACGGTCCGGTGGAAGATCCCGGCCACTCCAGCTACTTCGTGGCGGGGACGCGGTACGAGCTCCCGTGGAACATGACGCACCTTTCGGCCGATTACCGCTGGCGTTTCGGCGAGGTGGCCGACCACGAGCTGCTGCTTCTCTTCCAGTGGCTCTTCGACTTCCAGAACCCGCGGCGTAACTGAGCCGCGCCAGGCCCCGGCCGGCATCGTCGTCCGCGGGAAAGCAACGGGCGCGCTGCGGATCCGCGGCTGAATGCTCGAGCAGGAAGGCCGCTACCAGATCTTCAGCTTCGTGACCGACTCGTCGGGTCGTCCACCCGGAGCTCGAGGCCGATCGCGGCGAGTTCCGTCGCCTCCTGGGCGATCCCGGCGCGGGTCAGGGGGTGGTGGTCGAGCCAGCCGGGAGGGAACGAGAGTTCGAGCCGGCCGTCCTCGGCGGCCGCCTCGATCAGGGGCAGCGGCTCGCGGCTCCGCCGGCGGCAGAGGAGCACCGCGATGCGCAGGATGGCGGCCAGCCGCCCGGTGGTCACCACGTCGGCCGCGGTCATTTCGTCGAAGCGCCCGTAGCGGAGCTTCTGGCGGTGGGTCTCGATGAGCGCGGCCAGCAGTTCCTGGTCGTCACGCGAGAACCCGGGCATGTCCGAGTTCCTTACGATGTAGGCGCCGTGGCGGTGGTAGCCGCTGAACGAGACCGAGAGTCCCACCTCGTGGAGATCGGCGGCCCAGCGCAGGAAGCGTTCGTGCGACTCGTGCTCGAGCCCCCACGAGTCGCGCAGCTGCCGGAGCCCGACGAGGGCGGTGGCCTTCACCCGCTCCGCCTGTTCGCGGTCCACGCGGTACTGGCTCACGAGATTGCGGATGGTGGCTTCCCGGACGTCTTCCCGCCGGCGGCGGCCGATCAGGTCGAAGAGGACCCCCTCGCGGAGCGCCCCGTCGGCCGGTTCGATCCTCTGGATATCCAGCGACTTCATGGCCGCCCGGAGGATGGCCACGCCGCCCGGGAAATCCCAGATGCGGTCGGCCGGAAAACCGGGGATGGCGTCCGGCCCCTCGGCGAGGGCCTCGACGTGGGCGGCGCGGATCATCCGGCCGCGCAGGCTCTTCAACCCCGGGCGGGTGAGGCCGCCGTTCGCCCTCAGGAGTTCCGCGGCGGCCAGCACCGTTCCGGAGGACCCGAAGACACTCGACCAGCCGAGTCCCAGGAACTTCTCCTCCACGGTTTCGAGTTCGCGGCGGACTTCGGTTTCCGCGGCCGTGAACGCCTGCTTCGTGATGACGCCGCCCGGAAAGAACCGCCGCGTATAGGAGACGCATCCCATGTAGAGGCTGGCGGCGCGCAGCGGTTCGTGGCTCGCTCCGATCACGAGTTCGGTGCTCCCGCCTCCGATGTCCACGACCAGCCGGCGGCCGTTCCCCTCCGGCAGCAGATGGCTGACGCCGAGGTAGATGAGCCGGGCTTCCTCCGCGCCCGAGATGACCTCGACGCGGTGGCCCAGCGCCTTCGCCGCCTTGCCGAGGAGCGCCTTCCGGTTCTTGACCTGCCGGAACGCGTTCGTGCCCACGGCGCGCGCCTGGCCGGGGGGAATGTCCCGGATGCGCTCCCCGATCCTGGCGAGCGCGGCTTCCGCCCGCCCCCAGGTCGCGGGTTCGATGCCCTTGTCGCGGATCCCGGCGGCGAGGCGCACCGGTTCCTTCACCCGGTCCACCACCTCGGTGTTCTCGCCGTGGACCCGGGCCACTGTGAGGTGGAAGCTGCGAGAGCCGAGGTCCACCGCGGCGAAAAGGCCCATCGGCAGGTTTCGCTTCGCGGTCATGCGCCCGGCGGCCGGCAGTCCCGGCCGCCGCCGTCGGGCCGGACCGCCGGATGCACCATGGAGCTTCCCGTCGTCATGGTGTCAAGCATCCTTTCCGGCATGAAGGGCCGGTCTCCGCATTAGCATCCGGTCCTGTGTCAACCTGGGTCGTCGGCGATGTGCAGGGATGTTTTAGCACGTTCCAGGCGCTTCTGGACCGCCTGGAATTCCGGCCGGGACGAGACCGGTTGTGGTTCGTCGGGGACCTGGTCAACCGGGGACCCGACTCGCTCGGCATGCTCCGCTGGGCGTACCGGCACCGGGACTCGCTCGTGTGCGTGCTCGGAAACCACGACCTGCATCTGCTGGCGCAGCGCGAGGGAGTGATTCCCGCCCGGCCGCGTGACACGCTGGCTCCCGTACTGCGGGCTCCGGATGTCGAGGAACTCTGCGACTGGGTGGCGGGACTTCCCTTCGTCCACCTGGAGGGCGGGGTTCTCCTCGTCCACGCCGGGGTTGTGCCCGGATGGGGCCTTCCGAAGGTCGAGTCCGGGGGAAAGGCCGCCAGCCACGCGCTGGCGCAGGACCGCGCCGGCTTTCTCCGGGCGCTCTATGCGCTGCGCGGGGACGGCCCCGCGGGTGCCGTCCAACGATCCGCGAACGGCTTCAGCGAGGCGGTGACGGCGGCTTCCGTCTTCACCCGAATTCGAATCGTGGACGGGGCGGGGCGGCCCGCATTCGACTTCGACGGAACTCCCGAGGACGTTCCACCGGGTCACCGTCCGTGGTTCGAAGGGATTTCGCTTCCCGATGGCCTCAGGGTGCTCTTCGGACACTGGGCGGCCCTCGGCCTCATGGTTTCCGAGGGAGCCGTGTGCCTCGACTCCGGCTGCGTCTGGAACGGCTTCCTGACGGCGCTCCGCCTCGAGGACGGCGTCCTCAGAATCCAGCCGGCGGCGGCCGGAGACGGCGGGCCGCTCTAAAGGCCCGCCGACGGCGTCTCGCGGGGTCGGCGAGCAAGGCGCGCGCCGGAATCAGCGCTTCTTCTTGACGGTGGTCTGGAACGCGCCGTCTCCGAACTGCAGGCGCATCGGTTCCCGGGTCTCGATGTTGTAGCGGTCCCCGGGCATGAGGAAGTAGAAGGTTCCGCCGTTCGGGAGCTCTCGCGTGTTGTCGTAGATCGCGACGTAGCCCTGGCCGATCACTTCGAAACCGTTTCCGCGGACCACGATGGCGGTGTCCTCGTCGATGCCGATCCCGAGCAGTTCGGGCCTTGCGGCGATGATCTCCAGGAGGTCGAAGTGCCGGTTGCGGACCAGCAGGTGCTGGTCGATGGCGGTTCCCCTGAAGAAGGCGAACCCCTCCTCGTGGTCGCCCATCATGATGGTATTGCCGCTGGTGTCTCCCCGCGCCAGGTACTCGCCCTGGATCGTCGCCCCGGCCGAGGACCCGCCGATGACGCCGCCCCGGGCGAGCAGGGCGTGGAGTTCGCGCTCGGTGCGGGTGTCCGCATAGGCGTCCACCAGCCGCCACTGCCGGCCGCCGGGGAACCACACCCCGCGGGCCTTCGTGATCGGGGCCGCGAACTCCTCGCTCTCCGCCTCTTCGCGGTCCCAGGTGTGGATGACGGTGATGTTCTTGACGCCGAGGTTGCGGAAACGCCGGGCGCCCGCGTACCAGGCGTCGTAGTCGTCCTCGCCGCCGGCGGTGGGAATGATCACGATGGGGGCTTCCGGTCCTCCCGCGAGGCTGACGAAGCGTTCGAGGATCGCGTCGTCGCGGAGCGCCCCGCCGACGATGACCAGTGAGCCCTTCTCGGGGCCCTGCTGGGCGAACGCCGCGGCGGGTAGCAGGAGCGCGAGGGCAAACAGAATCGACTTCGAGATCGGGGAACGCATGCCGTGATCCTCCTTGCGGACCGGGTGGGCGGGCCATTATCCGGCCTCCGCGCGGTGACGGCGACAGCGGCCGGGTTTCCTACACTCCCGGCATGCAACACGTGGTCGTCGGCACCGCCGGCCACATCGACCACGGGAAGAGTTCGCTGGTGCTGGCGCTGACCGGCACCGACCCCGACCGGCTGAAGGAAGAGAAGGCCCGGGGGATCACCGTGGACCTCGGCTTCGCGCATCTCGAGCACGAGGGCGTGAACTACGGCTTCGTGGACGTTCCCGGCCACGAGCGGTTCGTGCGCAACATGCTCGCCGGCGCCTCCGGTTTCGACGTGGTGCTGCTGGTGGTGGCCGCGGACGAGTCGGTGATGCCCCAGACCCGCGAACACATCGAGATCTGCCGCCTGCTCGGCGTCGGTTCCGCGGTGGTGGCGCTGACCCGGATCGACCTCGTGGAGGATCCGGAGTTCATCGAGATCGCCGCCCTCGAGGTGCGCGAGCTGCTTGCCGGCTCGGCGATGTCGGAAGCGCCCCTGGTCCCGGTGTCCTCGAAGACCGGGGCGGGGCTCGACGAGCTCCGCGGCGCGCTCGCGGCGGCGGCCGGCGCCGCCGGGGCCCGCGACGCCTCGGGCCCCTTCCGGCTGCCGGTGGACCGAGCCTTCACCATGCGCGGTTTCGGCTCCGTGGTCACCGGGACGCTGGTGTCGGGCCGCGTCGCGGTCGGAAGCGAGGTGGAAGTCCTCCCCGAGGGCGTGCGCGCCCGGGTCCGGGGGCTCCAGGTCCACGGAACCTCCGTCGAGTCGGCGGACGCCGGACAGCGGGCGGCCCTGAACCTCGCCGGCGCCGGCCGTCTCCGGGTCGATCGCGGGTGCGTCGTCGCCGCGCCCGGTGAACTCGGGGCGACCCGGATGCTCGATGCGCGGCTCGAAGTGCTCGGGTGGGCGTCCGGACCGGTCCAAGATGAGGACCGCGTCCACCTCCACGTCGGCACCGCCACCTCGCTCGCCCGGGTGCGGCTTCTCGGGGGAGCGGCGGGGCTGGCCCCCGGAGACTCCGGACTGGTGCAGATGCGCCTCGAATCGCCGCTGTCCGCCGTCCGGGGGGATCGCTTCATCATCCGGCGCTACTCGCCGGTGATCACCATCGGCGGCGGCCGGATCCTGGACGCCTTGCCGCCGAAGCGGCCTCCCCGGAGCCCGGCGGCGCACGACCGGGTGGCGGCGCTCGACCGCGTGACCGATGCCCGCGCCGCCGCCGCCTTCATCGAGGAGGCCGGCATCCGGGGCCTCGGCGAGACGGTTCTGCGCCGCCGGTTGGGAATCCGGGTGCCGGACGCGGATCAGGTGGTCACGGAACTCGCCGGGCGCGGGGACATCGAGGCGCTCGGCGACGGCGCCTCTTCCGGCGGGGGCGGACGGGTCTTCCTGTCGGCCGGGAACGTCCGGTCCCTCAAGGACAGCATGCTCACCCGGCTCGCCGCCTGGGAGTCGGACCACCGGCTGCGCGCGGGAATGCCCCTCGAGCAGCTCCGGGAACAGACCGGCGTTCCCGGCGTGGTGGCGGACGGAGCGCTCCGGGGTCTCGCCGAGGCGGGCGCCGTGGAACTCACCCGGCCCACGGTGGGAACGGCGGGCCGCCGGATCGAGCTGACCGGCGGGGAGCAGCGCGCCTCCGATGGCTTCGCCAGGCTGCTTGCCGAGGGGGGATTCACGCCTCCGACCCTCGGTGAAGCCGCGGAGCGGCTCAAGGCGTCCCCGGAACTTGTGGATGATCTGCGGCGCCTGCTCCTGAGCGAGGGCCGGGTGGTGGACGTGAGCCCCGATCTCTACTTCGATGCCGGGTGTATTGCCGACTTGCGGCGCGCGGTTGCGGAGCGGGCCGCCGCCAACCCGCAGATCGACGTCGCCTGGTTCAAGGAGCGCTTCGGGCTCAGCCGCAAACACGCGATTCCGCTGCTCGAATGGCTCGACCGGGAGCGGGTGACGGTCCGGGTGGGGAATCTCAGAAAGATCCTATGATCGCGGCCATGCTCCGAAAGCCGCCGTTTCGCCGGGTACCGGCTCTCCTGATGCCCGCTGTGCTCGCCGCCTGCGGATCGCCTCCGGCGGACTCCCCCGCGCACTACGGACGGGCGGACGAGCCGCTGGCCGGTGAGATCTACGAACTCGCCCAGGATGCCCTCCGGAACCATCCGGCCCCCGGGATCTCGATCGGCGTGCAGCAGGGCGGCGAGGTCGTCTTCGCGGGCGGTTTCGGCTACGCGGATCTCGAAAACGAGATTCCCGCGACCGCGGACACCGTGTACCGCATCGGTTCGGTCACCAAGCAGTTCACGGCGGCCGCCGCCATGCTGCTGGTCGAGGAGGGAAAGCTGGACCTGTCCGCCGATCTGCGCGAGTACCTGCCGGACTACGACACCCAGGGTTTCGAGGTGCCGGTCGAACGGCTGCTGAACCACACCTCGGGGATCAAGGGCTACACGGAGATGCCGGAGTTCTGGGAGCGGTCCCGCCTCGATCTCGGCCACGAGGCCATGCTGGAGCTGTTCTCCGAGCCCCCGTTCGAGTTCGAGCCCGGCGACCGCTACCAGTACAACAACTCGGGCTACTACCTGCTCGGAGTCCTGATCGAACGCCTCTCGGGGATGAGCTACACCGAGTTCCTGGAGGCGCGGCTCTTCGAACCCATCGGGCTGGAGCGCACCCACTATCTCAGGAACGGCCCCCTCGTTCCGGGCCGCGCCGAAGGGTACGAAGTCGGCGAGGACGGCGGTTTCGTGAACGACGAGCCGCTGAGCATGGAACTGCCCTACGCGGCGGGGTCGCTCGGCGCGAGCGTGCTGGATCTGCTCGCCTGGCAGCGGGCGCTGGCCGCGGGTCGGGCGGTGAGTTCCGCCGGCTATGAGCGCATGACGGCGCGCGGAAGTCTCGTGAACGGCGATCCCGTGCACTACGGCTACGGACTCTCGCTCGGGGAGGAACACGGGCTCGCCCGGGTGTCCCACGGCGGGGGAATCAATGGCTTCCGCGCGCAGCTTGCGTACTACCCCGAGGCGAAACTCGGTATCGCGGTCCTCATCAACGCCGGCTCCGGGCGGCCCGGCGTTCTCGCGAACCGGATCGCCCGGGCGGCGCTCGGCATGGAACAACCCGCGGTAAACGAGGTCGAGGTTCCCGAGCCGGACCTCCGGCGTTGCGCGGGCACCTACGATCCCGGCCGGTCGCCGGTCACCGTCCGTTTCGAAGACGGGTCGCTGTTCGGCTTCGGAGCGCGGCTCGTGCCCGTGGGCGACGGGGTCTTCCATCCGGACGACGACCCTTTCACCCGGATCGTGTGCGAGTCCGGGCCGGACGACAGCGCGCCGGCGCTGACCCTCACGTCCGGCGGGGTAACCACCCGCTATCCCCGGGTTTCCGACTGACCTGGGCCGGTCGGCGCCTCCGGCTTAGACTCCCCGGCCCATGCCGAGCGTAGAGGTCACCACGACGATGGCGGCGCCCCCCGAGCGCGTCTTCGAGATCGCGACGGATCTCGCGAGCCTGCCGGAAACGATGTCCGGCATCGACAGCGCCCAGGTGCTGACCGACGGGCCCGTCGGAGAGGGAACCCGCTGGCGCGAGACCCGCACGCTCTACGGCAAGCAGGCCACCGAGGAAATGTGGGTGACCGGCTTCGATCCGCCCCGGTCGTACGTGGTCGAGGCCGAATCGCACGGGGCGCACTACCGGACCGAGATCACCTTCGTTCCCGAGGAAGACGGGACCCGGGTCACGTTCGTGTTCGGGGCCCGGCCGCTGAGCTTCTTCGCCCGGCTTTTCTCGGTCTTCAGCGGGCTGATGATGAAGAGCGTCAGGAAGGCGCTCGAACAGGACCTTGAAGATCTGAAGCGAGCGGCGGAGTCGGCCGGTTAACGGCCTCCCGTGGAACCGCACCCGCTCCCGTGAAGTCCGCCCGGACGAACGCGTCGTCTCCGGTGGCCGCCGGAGACTGGCCCCCCGGCCTTCCGCTCGACACCGAGCGGCTCGTCCTCCGGCCGTTTCGGGAATCGGACTTTGCCGACGTGCACGAGTACGCGAGTGATCCCGAAGTGA
This sequence comes from Acidobacteriota bacterium, assembly GCA_028877265.1. GTDB lineage: Bacteria > Acidobacteriota > Vicinamibacteria > Marinacidobacterales > Marinacidobacteraceae > Marinacidobacterium. The sequence goes on from JAPPGX010000132.1 coordinate 15,077, forward strand.
CCCGGCACCTCCGCTGGGGGCCGAGCGCCGCGCAGGAGACCCTCTCCTTTCTCCGGCACGCCATCGCCGGGGTCCGGACGGCCGACACCTCGCAGTTCCATCTCGCGGTTGTCGAGCGGAAGAGCGCCCGGGTGCGCGGGGGGCTCAGCCTGCTGGAGCGGGCGCCCGGCCTCGTGGAGATCGGCTACTGCTTTGCCCGTCCGGTGTGGGGGCTCGGCTACGCCACCGAGGCGGTCCGAAGCGCCGTTCGGTTCGCCGGGGTCCGCTTCCCGGGGGCCGACCTGTTCGGTCTGGTGACACCCGGCAACCCTGCCTCGGAGCGGGTTCTCCTCCGCGCCGGGTTCGCGCCGGCTCTGGACGCTTCCCCCTACGCCACGTGGATGACGGGGGTGTGTTCCACCGCCCGCGTCTTCCGCCAGCGCAGCCGGCCGCCGGCTTGAAGGTTCCGGCTGCTGTCCGCCGGCCCGCCGTTCCCGGAACCCTGCGCCGAAGGGCGCCGCGATATCCGGACCGCGTTCCGGTGCGCCGCCGGCGCGTCCCGGCGGACACGCCCGGCAACCGGCTCCTCGAGCACGGGGCGCGATCCCTGACCAGCGGCGAACTGCTCGGCCTCGTGCTCGGGCCCGGTGGGGACGGCCTGGCCCGCCGCCTTCTCGACGATCTGGGCGGCGTGGCGGCGCTCAGCCAGGCGCCGCTGGGCCAATTGGCGCACCGGGCCGGGCTTTCGCCGGCGCGGCTTATCCGGCTGGCGGCCGCCCTCGAGCTGGGCCGCCGCGCCGGCTATCCCGGCGACGAGCACGTACCCTGCTTTCGCGGTGCCGCCGAGGTGGCGCGCTACCTCATCGCCCGCTTCGGGAACCGCGAAGTCGAAGAGTTCGGCATCCTGATGCTCGACAGCCGCGGTTGCCTGCGGCGGGCCGAGATCATCTCGCGCGGCTCGCTGACCGGCGCTCCGGTCCACCCCCGCGACCTGTTCCGGCTCGCGGCGGCCTACCAGGCGGTGTCACTGATCCTCTTCCACAATCACCCGTCCGGAGATCCCGAGCCCTCGGAAGCGGACCGGCAACTCACCCGGCGCCTGCAGGAAGCGGGAGCGATCATGGGGATCCCGGTGCTCGATCACGTGGTGATCGGAGCCGGAAAGTGGCACAGCTTCAGCGAAGCCGGCGAACTGTGAGCCGCTGTCAGGCTCGTTCTTCGCAGTTGCCGCACACCCCGTAGAGCTGGTGGCGGTGCCACACCAGCCGGTAGCCGTGCTCCGCCGCGATCTCCTCCTGCCGCCGCTCCACCTCCGCCGAGAGGAACTCGTCGATCCGGCCGCAGTGGACGCAGATGAGGTGGTCGTGGTGACCCCGGGAGAGGGCCGGCTCGAAGCGGGTCAGCCCGTCTTTCAGGTCGATCGAGGAAGCGATGTGCGCTTCGCAGAAGAGCCGGAGGGCGCGATACACGGTGGTACGGCCGATCGAGGCGTCCGCTTCCCGCACGTCGCTGTGCAGATCGTCGGCCGAGACGTGCCCGCCCATGCCGAGGAAACGGTCCAGAATGAGTTCGCGTTGGCGGGATTTCTTGAGCCCGCGTTCCCGCGTGAACTCCTCGAGGCGGCGGAACGCCTCCTCGCGCATCGAGGCGGCGCTCGGCGGAGTGGGGACGAACGTGCTCATGCGCGGAAGCGGCCGCCGGCGGCGGTCTTTTCGGTCCGGCAACCGGGCGAACCGCACTGGCAAGACTATCCGCTCCGGAGTCCCGGGACACCGGGGCCGGTCGCCGCGCTTCTAGAATCCGCCGCGCCCCTTGCGCGTCCTCTACCTCGACCTGTCCGCCGGTGTCTCGGGGGACATGCTGCTCGGCGCGCTCGTGGACGTGGGAGTGCCCCCCGAGGTCCTCTCCGAGACCGTCGCCGCACTGCGCTCTCCCGTTTCGGTGTCGTTCGAAGAGGGCTCGCGCGGCGGACTCCGGGGGATCAAGGCCCACGTCGAGGCGCCGGACGACCGCGGCCACCGCACCCTGCGCGACTTCCTCGCCGTCCTGGACCGGAGCGGGCTTCCCGACGACGTCCGGGAGCGGTCGGCGCTGCTGCTGCGCCGCATTTTCGAGGCGGAGGGCGGGATCCACGGGATGACCGCCGAGTCCGTGCACCTTCACGAACTGGGCTCCCTCGACACGCTGGTGGACATCGTGGGCGCGGTCGCCGGAGTCGGCCACCTCACTCCGGATCGGGTCGTCGCGTCGGCCGTCAATCTCGGCAGCGGCTCGGTCGAGGCCGAGCACGGCACCCTCGAGATCCCCGCGCCGGCCACCGGGCTGCTGCTCCGCGGCGTTCCCACCTTCTCCGACGGGTCGGGCTTCGAGCGCACCACGCCGACCGGGGCGGTCCTGACCGGGCTCGCCGATTCCTTCGGCGGCTGGCCCGCGATGACCCCGGAACGCATCGGCTACGGCCTCGGCTCCGCGGACCCCCGGGAGGGACGCCCGAACGCGCTCCGGGCGGTGATCGGGACCGCTCCCGACCGTCTCGGCAAGCTGGTGAGCGTCATCGAGGCGACGCTCGACGACCTGCAGCCCGAGATCGCGCCGCACCTGCTCGAGCGCCTGCTGGCGGTGGGCGCGCGGGATGCCTTCTTCACTCCTGTGCAAATGAAGAAGGGCCGGCCGGGGCTCGTGCTGACGGCGCTCGTGGATCCTCCCCGCCGGGAGGAGGTCGTGTCGGTGCTGTTCTCGGAGAGCACCACGCTCGGGGTCCGGATCACCGAGGCCGAGCGGGAAACGCTGGAGCGCCGGGTGGTCTCGGTCAAGACCCCCTGGGGAACGGTGGGGCTCAAGCTGGGGATGCGCGGCGGGGCGGTGGTGAACCGCGCTCCCGAGTTCGAGGACTGCCGCCGCGTCGCGGAGGAAGCCGGCGTCCCCCTGAAGGAGGTCTACCGGCAGGCGCTGGTGGCACCGCTTCCCGACGCCGCCGGGCGCGGTTCCCGATGACCGACTCGCACGCCCACCTGGACATGCCGGCGTTCGGTCCCGATCGGGCGGCCGTGCTGGCTCGGGCCGCGCGGGCGGGGGTTTCCACGGTCGTTTCCATCGGCATGCTCGATGATGAGGGCTCGTGGGCGGACACCTTTTCACTGGTAGACGCGCTCCATCCGGACGGGGCGGATCACGGAGATGCGGAAGCGCCGCAGCTCTTCACGACGCTCGGCTGTCATCCCCACGACGCCCGGCTGTTTGAGGAACTCGGGGCGGAGGAACGGCTCGCCGAACTCGCGCGCCGCCCGCGCCTGCTCGCCATCGGCGAAGTGGGGCTCGACTACCACTACGACCTGAGCCCGCGCGCCGAGCAGCGGGACGTGTTTCGCCGCCAGATCCGGATCGCCCGGGAGCTGGGACTGCCGGTCGTCGTACACCACCGCGACGCCGAGGACGACTTCCTCCGCATCGCGGACGAGGAGGACCTCGCCGGCTGCGGGGCCATCCTTCACTGCTTCACCGCGAGCGAACGGCTCGCCCGGGCGGGCTGGGAACGCGGTTTCCTGATCTCGTTCTCCGGGATTCTCACCTTCAGGAACGCGGAGGACCTCCGTCGCACCGCCGCGCTCGTGCCCCTCGACCACCTGCTGGTGGAAACCGACAGCCCCTATCTGGCGCCGGTGCCGCACCGGGGAAAGCGGGCCGAACCCGCCATGGTGGTCGAGACCGCCCGCTGTCTCGCTGCCGCGCGGTCGGCCGACCTCGGGGAAATCGAGGCGGCGACCGACGCCAACTTCCGTCGCTTTTTCTTCGGGACAGCGACGCCCCGGCCACCTGGATCCGCTGCGAATCCGGCACTCTCCGCGTGAGATAATCGTCGGCCGAATTCAGTAAATGCTGTCCGTTTCGAGTCCCGGGAGCCTGCTCTCCGAGTTGGAGGCCGAACTGGCTCCGGACCTCGCCGAGGTCGAACGCATTCTGGCCGCCCGGGTCGAGAGCGACCTCGAACTGGTGAAGCTGACCAGCCAGTACCTCTACCGGAGCGGCGGCAAGCGCCTCCGTCCGATGCTGCTGCTGATCGCGGCGCGCGCCGCCGACGGGGTCAAGGGCCGAACGCATCCCAGCGCACCCTCCTACGGGGCGATGGTCGAGATCATGCACACCGCGACGCTGGTCCACGACGACATCGTCGACGAGGCCGATACGCGGCGGGGCCAGGCTTCGCTGAACAGCCTGCTGGGCAACGACCTCACCGTCCTGATCGGCGATTTCCTCTACATCCAGTCCATGGCGCTGGCGGTGGAGCAGCAAAACCCCCAGGTCGTCGCCACGATGTGCGACCTCACCATGCGCATGATCGAGGGCATGCTCCTCGAAAAGGCGCGGGGCGGGACGATCGGCCTGACCCGCGAGGAGCACCTGCGGATCCTGCGTCTCAAGACCGCGTACCTCTTCCACGGCTGCGGGAAGATGGGCGCAATGATGGTTGGGGCGCCCCCCGAGGTCGAGCGGGCGCTCGGTGATACCTGCATGAACCTCGGCATGGCGTTTCAGGTGGCGGACGACCTCTTCGACTTCACCGCGAGCGCCGCCATGGTGGGCAAACCCGTGCTCAGCGACCTCAAGGAAGGGCACCTGACGCTGCCGATCCTGCATGCCCTCGAGCGCGAACCCGAGGCCGTCCCGCTCGTCGAGGAAGTGCTCGACAGCGGCGAACTCACCCCCGGGCAGCAGGACGAGATCCTCGCGCTGGTCGAGCGCCAGGGAGGTCTCGACGAGGCGCGCCGGGTGGCGGAAGGCTTCGCGGCCGCCTCGCGGGAAGCCCTGGCGGCGGTGCCGCCTTCGTCCTACCGGGACGGCATGGAAGCGCTCGCCGAGTTCGTGATCTGGCGCGACCGTTGACAGGTCCGCCGCGATCCCAGCTCCCGTTTCCTCCCTACCGGCACCGCCCCGGACGGACGCCCCATCCGGAGCGGCATCCCGACGGGCACCGCTTCTTCGAGCAGCTTCCGCCGGGCCTCCTCCCGGCGGACCAGGTCCCGCTGGCCGCCCTCCCGGACGCCCGGCTGTTCCGGTACGGCGAAGAGCTGTTCCGCGCCCGCTACTGGTGGGAGGCCCACGCGGTGTGGGAGGAACTGTGGCGGGCGGCGCCCCGCGGAGAGGGCGGGGAGACGCCGGAGCGGGAGGCGCTGCGGGCGTTCATCCAGCTCGCCGCCGCCGCGCTCAGGCAGGAACTCGGGGGGCTTCGCGGAAGCCGGAAGCTGCTGGACGCCGCGCTTTCCGGCATGGAACGGGCCGGCGGCGCCGGAGCGGCCGGAGCATTGGCGCAGCGGTTCGAGGCGCTCCGGGCTCACGCCGGGCTAGCATGAGCCGTATGCCGCTCCCTGCCTCCGGCGACGAGGACATCGCGGTACTCGTCGTCGACGACGAGGCGGTGATCCGGCGGTCGCTCCGCCGCCGGCTTCGCTACGAGGGGTGGACGGTCTTCGAGGCGGCCTCGGGTCCGGACGCCCTCGCGGCGCTGGACCGCAATCCCTGCGATCTGGTCGTTCTGGACATCAAGATGCCGGGCATGGACGGGATGGAGGTCCTCCGGCGCATCCGCGCCGAGAAGCCCTCGGTGGCGGTGGTGATGCACACCGGCCACGGGGACATCGAGACCGCGGTGCGGGCGATCCAGGAGGGGGCGGCGCATTTTCTGGAGAAAGGCGGGGGAGGGGACATCGGCGCCTGTCTCCGCATGGCGATCGACAAGACGAGGACGCTCGAACGGAAGCGGCTCGAGAACGAGAACCGCCGCCTGGCCGCCGAGGTGGAAATGCACCGCAGCCGCGAGGGCGGCGGACGGCAGCTGGTGGGGGAATCCCCGGCCCTCGCCGTCGTGCGGGAACGCATCGAGCGCGTTGCGCCGAGCGACGTCCGCGTGCTCATCACCGGCGAGTCCGGGACCGGAAAGGAAGTGGCCGCCCGGTTGATCCACCAGGCCAGCCGCCGGGCGTCCGGACCGTTCATCGAGGTCAACTGCGCGGCGATCCCCGAGGAACTCATCGAGAGCGAGCTGTTCGGCGCCGAACGCGGCTCCTATACGGGGGCGCACCGGCAGATGGTCGGCAAGTTCGAGCAGGCCGACGGGGGCACGCTCTTCCTCGACGAGGTCGGGGACATGAGCGCCCGGACGCAGGCCAAGGTGCTGCGCGCCCTCGAGGAGAACCGCATCACCCGGGTCGGCGGCTCGAAGTCGGTCGAAGTCGATGTCCGCGTGCTCTCGGCGACGAACCAGGACCTGGAAAAGGAGGGCTTCCGCAGCGACCTGCTCCACCGGCTGAACGTGATCCCGATCGAGATGCCGCCCCTGCGGGATCGTCCCGGAGACGTCCGGCTGCTGGTGGCTCACTTCGTGGAGCAACTCGAGGTGGGGGGACAGCCTCGCTCGTTCACCGGGGATGCGCTCGAACTCCTTGCCCGGCAGCCGTTTCCCGGCAACGTGCGCGAACTGCGCAATCTCGTGGAGCGCATCCTGATCCTGAGCCCGGGGGAAGAGATCGGCGAAGCGGACGTGCGGGAGCATCTGTAGCAGTCTGTGGACAAGGTCACGTGAGCACCGAGAACGGCGAGGCGCCCGGCTGACAAGGCGCGTTAGGGAGGAATACCGGGTGTATTCCGACCGACACGCAACGATGAGGGGCGCGTAGCGGCCCGGTTCAGGATGCATCGCCGTTCGAATGCCGCGTGACCTTGTCGACAGGCTGCTAACCATCGCCGCCCGCCGGGGCCGGGGCGTCGGGTTTTCCGGGCCGGTACAATTCGAGGTGGTTCGAGTCGTTCAGACGGTCGCCGGCTCCTCCGGGAGCGGGAGGAAAGTCCGAACTCCACAAGGCAGTGCGCTGGGTAACGCCCAGTCCGGGTGACCGGAAGGAAAGTGCCACAGAAAACAGACCGCCTCTCCCTCCGGGGAGCGGTAAGGGTGAAAAGGTGCGGTAAGAGCGCACCGCCCGGGCAGTGATGTCCGGGGCACGGTAAACCCCGCATGGAGCAAGACCAAATAGGGAAGCGCCCGAGGGCCGCCTGTCCGAGCTTCCGGGTAGGTCGCTCGACCCGTCGGGCAACCGCCGGGCTAGATGCATGACCGTCACCCCGTCGCGGGCGACCGCGCCGGGGAACAGAATTCGGCTTACGAGCGGCTCGGACCCACGTGATCCTGATTACCGGGGGCGCGGGTTTCATCGGCTCCGCCCTGGCTCGCGAGCGCGCCGCGGCCGGAGAGCGGGTCCGGGTTCTCGATGATTTCTCGACCGGCCGGCGCGACCGCGTCTCGGGGAACCCGCTGATCGAGGTTCGCGAGGGAGACATCCGGGACCCGGCCGCCGTTCGCGGCGCTCTTGAGGGCGTCGGCCGGGTAGCGCACCTGGCGGCGCTCGCCTCGGTCCCCCGCGCGGAGCTGGACCCGGAGGCCGCCGCCCGGGTGAATGTGGAAGGAACCCTCGTGGTGCTCGGCGAGTCCCGGCAGGCCGGCGTCTCCGCTCTGGTGTACGCCTCGTCCTGCTCCGTCTACGGCGAAGCCGGTGAACGGCCGATCGCGGAATCGGCGCCGCTGAAGCCCCGTTCGGTGTACGCCGTCACCAAGCTGGCCGGGGAACGCCACGTCCTGCTGCACCACCGCACCGGAGGGCCGCCAGCCATCGCGCTGCGCTTCTTCAACGTGTACGGGCCCGGCCAGCCGGCCGATTCCCCCTATTCCGGCGTCCTGGCGCGCTTCACGGCGCAGGCCCTCGCCGGCAAGCGGTCCGAAATCCACGGGGACGGCGGCCAGACCCGGGATTTCGTCTTCGTCGCCGACGTTGTGGACGCTCTGGTTCTCGCCCTCGAAGGAGCCTCCGGCGGGCCCGGAGGTCAGGTCTTCAACGTCGGAACGGGGCGCTCGGTGTCGGTGCGCGAAATCTGGCGCCTGGTGGCGGACGCGGCCGGACCGGCGCTGACTCCGACCTTCGGGCCGGTTCGGGCCGGCGACATGCGGCATGCCGCCGCGGATATCCGCCAGGCGGCCGAGCTCCTCGGTTTCAGGGCTCGGGTACCCCTGCGGGAGGGGATTTCACGACTCCTGCGCCCGGCCGCGGGGAACCCGGCGGACGCTTCGGCCGTTCAGGGCATCTAGTGCCCGCTGTGGCATACTGAAGAATTCCGGCGTGCGCCAAGCTCCCCATTTCGCCTCGGCGACCGCGGTGATCGGCGGTCTTCTCGGGGGAATCGTCCTTTTCGGGGCGGGCGTCCTGAAGTCCTGGAACGGCCCGCTGCCGGAGGCGCCCGGGATGCCGGCGGCAGCGGCTGCCACGGTCCCGGACGGGCCCCAGGTGGGACTCTTCTCCGTGCCCGACCGGTTCGCGCGCGGGGACTCGCTGTCCGACGTGCTGGTGCGAAACGGCCTGACCCACCGGGAAGTGGGCTCGGTCAGCGCGGCCCTGACGACGGTCGCGAACGTCCGGCGTTTCAAGGTCGGACAGACCGTCTGGCTGCACCGGGACGAGCGGGGCGACCTCGCCCGGATCGAGCTGCCGCTCGACGATTTCCGCGAGGTGGCGGTCTTCCGCGCCGGCACGTCATGGGATGCGCGCGAGTTCAGCAGGGAGCCGCTCGATCGCCGGACGGTGGTTCAGGGAGAGGTGGACAGCAGTCTCTATGAGAGCCTGGTCCGCGCGGGCGAACGGGCTGATCTGGCGGGCCGGATCGCCAGGGTCCTCGAGTACGACATCGACTTCCACCGCGACACGCGGGCCGGAGACAGCTACTCGGTGGTCGTGGACAAGCGCTACGACGATGCGGGTGACTGGAAGGACTACGGCGAGGTTCACGGCGTTCGCTACCTCAACGCCGGCCGGCCCATCTATGCGTTCCGCTTTGAGCTGCCGTCCGGTGAATCCGGCTACTACGACTACGACGGGAACTCCATCCAGCGCACCTTTCTGATGAGTCCGGTGGAATACACGCGGATCTCGGGGGTCTTTACCAGCCGCAGGCTCCACCCGATCCACCGGGTGTACCGGCCGCACTACGGGGTCGATTACGTGGCGCCCCTGGGGACGCCGGTCAGGTCGACCGCGGACGGGGTGGTCACGGATGCCGGCAGGCGGGGCCCGAACGGCATCATGGTCACGCTGCGCCACGCCGGGGGCTACATGACGAAGTACCTCCATCTCTCGGGGTTTCCATCCGAAATCCGTCCCGGGCGCCGCGTGAGCCAGCGGGATGTCATCGGCTTCGTGGGCTCCACGGGCGTCTCGACGGGCGCCCACCTCGACTATCGGCTCTATCGCCACGGGAAGCCCCTGAATCCGCGCACCCACGTCCTTCCCCCAGGCCCTCCCATCCCGGCGGAGCACCTGGCCCTTTTCGAGGCATGGCGGGACGAACTCGTGGGCTCCTTCGAGCGGCCCGCCCGGCGGCCGCCCGCGCGGACCCCGGTGACCGTCGTCGGCGGGACCGAGGGTTGCTGATCCGTTCGGCCCTCCGGCACCGCCGTTCCTGTCTCCCTCCAGGCTCTCCGAGGGCAATGCGATCTTGACGCGCGACAACTCTGGCTGACGCTCTTGGTCAACTTGAGTTGACGCCGGGACCCCTCAGCCGGGGTCGCGAAGCGCAGTCCGGCGGCCGGACCGCGGTGCCGGTCTTCTTCGAGCAGCGCTAACTCATTGATTCAAGGGTGATCCCTGTGTGGAGGGCGAAGGTCTCGGGCGCCGGCGGGAGGCGCGGAGGGGCGGCGCGCGGAACTGGCCCGTCCGTTGCGGAACAACGTGCTCCCGACGCTTCACGTCAACACAAGGAGAACCACATGACCCAGTTCCGCGTCCCTTTTCTGGCCCTGGTCGCCCTCGTCGCTTCGGCGATGCTCGGGGTCTCCGCCATGCAGCCGGAGGAGCCCATCAACATCAACACCGCCACCGCGGAGGAACTCACCGCGTTGCCCCGGATTGGCGACGTGACGGCGGCGCGCATCGTCGAATGGCGCGAAGAGAACGGCCCCTTCGCCTCGACCGAGGAACTCATGAACGTTCAGGGCATCGGCGAGCGCGTCTACGAGCGGATCCGGCCCCACGTGACGGTCGGCGACGCGGACCGGCGCGGTGGCCCGGATGCGGTTCCCGAAGCAGCCTGACCGCGGCCTTCGCGTGCCCGGCGCCGCGGCCGGGCGGCCGCCGTCGCCAGGCTTCAGCCTCGTCGAGCTGCTGGTGGCGCTCGCCCTGCTCCTGGTGATGGCGGGGACGGCCATTCCGCCGCTCGCCGGGCATCTGCGGACGGAGCGCGTTCGGGGGGCGGCCCTCGCCATGCGCTCGCTGCTCCAGAAAGCGCGCGCGGAGGCCGCTTCCCGCGCCGCGAATGTCGCGGTCGTCTTCGATCCACCCCTCAGCGGGCACGACATCGAGGTTCCCGGGCCGGCCGACTCACCCGTGGTGGCCCTGGTCCTGGACACCAACCACAACGGCGTTCGGCGGGCCGAGATCGCGAGCGGCGACGAGCGCCTGTTGGAGAACCCCTGGAGGTTTGGGGCGCGTTTCCCCGGAGTCGCGTGGGGAGCTCCCGCCGGAGAAGCGGGTCCGGCCGCGATCCCCGGTCACGAGGTCGGGGTCGCCGGCATGATCTCGTTCTCGCCCCTCGGCGGCTCCGGCTCGGGACGCATCACGGTGAGCGGCGAGGGCAGTGTCTTCGCGGTCGTGATTCACGGCGGCAGCTCCCGTATTCGCGTCGAGCGCCGTGCGGGCGGCCGCTGGATTCCGATGTGATGGGGACCGCGGGCCGTGGCGGCGACGACGTCCGCCGGCGGACTGCTAGGATCGCTGGCGCCTAAGGGAACTCTCCAGTGTCCATCATCCACTCCCGGGTGTTCGCGGCCTTCCGGAAGGCTGGCGTCCAGGAGGAACTGGCGGAAGCGGCGGCCGAGGAGCAGGTGGGGTTCGTGCTGGAACTCGAGGACCGGGTCAGCCGCCTGGAGATCAAGCTGAATGTGTTGTTGGCGCTCAAGGTGGCCATCCTGCTCTTGCTCCTGCGGGACAGCCTGTTCGGATAGCGGGCGGCCGGGCTAACGCTCCCGGCGAGTGAGCGCTCCTTCTTCCACCTCCAGACCGGGCCACTCGGCGAGGCTTCGGAACTCGTCCTCGCCTACGCAGACCAGCACGGGCGAGCGCCCGTACATCTCCTGTCCCACCACGCAGGCAAGGGCGAGGAAGGCATCCACTCCACGGGTGATCAGCGCCGCCGGGGCCGTTTCCCGCCGGATGGCCTCCAGGAGAACGGCCGTGGTGGTGGAGGACCCGCGGGTGGCCGGAAGGACGAGCGCCATTCCCGCCGCCGTTTCACCCGCCAGGGGATGGTGCGTATCGGTGATCCGGCCCGAAGCGGCGTCGTATCCGCCCCAGAAGCTGAGCGGCTGGGTGGCGTAGAGAACGGCGCCCGAGGCGGTTCCGGCGACGATCACCTGCCCGCGTAGCCGGTCCATGCTAGTCCCAGGGTCCCGGTTCGCGGACCACGCGCCCCCGGCGGGCCGACTCCACGCACTCGGCAAGGCTGCCGAAGGCGACCGCCGACCCCAGGAGGCCCGGTGAGTACCACGCGTACTTGGCGGAGTTCGTCATGAGGCGGCGGGTGGTCCCGGGGGTCATCGGGGTCGCCAGGACGCAGGTGTCCACCATCAGCCGGCCCCCGAAGGTGTGAAGCGGCTCGAGCAGTCCGGCGCGTTCCGCGAGGTCCCGCACCGCCCGGCTCGTGGTCACCACCAGTTCGCACCCGCCTTCGTCGGGGAGGGCCCGTTCCGGACCCCGCTCGCGGAGCAGGGCGGCGAGCTTTCCGAACTCGGCGAACGAGAAGTGCGGGCTCCCCAGCACCACCATGTCCAGGGCGCCCTCGGCGTGGGTCGTCAGCTCCCGGCGCGCCGCCCGCAGTTCCGGGAGGCCGACGTCGAGGATCGCGGCGGGTTCCCGGCCGCCGAACGCGTCCGCGAGGGTGGGAGCCTCCGGGGTCACTCCGGGAATGTGGAAGAGGGCGACCGCGCCGGACGAGGCCGCCGCCGCGCCGAGCGCCTTGAGCTGATCCTCCTCCGGAATGACGGGAAGCCCGGTGATCGCGACCGGGTCGTCCTCGGCGAAGGGACCCAGCAGGTGTCCGAGAACGGGGTAGAAGTCGTCCGCGGCCGCGAGTTCCTCGGGAACGTCCCGCAGGCGCAGAACGCGGGTGGCCAGGCGGTTCTCGTCGAGGTGAAGGCCCACCGCGGGCGCCCGGCCGGTGATCGCGCAGCAGATGTCCAGGAGGTCGGGGTAGCGCTCCGTCCGCGCTCCGATGACCGAATTGGCGAAAGCGACGGCGTTCGACTCGCCCCAGGCGATCTGCTGCCCGAACCTGGGCGTCTGGCGGCCCTGGTAGGGCGCACAGGTCCAGGTGGGAATCGTCCCCATCGAGTCGTAGGCCCGCATCTGACGCGCGGACTTCTCCGCCCACTCGGGGGGAACCGACCATTCCTGCCAGTGGAACTCGTCCAGTCCGCTCACGTTGAGCGTCGAGGGCACCCGCACCCGCGCGCCGAGGCCGGCGAGGCGCTCGGCGAACTCGAGGCCGGCGTCCCCGACGTAGATGGTGCTGTCGATGTGCGCCGCCTCGATGTCCAGCATCGACTCGGCGCCGCGGACCTCCGCCATCCGCGCCAGGATGCGCATCGCCAGCTTCGGCGCCTCGCCCTCCTCGCCCGCGAGCAGCGCGCGGTCGAACGGGCTCAGACGGACGGTGTCCGACCCGCCGCTCATGGGTCCGCCGGTGGAAGGACCGGGTCCGGGGTCAATCGCCCTTCGAGGCGGCGCTGGCGCGTCTCCACACGAAACGGTTGATCGCGAGGCAGAGCAGGATCAGTAGGCCGACCTGGAAGACCACCGTTCCGGCGGTGAACTCGCCGAAGGGGTCCCAGCCGCCCTCGACGGATGCCGCCTGCCACATCCACCACGCCACCAGCGCCACGAACTCGATGGGGATGAGCCAGGTGATGAGCCGCTCGAACCAGGCGCCGACGCGCCACTCCTCCTCGGGCCCCATCAGGTGCTCCTCGCGGAACTGTCGCGCTCCGCGGCGGATCACGGTGATCGCGACGAAGAGTCCGGAGACCATCAGCGCGACCCCCCAGGCCCAGTCCTGGTTGCGGAAGAAGCCGAGCGCGAATGCGGAAGGCAGCCCCATCACGAAGGCGACCGCCGCCACCATGGGGACGGAACGGCGGCGCTCGACGCCGAGGTCCATCACCATCCGGTTCACCAGTTCGAGCTGGGTGATGAGCGAGGAGATGGCGGCGCAGCAGAGCGTGAGGAAGAAGAGCGGCAGGAGGACGCTGCCGCCGGGCATGTCGACGAACAACCGCGGCAGCCAGATGAAGGTCAACCCCTCGTTGCCGGCGCCGAGGGCCGCCTCGCGGTCGGCGGAGGTGCTGAGCGCGAAGACGGTGCAGATCACCGCGATCCCGGCGAGCAGCGATGCGAAGTTGTTGGCCAACACCGCGGTGATGCCGGTCTTGACGAACCCCTGACCCTCGGCCACGTAGGCGCCGAGGACGGTGATGAGGCCCCAGCCGGCCCCGGTGCTCCACGCGGTCTGGGTCAGCGCCGCGAGCCAGATCCGGTAGTCGCCGAGGTTGCCCACGTCGGGCACGAACAGGAAGCGGAGCCCCTCGGCGGCGCCCGGGAGCATCACCGCCCGCACCGCGGCGACCGCCAGCAGGACGAAGAGCGTGGGGATCAGGTAGCGGTTCACCCGCTCGATCCCGGCGGCGACCCCCCGGAAGATGATGAACGAGGCGATCACCAGCGCCAGGCCGTGGAAGAGAACCGGTTGGCTGGAGTGAGCGGTGAAGTTGTCCCAGAACGTCTGCGGGTCGGCCCCGCCCAGTTCCCCGAGCGACGAGCTGACCAGGTACTTCAGGCACCACCCGGTGACCACCGTGTAGTAGAAGGTGATGAAGGTGGTGACGAGCCCGATGAAGATCCCCATCCAGTTGTGGCGGCCGCCGGTCGCGACCCCGATGGCGGCGGCCGGCCCCCGGCGCGAACTCTTCCCCAGCGCGAACTCGGCCAGCACCAGCGGAATCGCCCACAGGAACAGGAAGATCACCCACGGGATCAGGAACTCGCCGCCGCCGTTCTGCGCCGCGATCCGCGGGAAGCGCCAGATGTTTCCGGTGCCGACCGCCATTCCGATCGTCGCCAGGAGCACGCCCCAGCGCGAGGTGAACCGTTCGGTGGTGTGGTGCATGTCCGACCTCGGGTTGACTCGGTCCTATCCTGCGTCCTGAAGCCGCATCGGCTGGCCGAGCCCGCGCTTTTGCGCCTCGTCATAGACGAAGGCGGCGCAGGCGACGTCCTCGATGGCCACGCCGACCGACTTGAACAGCGTGATGTCGTCCGCGGACTCCCGGCCGGCGATCCGGCCCGCCACGATGTCGCCGAGCTCCGCGTGGATCCGGTCCTCGGGGAAGTCGCCGTCCCGGACGGCGGCCATGATGTCGCCCGCTTCGCCGAGGACCTGCTCCCGGAAGTCGAGGACGACGCGGCACCTTGAGAACGCGGCCGCTTCGACCTCCCGCTTCACGGGGGCGTTGGCCCCCACCGAGTTCACGTGCATCCCGGGCTCGAGCCAGTCGGCGAGGATGACCGGTTCCTTTGCGGTGGTGGCGGCGCAGACCACGTCGAGGCCCCGGACCGCGGCTTCGGCGCCCTCCACCGGTTGCGCGTCGAGGCCCTCCGCCGAGAGCGCCGCCGCGTAGCTGGCCGCCGCTTCGGGGAACACGTCGTAGATGCGCACGGTGCGGATGTCGCGGACTTCGCGCACCGCCGCCACCTGGTTCCGGCCCTGGAAACCGGCCCCGATGAGGCCGAGCGACGCGGCGTCGGCCCGGGCCAGATGCCGGGTCGCCACTCCGCTGGCCGCACCGGTCCGGGTTCCGGTGATGTGCGTTCCCGGCATCACCGAGCGGAGCGCGCCGGTTTCGGTGTCGAAGTAGAGGAGCGCGAAGTAGGTGTCCTCGGGGGCCCGCTTCCCGGGGGTTCCGGTCAGGGTCTTGAGGCCGAAGCCGCCCATGTCGGGGATCACCGCCGCCATGATCCGGAAGTTCCCGGCGACGCCGGTGAGGGGCATCACCAGCCGCGGCGCGAGCTGGGTCCGTCCCTCGGCGTGGAGCCGGAACGACTCTTCGAGAAGCCTCACGGCTTCCTTCATCGAGAGGATTTCCGCGACCTCCCGCTCCGTAAGGATCAGTGCCACGGCGCGCGAGTCTATCGGGTGGGCGCGTGCTAACCCTTGGAGAAGACGGCTCGCAGGACGTGGCGGGCGATTTCCGGGTTCTTCCGCAGCCTCCGGAGCGAATAGGGCATCCAGTCGGGGCCGAACGGCACCCCCACCCGCACCCGGTGGCCCGACTGCTTCACGTTCTCCCGAAGGCGGGGCCGGACCCCGTGGAGCATCTGGAACTCGTAGTCCGCGGCCGAGAGCCCGAGTTCCTGAACGATTCCGGAGGCCTCGGCGATGAGCCACTCGTCGTGGGTGGCGATGCCGACGTAGCACCCGGCGGACAGCAGGACGCGGAGGATGGCCACGTAGTGGTCCCGGATCTCCTGCGGATCGGTATAGGCGATCTCCGGGGGCTCCAGGTAGACGCCCTTGCAGACGCGGACGTTCGCCTTCACCTTGGCGAGTTCCCGCGCGTCGTCGAGGCTCCGGCGCATCCGGGCCTGGAGGACCACCCCGAAGTTCGGATAGTCGGGATGGAGTTCGCGATGCAGGCCGAGCGTCGCGTCGATCCGCGGGCTGTCCTCCATGTCCATGCGCAGGAAGGTGCCGCCGCGCTTCGCCGCGTGCTCCAGCAGGAAACGGATCTGGTCGCGGCAGAAGTCGCGGTCGATCATGAGGCCGAGCTGCGTCACCTTCACGTGGACATAGGCCGCAAGTCGCCGCTCATGGACCTCGTCGAGGAGCTGCCGGTACACCTCGGTCGCCCCCTCCGCCTCGGCGCGGTCGGTGACGAACTCACCGAGCTGGCTCGTCGCCACCAGGTAGCCCTGGCGGTTCAGCGCCTCGGCCTCGCGGACGAGATCCGCGACGGTCTCGCCCGCGATGTACGGCCGGGCGAACGGCTCGACGACCGCCCTCGGCAGGAGCGGGAGGGCGCCGGCGATGGCCCGGTTCAGCAGGCTCATGGTGGTGCCCGTCCGCCGGGCGGCTAGAGCTCGAAGTGGGCCAGGATGCGGTCGAGCGCCTCCTCGGTGGCCCGGTCGAGCAGGGCGGCGGGTGCGCGGATGCCCGTATGGGCGATCGCTCCCCTCCTCCGGAGCATCTCCTTGCGGATGGCCATTCCGATGCCTTCCTGGAACTCGAACCGCATCACCGGCGCGTACTGGTAGAAGGCCGCCGCCGCCCCGTCGCGGTCACCGGCGTCCCAGCGAGAGACGACCGCCACGAGCAGCTTGGGATAGGCGAAACCGGTCATGGCGCCGGTGGCGCCGGAGATGAGCTCCTCGATGAGGTAGGCGCCCCCGAGGCCGCCGAAGATCCCGATGTCGAGCCCCTCGGTGCGTTCCCGGATGCGCGCCGCCTTGTAGGGGGTGGGCGCGTCCTCGAGCTTGATCGTGCGCGCCGAGGGGATCTCCCGGCAGATGCGCGCGAGGAGATCGGGTTCCATGTGGAAGCCCGAGATCGGCGGGAAGTCCTGGATCACGACGGGGATCGAGATCGCTTCGGCGATCCGGGCGAAGTGCCGGAAGATCGCCTCGGAGTTGCACTTCGGCGCGCGGGGCGGGGAAACCATGACCCCGGCGGCGCCGGCGCGTTCGGCGGCGCGGCAGCGCTCGAGGCAGACGTCGAGGCCCGGTCCGGTGGCGCCCACGATGACCGGCGCCCGGCCGTCCGCGTGGGTCATGCTGGCGTCGAGGATCTCGTCCCGTTCCCGGTCGGAGATCCGCGCGACCTCGCTCGTGACCCCGAGAGCGGTGAAACCGGAGACCCCGTCCTCGAGGAACAGGTCGATGACCCGCCCCAGGCTCGGAGAATCGAAGCTCCCGTCGGGAGCAAAGGGGGTCGGAAGGACCGAATAGACGCCTTGCATGCCGCGATTCTCGCACAGGGGGGGCGCTCGTCTGGTACAAGACCGCGCATGAAATTGCGCCTTCTGTCCGCCGGCGAAGTTCGGGCCGCCATGCCCATGGCCGAGGCGATCCGGGCCGTCCGGCAGGCCTTCATGGAGCTCTCCGCGGGACGGGCCACGATGCCCGTTCGGGCTCGCGTGGACGTGCCGAGCCGATCCGGGATCAGCCTCTACATGCCGGGCTATCTGGCGGGCGCCCACCAGCTCGCCACCAAGATCGTCGGGATCTTTCCGGACAACCTGAGCCGCACGCCGCCGCTTCCCACGATCAACGCGCTGGTGGTGGTGCTGGACCCTGACACCGGGATGCCCGCCGGGGCGATGCACGGCGGGGTCCTCACCGCGATCCGCACCGGCGCGGCTTCGGGGGTGGCGACCGAGGAGCTCGCGCGGGACGACGTCCGGACCGCCGGCGTGCTCGGCGCCGGAGTCCAGGCGCGCACCCAGCTCGAAGCCATGGTCACGGCGCGCCCCGGGATCGAGAGCGCCAGCGTCTATGACCCGCGCGCCGAGGTGGCGGAGAGCTTCGCTGCGGACATGACGGAGGCGCTCGGCATTCCGGTGCGCGTGGCCCCATCCGCCGACGCGGTGGTCGCCGGGTCGGAGGTGATCGCCGAGGCGACCACCTCGAACACCCCGGTCTTCTCCGACAACGCACTCCGGGACGACGCGCACCTGAACGCGATCGGCTCCTTCACGCCCGACATGCAGATCGTTCCGGAAGCGACCGTCGTCCGTTCCGCGGTGGTGGTGGACCACCGCGAATCGTGTTGGGAAGAGACCGGCGACCTGATCCAGCCCCGCGACCGCGGCGTGATCACCGAGGACCACATCCTGGCCGAAATCGGGGAGATCTCCGCCGGAACCGCCCCTCGCCCGCAACACGGCCCCACGCTCTTCAAGACGGTCGGCACCGCCGTCCAGGACGTCGCCGTCGGCGCCGCGGCCCTCGCCCGCGCCGAGGAACACGGCCTCGGCACGGTGGTGGAGCTGTAAGAGCGGGAGCGCCGGTCTTCAGACCGGCACGCGGCCCGCAGGGCCGCAGGCGGCGTCACCGTCCATCACCCAAGAGCGCGTGCGCGGCGCGGTCCCGCTACGGCATCCGCCGGACCGGGTTCTCCAGGCGCCCGATCGCCTCCACCTCCGCGCCCACGGTGTCGCCGTCCTCGATGACCATCGCCCCCGGCGTTCCGGTCAGCAGGATGTCCCCCGCCTTCCAGGTCATGTCCTCCGAGAAGAAGGAGATGAGCTTCTCCGGCGGATGGGTCATCGCCGCGACGAGGGCGCTCCGGGCCCGCTCGCCATTCAGCAGGGTCGAGGTGCGGACGGCCGGGAGCGATTCGCGGGTCGCCACCTCGTCGGGGGTGGCGAGGCAGGGGCCGAGGCTCAGGAAGGTGTCGAAGCTCTTCGCGCGGGTGAGGAACCGCGCGTTCTGGCGGAGGATGTCCTCGGCGGTCATGTCCACCGCCAGCGTGTAGGCACCCACCGCGGAAAGCGCGTCGCCGGGGGCGATGTCCTGACCCGACCGGCCCAGCACGATCACCAGTTCGCCCTCCCCGGTGACCCGGTGCGAGGCCCGGGGCAGGCGGACCGTATCGCCCGGGCCGATGATGGAGGCGTTCGGCCGCATGAACCCGACGGGCGTCGACGTCGTCTTCGCGTCGAGGTCGGCGGCGTGGGCGCGGTAGTTGAGCCCGATGCACCAGATCTTGGGTGGACGCACCAGGGGCGCCAGCAGCTCCGCTTCGTCCAGCGGGAGTCCACCGGAGGCGTCCGTCCCGGCGGCGGCCGCGGCGAGCGCCGGGAGACGGCCGTTCTGGACGACCTCATCGAGGTCCCCCGGGTCGGCCGGGGCGAGCTCGGGGGCGAGCGCCCGGATCGGGATCAGCCGGCCTCCAATCAGGACTCCGGCCTCCGCTCCGGAGGGAGTGGCGTAGCGGTAAAGGCGCATCCGGCGAGAATACGCGGAAGCCGTGCGGATCCCACTCGACTACGGCGAGACCGGGCTCGACCTCGCGCTCCCTCCCGCCGCCGAAGAACGAACGACCGTCATCCGCCCCCGCTTCCCCGCGCCGGTCACGTCGGAAGATGAGGCGATCGTGCGGGCGCTCCGGGCGCCGGACGCCGGCCCGCCGCTGGCGGAGCGCGTCCCCGAGGGCGCCACGGTGGCCATCTCGGTATGCGATCCCACCCGCGCCCAGCCCCGGGTCCCCATGCTGCGGGCCATCCTGGAAGAGATTCCGACCCCTCCCGAACGGGTGACGCTGCTCGTCGCCACCGGAACCCACCGGCCCGCGACCCCGGCCGAGCTCGAGGCCATGTTCGGAAGCGAGCTGCTCTCGGCGTGCGAGGTCGTGAACCACCGCTGTGGGGACGCATCCGAACTCGTCCGGCTTCCGGACGCGCAAGACGGCGTTCCGGTGCTGCTCAACCGCCGCTTCCTCGAAGCCGACGTCCGCATCACCACCGGATTCGTCGAGCCGCACTTCTTCGCCGGCTTCTCCGGCGGGCCGAAGATGGTGGCGCCCGGGCTCGCCGGCATGGAGACGATCCTCGTGCTCCACGACGAGGCGCGCATCGGGCACCCGAGCGCGGTCTTCGGGATCACCGAGGGCAATCCCGTGCACGACGACGTGCGGGCGATTGCGCGGCAGGTGGGCGTGGACTTCGGGCTCGACGTGCTCCTCGACGGGGACAAGCGGATTACCGGGGTCTTCGGAGGCGACCTGCTCCAAGAGCACGCCCGCGCGTGCGTCCGCTCCCACGAGGAAGCGATGTGTCCGGTGGACCAGCCGTTCGAGGTCGTGGTGGCCACGAACTCCGGCTACCCGCTCGACCAGAACCTCTACCAGGCGGTGAAGGGGATGTCCGCCGCGGAACGGATCGTCGGGACCGGCGGGGCGATCTTCTGCGCCGCCGAGTGCCGGGACGGCATTCCGGACGAAGGAGCCTACGCCCGGGCGCTCCGGGCGGGCGGCACCCTGGCCGAGGTCCGGGCCGCGCTTGCGGCCGCCCCGGTGCGCCGTCCCGACGACTGGCAGATCCAGGTCCACTGCCGCATCCTCGAGCGCGCCAGCGTCGGACTCCATTCGTCGCTCGCCGAGGAGACGGTGCGGGCCGCGCACCTCGAGCCGGTCGCCGACCTGTCGCTCGCCTGCCGGGAGGCGCTCGGGGCGGCGGGGGAGGGGGCGCGGCTCGCCGTGCTCCCGCACGGCCCGGTGACGATTCCCTACCTCCGCTGATCCGCTCGCCGGGTCTCCCGGACCCGAAATAGACACATGCTTGGCCGTCCGAGCCTGGAATAGACACAAGCTCGGATTCAGCCGGCTCACAAATAGACACATGCCTGATCTTCCGGACCCGAAACAGACACATGCTCGGGCCCAGCCGGCTTCCAAATAGACACATGCCTGGCTTTCCGGACCCGAAATAGACACATGCTCGGGCCCAGCCGGCTTCCAAATAGACACATGCCAGGATTCAGCTGGCTCTGGAGTTGAAGTTCCAAGCCGTACGCGTCGTGAGAGCGATCAGCGTTACGACGTGCGCGGTGCGGAGCACCGCCATACATGTCTTGTAACCGATATATTGCTCT
>JAPPGX010000025.1 GCA_028877265.1 Acidobacteriota bacterium
CTCCGCGTCGGAGAGCCGCTTCAGCACCACCATCCCGCAGCCCTCACCCCGCACGTAGCCGTCCGCCCGCGCATCGAACGTCTTGCAGCGGCCGTCCTCCGCCAGCATGCCGGCCGCCGCGAACGCTTCCGTCAGACCGGCCCCGAGGACCGCGTTCACCCCTCCCGCGAGCGCGAGATCCACCTCCCGGCGCTCCAGCGCCGCGACCGCCTGGTGGACCGCCACCAGCGAAGCCGAGCACGCGGTCTCCACCGCGACCGCCGGGCCCTCGAGTCCCAGCGTGTAGGCGACGCGGCCGATCGCGGCGGAGAAACTCCACCCGGTCGAGCGGTAGAGCCCCGGGGCGGTGTGCGCCACGAGGCCCCCGAAGTCACTCGCGAACATCCCCGCGAACACGCCTGTCCGGCTGCCGGCGAGGCTTCCCGGCGCGATCCCGGCCTCTTCCAGCGCTTCCCAGGTCACTTCCAGCAGCAGCCGCTGCTGCGGATCCAGCAACTCGGCCTCCACCGGCGCGATCCGGAAGAACTCCGCATCGAACCGGTCCAGACCCGAGACGTACGCGCCCCGACCGCCGGGGGATCCAACTTCGGCAAGCTCCCCGCCGGGTCGGCCCTCGGTCACCAGATCATCGCCCCGGAGCAGCCGTCTCCAGAAGTCATCGAGGCCGCCGCCGCCCGGAAAGCGGCAACCCATTCCCACGACCGCGATCCGATCGGCCACCCGGACCCTCGGCGCAACCGCGACCCCGACGCGCGCTTCCCGCGGCGCCCCGGTCGGGACCGCCGTTCGGGTCGCCACGTGAGCCGCGAGCCGCGACGGCGTCGGATAGGAGAAGAAGTCCGCCTCCGAGACCTGGGCCGCCCCGCCCAGCGCCCGGTTCAGGCGATGACGCAGTTCGACGACCTGCAGCGACTCCAATCCCGCCGCGAGGAAACCCACGTCCGCCGGGGGGGCCGTCTCAAGCCGCAGGAAGCCCCGCATTTCCCGCCGGAGGAACGCCTCAATGCGGCGCGTCCGGGCGGCGACGGGCTCGGGGCAAGCCGCGAGGCCGACCCCGACGCGGCCGCGCGCCGGTTCCTCGTCCGGTTCGTCCACCCAGTACCGGCGTCCTTCGAACGGATACATCGGGGCCGCCGACCGGCGCCCGCGCCGCTCTCCGAAAAGAGCCTCGAGCGGCGCCCGCATCCCGGACTCCCAGGCGCGCGCGAGCGCCTCCGCCGCGCCCGCTGCGGAATCGCGGGGGCCCGTGAGCGTCGGAACCAGAAGGGGCGACGGTGTCCCTCTCGGCCAGGCGCCGCTCGCCGTGAGAGATGTCCGTCCCCGCGGCCCCAGATCCACCAGAACGCGCACGCCGAGGTCCGCGAGCGTCCCCACCGCCGCGGCAAACCGAACCGGATTCCGGATCTGTCGCCGCCAGTACGCGCCGCCCATTTCCCTGGCGTCCCGGATCACCTCCCCCGTCATGCTGCTGACGAACGGGACCGTTCTCGCCCCGACTGGGAGCGCCGCCCCCGCCGCCTCGATCCGGTCGAGGATCGGGTCCATCAGCGCGGAGTGGGAGGCCTCGCTGATCGAGAGCATGGCGGTCCGCACCCCTTCGGCCGCCAGTCGTTCCAACACCGCCTCGAGCAGGGGGCGGGGACCGCTGAGCACCTGGTGGCCACCGTTGTCGGACGCCACCTCCAGTCGTCCCGCCCCGCCGTCGCCGCGAAGCTCCGGGACGCGCTGCTCCGCCTCCGGAGCACGGAGAAACACGGCCCCCATCGCCCCGCCGGAGCGCACCGATCCCATCAGCCGTCCCCGGCGGATCGCGAACCGCATGCCCTCTTCCAGGCTGACCATCCCCGCGGCATGCGCCGCCGCCACTTCCCCGGCGCTGTGGCCGAGCACGGCGGCCGGCGCCAAGCTGTAGGACTTCCAGAGCGCCGCGAGGCCGCAACCGAGCGCATAGAGCGCCGGCTGGGTCCAGGCCGTCGCGTCGAGATCGCCGGCGGCATCCGGCGCGCCGAAGATCACCGGCAGCAGGGCGTCCCCTTCTTCCTCGCGGAACACCGCGTCGCAGCGATCCAGCACGTCGCGCACCGCCGGTTCCGCGCCGTAGAGCGTCCGCCCCATCCCCGGCCACTGGCCTCCCTGCCCGGGGAACACGAAGGCGAACGTCGGGGCGGTCTCGGCCGGGACGCCTCGATCGCCCGCCTCCACCGCCGCGAGACGCTCGACGAGTTCCGGCTCGTTCCGGAACACGACGCCCGCGCGGCACGAGAGCGCGCTGCGGCCGACCGCCGCCGTCCAGGCGAGGTCCGCGAGGCGCACACCGGGCCGCTCGCCGATCCACGACCGGTAGCAGCCCGCGAGGCGCGAAAGCGCCCCCGGTGTCTTCGCCGAGAGTGCGAGCACCAGCGCCTGTTCCTCCGGCGCCGCCTCCTCGCGAACCGGCGCCGCCTCCGGCGCCGCCTCCTCCACGAGCACGTGAGCGTTCGTGCCCGAGAGCCCGAACGAACTCACTCCCGCTCGCCTTCGGAGTGCGCCCGACGGCCAGTCCATTGACTCCGTTACCACGCGCACCGGGAGATCGGCCCAGGCAATCCGCGGGTTCGGTTGCTCGAAGTGGACCTGCGCCGGTAGGCGTCCCGACCCGATCGCGAGCAGTACATTGATCAGGCCGGCGATCCCCGCCGCCGCCTCCAGGTGACCCACGTTGCCCTTCACCGAGCTCAGCAGCAGCGGACGAGCAGGCTTCCGCTCCCGTCCATAGACAGCGAGGGCGGCGCCGACCTCGATGGGATCTCCGAGCGGCGTCCCCGACCCGTGCCCCTCCAGGTACTGCACATCCGCCGGAGCCCAACCCGCTCGCGCCAGCGCTTCCTCGATCAGCCGCTCCTGCGCCGGACCGCGCGGAGCCGTGAGTCCCGAGCTCGCGCCATCCTGATTGACCGCCGTTCCCCGGATGACGCCCAGGATCCGGTCTCCCGCCGCCCTGGCGGCCGAGAGCCGCTTGAGCACGACGATGCCGCAGCCTTCGCCCCGTACGTATCCGCGGGCGCCCGCGTCCCAGGAACGGCACCTGCCCTCGGGGGACAGCATTCCACCGGCCGCGAACGTCTCGGTCCGCGCACCGCTCGCGATCACGTTGACCCCGCCGGCGAGCGCCAGCTCCGCATCGCCGCCGAGAATCGCCGAGGCCGCCTGATGCACCGCCACGAGGGACGACGAACTCGCGGTGTCCACCGCAATCGCCGGCCCTTCGAGGCCCAGCGCGAACGCGACCCGGCCGACGGCGCAACTCGCGCTGCTCCCCGTGACCGCGTACACGCTCGCCGCCCGCTCCGGCGGCACGAGGTCCAGATAGCCGCTCGCGCCAACGCCGGCGAAGACCCCGGTCCGCGTGCCCGCGAGGGACTCTGGCGCGATCCCGGCGTTCTCCAGTGCGTGCCAGCTCACCTCCAGCAGGAGGCGGTGTTGCGGATCCATCAGGTGCGCTTCCGCGTCCGGAATCCCGAAGAACGCCGCGTCGAAGTGGTCCATGCGCGGCACGAAGGCTCCGAAGCGCCGAGGGTCCGGCGGCGGGCGTCGGTCCGGGAACAGCCTCCCGACGCGCCCTGCGCCGGATCCCGGATCGCCCTCCACCACCGCGTCGCCGCCGGACTCCACCAGCTTCCGGAACCCGTCGAGATCCTCGCCTCCGGGAAAACGACAGGCCATGCCCACCACGGCCACGCCATCCGGCCGCCCGGGATCCCCCACGGGCGGCCGATCCCCCGCCGCTCCGCGAGCGAGCCGCCGCGCGAGGGACGACGCGCTCGGATAATCGAATAGCGCCGTCGGGGACAGCACAATCGTCCTTCCGAGACGATCGTTCAGGCAGGTTCGCAGTTCTTCCGCCTGAACCGAGTCGCCCCCGAGCGCGAAGAAGCCGGCGTCCGCGGGCGCCGGGCCGGGAAGATCGAGCGCGCGCCCGATTTCCTCACGGAGAATCGTACGGAGGCGACTCTCGGTTGCCGCCAATTCCGCGAGATCCCGGTCGCGCGGGGGACCGCCGGCCGCTTCCGGCGCTCGCGGACGGCTCCCCGTGAGTGCGCCCTCTTCCTCTCGCTTCACCGCGTCCGGCCTCGCCCGCTACGCCTCTGCAACGGGCGGCGCGGCGGGCGCCGGGAGGCGAGACGGGATCGTGGGCGGGCAGCGGGTAGGCCGTTCCCATCGCAAACCGACCGCAGAAGCCCGCGACGGGGCAACGGCCCGACGCCCAGGGACATCCGATGAGCAGACGCGGTGCGGGGCCACAGGAGCGCGGGATGCGGATTTCGGATGTCGCAGTCCACGCCGCATGGAATCTGGATCGGGCGCGCGCTCGGTCGCCGCTCGGTTCGTAGTATCGCACGCGGAACGCGCACCGGAAGCGGGGACTCGGTGCGCGTCCCGGCGGGCTTCAGGACGGGACAAAGCCCGCCACTCTCAGGAAATCCACGGTCCGCGCGACGCATTCCTCCGGTCTCTCGAGCTGTGCGAGATGGGTGACGCCGGGGAGCGACTCGAAGTTGACGGACCTTGCCCGGCTCAAGTCGCAAGCAGGAAGGAAATAGTGTTCGAGGGAGGGATCGGCGCCTACGACCTTGACCGGCAGCGACAGGGCATCCGGATTGACGAGCCGCGCAAAACGCGGTGTCGCCGCGAGGATCTGCGCCTCGTACTCGGGTGGGCAGCGAAGCCGGTGGCCGCCGCCGTCCTGACGGAGCGTGGCGCGCGCCATCAGGCGAAGAGCCTCCGGCTGCACGCGGGCCATCGCCGGCTGAGCGCTCATGACTTCGATGAAGTGCGCCTCGCTCCGGAAACGGGCGGCTCGAATCCTAGTGCGCGCCTCGGCCCGGTGACACGCCAGATCGAAGACCCGCTGACCGACCCCCGGTGTGGACAGGGGCGGATCGAACAGAACGAGCCCCGCGTAGGAGACCGCGACGGACGGCGACAAGATGGCGGCCAGACAGGAAATCGAGTGGTACACACCCGCGCGGGGTCGGAGCCCGAAGCTGCGGTCCACGGCTTTTCCGACCGCTTCCACGTCTCGGCAGAGGTTGGGAACAGTGTGGCGCGCCAGGTCCCCGAGCGGGTTCGCGCCGTGATTGCGAAGGTCGAAGATAATGACGTCGAAGTCGCCTAGCAGCAGCGACCAGAACGGGTAGTAGAGATCAATCGCGAGCCCGTTGCCGTGGCTCAGCAGCAGGCGGGGGCCGTCCGGGTTCCCGTAGCGCCGTACCGGGATCGTGACCTCGTCGTCCAGCCGGACCTTGAGGATCACGGCCGGCGGCGGGGGCGTCGCGCCATCCGCTGGTAGGGGCTGTAGCGGTCGTTCGGTCGCGGGTGTATGAGGACTGCGGGATAAGCAAGACCCTCCACGTTCCGGGTTTGCTTTCCCTGTTGAGGTTGAAGAGACGGACAAGCTCCAGCTTCGCGATCACCCTGCTCCGAAGGTCAGGACCAAGGCGGCCAAGAGAGGGCAGAACTGTATCGGCTACGATACACGGCGGCACGGCGGACCGGGACAGCGGCTCCGACGCAGATTGCGTGAGGGGGAGGCTCCCGTGGGGTCGAGTGTTGGGTACGGTTGAATTCCCTGGCACAGAGGCGGCCTAGATTCAACGGGTTAAAGCGACAGTTATACTCCCGTGCCGTCCACCACCGGGAGGAGAATCCAACATGCGACGAACCGTTTGTATGCGGATCTTCCCCGTCGCTGTCGTCCTGTTCGGCTTGGCCCTGTTGGCGTCGGCCGCACCGGGAAATGCGTCGTCCTCGCGATCCGCGCCCGACCCTGAAGCGGTCGCGCTCATCGAGCGCGTCGAGGCGTACCACCAGTCCCTGCCCCACTTCGAGGCGCGCTTCGAGCAGCGGTTCTCACCGCGCATCTTCGGCCGCGACCGCGTGGAGAGCGGCCGGTTGACCGTCAAGCGGCCGGCCCGGATGCGCTGGGACTACGAGGCGCCCGAGCCGAAGGTCTTCGTCAGCGACGGGAACAACACCTGGTTCCACGTACCCGCCGACCAGCAGGTCGTGGTGGGCGCGTTCGGCAGCGGCGGCCAGGGGACTGACACGGAAACCGGCGCACTGAACCCCCTCGAGTTCCTGACCGGGGACGCCACGATCCTCGACCACTTCGACGCGCTGCTCGGGAGCGAGCCGCCGGGTCCCGGCCTGCGCACGGTGGCGCTCGTCCCGCGGCAGGCGAACGGAGAGATCACTTCGCTGTCGCTCACGGTCGACGCCGACAGCGGCCTGATCCAGGGGATCGAGTCGGAAGACCTGGAGGGGAACCGGACGACGTTCCGTTTCACCGACTTCCGGTTCGGGACCTCCCCCGACGACTCGATGTTCACCTTCACCATCCCGCCGGGGACGGACGTGGTGACGGCATCGGACATCCGCCCATGACGTTCGCCGGAGGGGGCCTCCGAGGCATTCCCCTGCTTCTCCTCGCGGCCGGCCTCGTCGGCTGCGCAACGAGCCGCCACTTCACCGCGGGCGAGACGGCGGAACGGATGGGCCGCTACGACGACGCCGTGGTCCACTACGCCCGGGCGGTGGCCGAGGACCCCACCGATGCCGCGGCCCAGCTCTCGCTGACCCGCGCCAAGGTGCGGGCGGCCGAGGAGCACGCCAAGGAGGCGGAGCGGCTCGCCGCGCTCAACGACTACGCCGGGGCGGAAGATGCCCTGCGGGCGGCGATCATTCTCGCGCCGGAAGAGACGTCCTACCGGGACCGGCTGGGCGTGATCCAGGCCGCGGTCCAGGAGCAGGCCGAGGACGCGAGAGCGCTGACGCTCGCCGAGCTGAAGGAGGAGGCGCTGACCCGCCCGCTGGGTCTCGACGTGCCGGAGGACGCCCGCGCCCCCGCCAGCTTCGTGTTCCGGGATGCGAGCCTTCGCTATGTCCTCCTGACCCTCGGGGAGATCGCCGGCGTGAACGTCGCCTTCGACGAGGACTTCGTGGATCAGACGGTCTCGATCGAGGCGGAAGACTCCACCTTCGAGGACGTGATCCGCAGCCTGACCGAGACCACCGGGCACTTCTTCCGGGTCGAGTCACCCCACCTGATCACGATCGTCCCCGACACGCAGAACAAGCGGCTCCAGTACGAGCGGCAGGTCGCGCAGACCTTCTACCTCTCCTCGGCGGACCTCGTCCAGACCTCGGACACCCTGCGCATCGTGCTGGGAATCCGGCAGATCGCCACCCACGAGGGGACGAACTCGATCACGATGGTGGACACCTGGGAACAGGTCCGTTCGGCCCAGCGCATCATCGAGGCGCTCGACCGAAGTCCCGGCGAAGTCATCGTGGACGTGGAACTGATGGAGGTCAACCGCACGCATCTGGAGCAGTACGGGATTCCCCTGCTGTCGCCCCAGACCGAGGGACAGGGCATCTCGGTGGCCCTCACGCCCCGGCTGGACACCGTGCTGCAGAACCCCTACGAACGCGGGAACCTCCAGGTCGCGGGCCTGCCGGGCGCGATCCTGAACCTCGTCCGCTCCGATACCGACACCCACGTTCTCGCGAATCCCCAACTCCGGGCGTCGGACGGCAAGCCCGCCCTCGCCGACTTCGGCGAGCGGGTGCCGGTCCCGGTGACCACCTTCGCGCCGATCGCGACGGGGGGTCTCGCGCAGCAGCCCACGACCACGTTCGAGTACGAGAACGTCGGGGTCAGCATCGAGGTCCTTCCCCGGATCCACCACGACGACAGCGTCACCCTCGAGGTCAAGGTGCGGCTCGACAACGTGTCGGGCACCGGCTACTCGGGACTCCCAACCTTCGGCAACAGGAACGTGGAGACGACCCTGCGCCTCAGGAACGGCGAGACCAGCATGATCGCCGGCCTGATCCGCCAGGAAGAGCGGAGCAGCCTGAGCGGTCTGCCCGGAGTCGCCGACATCCCGGTGATCGGGCGGCTCTTCGGCCAGAACTCCGACAACCTGACGGAGTCGGACATCATCCTGACCATCACCCCCAGGATTGCGCGGCGCGCCGATCTCGACCGGGAAACGCTGCTCCCGCACATCGTGCGGAGGTAGAAGCTTCGGAGCGCCGGTCCTCCGGACGGCATCGCCGAGCGCAGCCAGGCGAAGCTGCGAGACGCCGATCCGCGTACGGCGCGTCATGAGGAGAAATAGCGCTGTGACGTGCGCGGTGCGGACCACCGCGCGTGCCGGTCGGAGACCGGCGTTCCAGGCCGGCGGTTTCGCCTATTCCTGAACGAGCGTCGCGGCCTGTTCCGGGAGGCCGCCGAAGTGGCCGTTCGAGAGGAACAGGAAGACCGTGCCCCGGTCTCCGCGGGCAAGCTGCTCCACCGTCGCCAGGACCGCGGGATGATCGGTCAGTACGTCCGCCGGGATGCCCGCTGAACCGAGATCGGAGGCCAGCCGGTCGAGGTCCAGCGAGGCGGTCCCCGGCAGCCGGCGCCCGCGGCTCTCGCCCGCCGGCGACGCCAGCAGCACCTGGTCCGCCTTCCGGAACGCCCCGGCGAAGCGGTCCTGGAAGACGGCGCTGCGGGCGGTGAAGGAGCGGGGTTCGAAGACCGCCACGAGGCGCGCGCCGGGCCAGCGCTGGGCCCCCGCCTCGAGCACCGCCTCGACGGCGGTGGGGTGGTGGGCGAAATCCCGCACCACCAGCACCCGCCCGTCGGGACTCGCGGCGAGCTGTTGCAGCCGGCGCTCCACCCCGGAGAAGTCGCGGACCGCCTCGCGGACCGCCTCCCATTCGACCCCCAGCCACTCGGCGGCGGCCGCCGCCGCCAGGACGTTCCGCGCCGCGGCCCGGCCCCAGAACCGGCCATGGAGGCTCCGCCGCACCTCGCCGCGAAACGTGGCCCGGAGGCGGCTTCCCGACGGGCCGCTCGGCTGGATGGCGGCGACCCAGTCGGCCGCCGGGCCCTCTCCGCCCGCGACCGAGAACGTCCGCACCGTGGTGTGGGCAGCCTCGGCAAGCTCGGCGGCCGCCGGCGAATCGGCGCCGAGCAGCAGCAGCCCGCGGCGCGGAGGCAGCCGGGCGAGGAAGGAGAATTGCCGCCGAACTGCCGCGAAGTCGGAATAGATGTCCGCGTGGTCGAACTCCACGTTGCCGATGACGGCTACCTCCGGGAGGTAGTGGAGGAACTTGGGGCCCTTGTCCCAGTAGGCGCTGTCGTACTCGTCTCCCTCGACGACGAACGGTTGCCCGGCGGCGCCCAGGGCGAAGCTCCCTCCGAGGTCGGTCGCCACGCCTCCTACGAGGAAACCGGCGTCGAGTCCCGAGGTCCGCAGGATCCAGGCGAGCAGCGAGGTCGTGGTCGTCTTTCCGTGGGTCCCCGCGACCACCACCGGCACCCGGCGCCGCAGGACCAGCTCCCGGAGCGTCTCCGGAAAGGAAACGAGCGGCAGGCGCCGGTCGAGCGCCGCCTCGAGCTCCGGGTTCCCGCGGGAGATCGCGTTGCCGACGATCACCGCCCGGCAGTCGCCGGGGAGATTCCCGGGCCCGAACGGGGTCCGGACCTCGATTCCCTCGCGTTCCAGCACCGTGGACATCGGGGGATAGGCCCCCTGATCGGACCCGCTCACCCGGTAGCCGAGCCGCGTCAGGAGTCCCGCGAGCGAGGCCATGGCCGTTCCGGCGACTCCCAGCACGTGCAGGCGGTCGCCCGCCCGGAGTCCGTGGATCACTCCACGGCGCCTTCGAGCAGCGTCAGTCCGTCCTCGTCCATGCGGGCCCGCACCCCGAACGGGACGGTTCGGCAGGGGTCGTCGTCGGTGTGGCCGGTCGCGAATCCGAAAACGACGGGAACCTCGAACCGCTCGCTGAGACGGGCGAGGAGTTCCGCCGTCGTATATCCCTGGTCCGGATGCTGGGTGCAGCCGGGCATCCGGCCGAAGACGATGCCCCGCACGCCGTCCAGCAGTCCGGCGAGCGCGAGTTGGGTCAGCATCCGCTCGATCTGGTACGGCTTGACGGAGATGTCCTCGAGGACGGCGATCGCGTCCTGGAACGAGGTCGCGAAGGGCGTCCCGGCGAGCGCGGCCAGAATCGAGAGACAACCGCCCCGCAGCACCCCCTCGGCACGCCCCGGATGGAGGCTTTCCGCGTTCCGCCAGGGCAGGTGAAACCCGGGCTCCCGGGCGCGCAGCAACCCCAGCGTTTCCTCCGCATCCCAACGCGACCGGCCGCGGGCGATCTGCTGCGCGACCATCGGGCCGTGGAAGGAAACGACCCCTGCCCCCGACCAGAGCGCCAGCAGCGCGGTCAGATCGCTCCCTCCCAGGATGACCTTGGGGTTTTCGCGGATCCGGTCCGGCGGAATGCGGGGCAGAAGATCCAGGCAGCCGTATCCCCCGCGGGCGCCGAGGAGCGCGCTGACCTCCCCATCTTCGAGCAGCTCGAGGAAATCGCCGGTGCGCTCGGCTGCGGACCCGGCGGTGTACACGGTCCGTTTCAGCAGGTTCCGGGACCGGCGGGGCACGAGTCCAACGCGGCGGAGTTCCGCTTCGCCGGCTTCCAGCCAGGGGAGCTGCACCGGGCTCGCCGGCGCCAGGATCCCCACCGTGGCGCCGGGCAGGACCGCGCGAGGTCTAACGGTCATTCATCAACGGAGGGACGCGACGGCCGCCGCAATGGCCAGCGCGGCCACCACCACGGCCAGGAACCGCAGCCGCGTTCGCCCCGGTTCCCCCGGAAGCGGCCCGGCAACGTGGAGCCGCGGCGGTGCGGCCGGGGGCCACGGCATCGATTCCT
This sequence comes from Acidobacteriota bacterium, assembly GCA_028877265.1. Taxonomy (GTDB): domain Bacteria; phylum Acidobacteriota; class Vicinamibacteria; order Marinacidobacterales; family Marinacidobacteraceae; genus Marinacidobacterium. Next base: position 10,756 of record JAPPGX010000025.1, read on the forward strand.
CGCCGGCCGGCTCGTCCGGTCCGGCGGCGGCGGTCGGCATGTCCCCGGCCTCGCCGGCGCCGGCAGGTTCCTCGGATCGCGCGGCCTCCTCCGCGGCGGGGGCCGCCGCATCCACCCCCGCGGTGGATTCGATGCGGCAGCGGGCCCCGCCGAAGAGCAGCACGTCTCCGGGATGGATTCGTACCCGGGTGGGTACCGGCGCTCCGTTGACCCGGCTCTGGTTCGTGCTCTGCAGATCCTCGAGGTGCAACTCGAAGTCGCGAAGGACCAGCCGGGCGTGCTTGCGGCTCACGAAGATGTCGTCGAGGCGGATGGCGCACTCGGGAGAGCGGCCCACGCTCGTTTCGCGGTTCCGGATCTCGTAGCGCACCGGGGGGTCGAGCCGTTCTCCGGGAGTCGTGCCCGACCGGACGTTCTCCACGACGAGTGTGTAAAGCGCGGCCGTTGGGCCGGTCCGCTCCGTCATTGCGCCGTTCCGAGCCTCCGGGAGGCGAGGGGGGCGAGCAGGGGGCCGTCGTGGGTTACCAGCGTGGCGCCGGACACCGCTGCCGCCGCCTCGAACGCATGCGCGGCCCGTGCCCGTTCTCCGAGCGCGTCCAGGGCGAGCGCCCGGTAGTAGAGGACCGTTCCCTCGCCGATGCCGGCCCCCTCCCCCGCTCTCACCCCGGCCAGGTAGCGGACCAGGGCGCGCTCCGGATCTCCGAGCAGGATCCAGCAGATTCCCGCCTCGAGTTGCCGGGTGGCGTCGCTCCGCCCTCTCGCGAAATCCGCCTCCAGCTCGACCAGGCGCCGGTTGCACTTTCCAGCCGACAGCGAAGGCAGCACCGGCGTTTCGGAGAGCACGAGGCGCAGCTGCCGCTCGTTGCCCTCCCGGCGTACGACGAGGTCGATCGTCGTGTCCGGCGATTCGCCGGCAATCAGCTCGGCGAGCCCGAGTTCGTCGGAGAGAAGCCGGCCTTCGACTTCGCGGAGCTCGTCTCCCGGCTCCACGCCGGCGAGTACGGCCGGACCTGCCGGGTGGACACTCGTGACCCGGAGACCTCGAGACCCGTTCTCGGCCCCTGAATTCGTGAGCGCCACGGCCGTCATGCCGGTCCAGGAACGCCGCCGCGTCGGCGGGGCGAGGAGCCGCTCGGCCGCGCTGCCCGCACTTTCCGGGGCGAAGCGGTCGAACGGCGCGACGTCCGGCGTCCCGGATCCCGCGGCGAGGAACTCGACCTGCGCCGGCCCGGCTCCCGGTTCCGGCAGCCGCACGCGCACCCGCGCCTGCACACCGGGCGCGTCCCCGCCGTCCACCACGAAGTAGTCGTCCCGCGCCGCGAGCACCCGGCGGACCGCGCCATCCGCGGCCGAGGACTCCGGCCCGCTCGGGGTCATGGAGAGCACGGGCAGCACCTCGCACGAAACGGCGGTTCGGGAACCTCGCGAGACCGTGACGGAACGGGCGCAGCGGCCGGCGGGGTGCCGGATCTCGACCTCGTGTTCCCCCGAGCACATCGCGGAGAACGACAGCGGGGTCACCCCGCGCTCCTCGCCGTCGAGCACCACCGTGGCGCCGCTCGGCTCGCTCTCGATCCGCAGCCCTCCGGTGGAAGGGCGGAGCCGCACGAACCGCGGCAGGTAGTCGCGGGCCTCGTCGGCGTGGAAGGTGAACCGCGACGGGGTCCGGCAGGGCGCCTCCAGCGTGATCTCGTTGGCCCCCGTCTCCAGATTGCCGAGCTGCAGCGGCGCCGAGAACTCGTCGCGCGCGAAACGCGGCGGAACCAGGGGACGGAGGTCCTCCGGAAGACTGCCGCCGGTGACGCCCGCGACACGGCCTCCGACCCGCACCGTGACTCCCGCCGGTGAGGTGATCACCGAAAGGACCGGACGGCTGCGCTCCATCTCGTGCTCGATGGCGATCATCTCGCCCGCCAGCACTTCGCGGCGCGGTTCGGTGTAGACCGTGAATCCGGGGCGTTCCAGCCGAATCGTCAGCAGCCCGGCGAACACCGGCCGCCCGGTCAGCGGCGTCGCGCCGACGGGCTGGTCCTCGACGAACACCGTGACACCGGCCGGCTCGGTAAGGACGGTGAGGTAGGCGAGCAGTTCGCTGCGCTGCTCCTCGAAGAGGTCCAGCACCCGGGGAGAGAGGCCGCTGGCGTCGAGCCGCCACGTCGGGTCCGCGAGGATCAGCAGGCGCAGATCGTCGGACGCCTGTTCGGGAGACTCGCGGGTCACGTGGGCCCGGGCTCGGTACTCGAGGGCCCGCAGGAAGAGTTCGTTCTCGATCTCGGGGAGACGCCCATCCCCGTCGCGGGCCGCATCGAGCTGGTCGAGGATCGCGCTGAGGGCCAGCACGGCCTCCACCGCCAGGTCGGGATCTCCCGTCTGCGGGCGCAGGGTCCGCAGGTCGCCGGCAATGACGACGGGGTCCGTGGACGCTGTCTCCTGCGCCGCGCTCCCCGTTGGGAGAAGGGCGAACAGTACGGGGACCATCGCGAGGACGGCCCGGGTCCGGACAGGTCTCACACCGCGTTACCGGAGCACCGCCACGGCGCGCGTGGACTCGTCGAGCACGTAGAGCACCCCGTCGGGACCCACGTCGAGGGACACCGGCCGGCGGACGGCTCCACCCGACCACGCCTCTCCCTGAAGCCTGACGATCGGAGTGAAGTCCCGGTCGAAGACGCCGAGCGTGGGGCCGTCGCGGTCCAGCACGAACAGGTTGCCCAGGTCGTCGAAGGCCACGTCGACGGGTTCCGGGAAACCGGAATCGCGCGTCAGGTGAAAGATCCGCCGGCCCTCCGCGTCGAACGCCAGGACTCCCTGCCGATCTTCGATCACGATCAGGTGTCCCGCGGGGTGCCGCTCGATGCGGCGCACCTCGTTCAGCCGGGGATGCGGGGTCCGCCCGAGATAGAGGCCGGACCGCGCGAAACGGAACACCCCTTTCTCCCGGTCGTCCCAGACCCAGTAGCCCTCGGGGGCGACGGTGAGGGCGCGAATCCGGCGGAGGCGTTCCGGGCCGTTCTCGAGGCGGAGCGTCATGAGGTTCCCGCCGACGATCAGCGCCTCGTCCGCCGCCACCACCGGGACGGCCATCCCGCCGCCCGCCGCGACGCCATCGGCGTAGGCCAGATCCCAGGGGTCCTCGACTCCGATGGCTTCTTCGAACTCGCCCTCCGGCGTGAACGTCTGCAACTCGTCGGTGTCCCGGTCGAGAACGTGGAGGCTGCCTTCCGCGATGCGCACCCGGAGCGGCCGGTCGAGGCGCTGCGGCGGCTGGATCGCTCCCGCGAAGCGCCAGGTGGGACCGCCCGGCGATTGGTAGCGGGAAACCAGGGTGGCAAGCCCCCGGGCTTCCTCCGCGAGCCTCGCCGCGGAAAAACTCTCGCCCGCCACGCCGGTGGGCGCGGCACCGTCCGCCGCTTCGTCCCGAATCACCCGCAGCAGATCGGCGCGGAGCCCGGCCACCTCACCGAAGGCCGCGTTCGACTCCCCGAGGCGCGCCAGGGTGCGGGCGAGCAGCAGCCGGGCGCGGAACCGCTCGGCCGAGGACGCCGGGGCGGAACGCGTCTCGTGGAGCGCCGAGAGCAGGGCTCCCGCGACCGTCCCGTCATCCATGAAGTCGGAGGCGATCGCGGCGATCCCGGTGAGCGCCGCGAACGACCAGGAAGAACCCGCGGAGCCGGCGACGGTCAGGACGCGTTCGAACTCGGCCAGGGCGTCCTCGGGGCGCGGGGGAAGGCTCCGGATGGCGATCTCGCCGAGCAGCAGGTGGGCCCCCGGAATCGAGTCGCCCGCCGGGTACGCGCGGAACAACCGGTCCAGCATCTCCTCCGCGGCGGCCGGGTCCCCCTCCACGTCGAAGCGGTGCCGCGCGATACGGAGCGCCGCGTCATCGGCGAGCCGGCTCCCCGGCATGGTGTCCAGGATGGCTTCGAAGTCGCGCAGCGCCTGTCCATAGCGCCCCCCGGCGTAGAACTGCTCCGCGCTCCGGAAACGCCGTTCGGCGGCACGTTCGAGCTGGGCTTCGGTCCCTGTCTGGGCAAAGAGCGGTTGCGCAACCGCAAGCCCGATCAGAGCCGAGAGCCATGCCACGCGAGTGGTCATGAAGGGGGCCTCGTCAGTTTACTGAACCGGTTGCCGGACGGTTCGGAGGTCCGGGCGGCGGGCTACGAACGCGCGAGCCCGGGCCGCATCACGGAACGAACGGATGGCCGCGAACCCGGAGACGCCGACGCCGCGGAGGCGTTCGAGGTTCTCCGGGGTCAGGCCCCCGACCGCCCAGACGGGAATCCGGAGCCGCCGGCAGGTCTCCCGGAAGACGTCCGGCGGCAGCGGCCGCTTTCCGCCGGTGGGCGCGACCGGCCCGAGGATCACGTAGTCGGCCCCGTCCCTTTCCGCGGCGACCGCCGCGTCCACCCCGTGCACCGAGCGGCCGAGGAGCAGCCGCCCCCGGGGGAACCGGGAGCGGACGGCCGCGACCGGCAGACCGGTTGCCGGCAGGTGAACGCCGGCCACCGGGAACGCGGCGGCGAGCGCCAGCCGGTCGTTCACGACCACGCGTGACAGGACGTCCCGGGCTTCGGAGGCGAGCACCTCCAGGAACCGTTCGAACTCACGGTCCGAAGCCTCCCGGTCGCGCAACTGGAGGAAGTCCACCCCGAGCGAGCAAAGTTCCACGAGATGGTCCGCCGAGAGCCCGCGCACGGCGCAGATCGCGCAGGCGACGGGGCGCCCTGGCGATCCCAGGTCGTGGGCGATGGAACGCCCCATCCTCAAGGGGTCGTCGATCAGCGTCGCTTCTCGCGGAGCCGGGCAGCCTTCCCCTTGCGTTTGCGGAGGAAATAGAGCTTGGCGCGCCGCACGTGGTGCGAACGGACGACCTCCACCTTCGCCACCAGGGGCGAGTGCAGCGGAAAGATCCGCTCGACGGCGACGCCGAACGAGGTCTTGCGGACCGTGATCGTGCGGCGGTTTCCGCCGTGCTTCATCGCGATCAGGATCCCCTCGAAAATCTGGATTCGTTCCCGATCCCCCTCGCGGATGGTCGCGTGGACCCGGACCGCATCGCCGGGATGGAGATCCGGGCGGTCCGCCTTCAGGTCCGCGGCCTCCAGCTCCCGGATGATCTCTGCCCCCGGTTTGATCCGCGCCGGCTCCGGCTCCACTTCCGCATCCACCGAAACCGCCAGGGCGGTCTCCTCCGGGGCGTCCACGGCTTCTTGCTCACTCACACTCATGACGTTTTCTCCTTCGTAGCTGGATTCGGTTTCGAGGCCATCGCTCCCTGTCCCGCGAATGTCGAGAACAGGTCGGGCCGCCGGTTCCTGGTCACTTCGACCGACTCTTCCAGTCGGAACCGGCGAACCGCCTCGTGGTTCCCCGACAGGAGAACCGGCGGCACTTCCCTGCCCCGGAAGACCGGGGGACGGGTGTACTGGGCATGCTCGAGGAGTCCGGTGGCGAACGACTCCCGGACCACGGATTCGGAATCTCCGACGGCGCCGGGGATCAGCCGGGTCACGGCATCCACCACGACCATGGCCGGGATCTCCCCTCCGGAAAGGACGTAGTCACCAACGGAGAGCTCTTCCGCGCCGCTGAGTGCGGCAAAGCGCTCGTCGACGCCCTCGTAGCGCCCGGCGACCAGCAGCAACCGCGGTTCCCCGGCGAACTCGGCGACCACCGCCTGGTCGAGTTGCCGGCCGCGCGGCGACAGCAGGACGACCCGGGGCTTCGCCGCGTCGAGTCCGCTGATCGCTTCCACGGCCTCGACCAGCGGTTCGACGCGCATCACCATGCCGGGCCCACCTCCGTAGGGAGCGTCGTCGGCCCGCTGGAATCGGCCTTCGGTCCAGTCGGTGAGCGCGTGCGTCTCGATCCGCAGCAGACCGGCCTGCCGCGCCCGCCGCACGATGCCGTGGTCGAAGACCTCCCGGAACATGCCGGGGAGCAGGCTCAGGATGTCGATGCGCATGTCGGTTCAGTCTTCCCGCCGGGCATTCAGCCCCAGAAGTCCATCGGGAACGTTCAGGACAACCCGCCCGGCGGTCTCCTCCGCGGGCGGTTCCACCGACACGCAGAGGGCTTCGACGAAGGGGATGAGGTCCTCGGTTCCGTCCGGTCCCCGGAGGACGAGGAGGCTGGGGCCCGCGGTGTCGAGGGTGTCCACGATCTCGCCGAGCGGAGCGCCCGCTTCGGTCTCGGCACGGCAACCGACGAGCTGGTCGGAGTAGTAGCGGCCCTCCGGCAAGGGGACGCGTTCCGCCTCGCGGATCCGGACCTCCATCCCCCGGAGCGACTCGGCGGACGTGATGTCGGTGACGCCGTCGAACCGGATCACCGGGCGCCCCTTGTGGATGCGCACCGATTCGAGACCGCGGCGGGTTCCCGCCTGGTCGGAAGGGCCGATTTCGGCGCTCCCGATCTCGAAGAAGCGGCCGGCATCGTCGGTCAGCGGCTCGACGAAGACTTCTCCCCGGCGGCCGAACGGCCGGACCACCCGTCCGATGACGACATCGGCGGCGGCTCCCGGGTCAGTGCCGGCCGAAAGGTCCGCCGGCGTGTCGTCCCGGGGGCCGGACGGGCCTACCCGAGTTTCCTGTCCGGACCCGGATGCCGGTGCGCCAGAAGCCATTGTTTTCCATGTCTCCTGGTCACGCGACTCGGACCTTTATTCGGATCCGCCGTTGGTGGCGTTCTCGCCGGACTCCGGCTCCCGGGAACCGTCTTCCTCGGACGGAGCCGGCTCGGCAAGCACGTCCTTCAGGAAGCTCTTGACCGTGAGACTCGGCTTCGCACCGTGCCCGAGCCAGTAACGCGCGCGGTCGGCCTTGATGTGCAGCCGACCCTCCGCGTCGTTGGCCATGCGGGGGTGGTAGTAGCCGAGCGTCTCCACGATGCGGCCCACCCTTCCGTGCACCGAATCCGACACGACCACCCGGAAATGGGCGTCGCGCTTTCGCCCGGTGCGGGCAAGCCTGATGTTCAACACGGAGAGGAGCCTCGATTCTGGAAGAGCCGCCGACGACGGTTTCCGGAGGGCGGAAGGGTAGGCCGAACCCCTCTTCCAGTCAAGGTGGAGCAGAGCCGGGGGACCGTCTCGTCAGAGGCCGAGGTCGCGGAGAATTCCGGGATTGTCCCGCCATTTCTGGCGCACCTTGACCTGCAGATCCAGGAAGACCTGGCGCCCGAGCCGCTTTTCGATGCGGCCGCGGGCTTCGCTGCCGATGCGCTTCAGCATCCGGCCGCCGCGGCCGATCACGATCCCCTTCTGGGAGTCCCGATCCAGCAGCAGCGACGCCGCGATGCGCACCAGGCGCCCGGAATCGTCGTACGCCTCGATCCGCACGGCGGCGGCGTGGGGCACCTCCTGGTGGAGGTGTTCGAGCAGCCGCTCCCGGACGATCTCCGAGGCGAGGAATGCCTCCGGGAGATCGGTGATCTGGCCGTCGGGATAGAGCGGCGGACTGAAGGGGAGACGCTCGGCCAGCATCCCGACCAATGAGCCGGGTGTCCGGTCCCCCGCCCGATCTTCGAGACCGTCCGGGGCGTTCACGTTCGCGCCGGTGCGGGCGGAAAAAAGCACCACCGGCCCGAGATCGCGCTCCCGGTAGAACCCTTCGAGTTCTTCGAGTCTCGCGTGCGGCGCCGCATCCGTCTTGTTGATGCCGATCACCCGGGGGCCGGAGAACCCTTCCAGCCGGCGCAGCAGGTCCCGGTCGGGACCCGCGAGAGGCCGCGTTCCGTCCACGACGGCGAGCGCCGCGTCCGCGCCTCCGAGGCTCTCGGCCACCGCCCGCATCATCGCGCGGCCGAGGCCGGAGCGCGGGCGGTGGATTCCCGGGGTGTCCAACAGGATCAGTTCGAGCCCCGGGCGGCGGGCGACCCCCAGGATGCGCCGCCGGGTGGTCTGGGGTTTCCGGTGAACGGCGGCGAGCCGCTCGCCGACCAGGCGGTTCAGGAGCGTGGACTTTCCGGCGCCGGGAAGCCCCACCAGCGCCACGAAGCCGGCGCGATGTTCGGGGCTCTCGAAGGGGTCGGCCAATCAGTCTCCCCCAACCCGCGCCAGGCGGACCCGGTGGATCCTCCGTTCGTCGGCCTCGAGGATCTCGATGCGGAGGCCGTCCTGCTCCATGGCTTCGCCGGGCGCCGGGATCTTCCGGAACGCTGCGAGCGCGAAGCCGGAGATCGTGTCGAAGGCGGCCCCGTTCAGCGAGTCGGGAAGGGTCAGCCCGGTCAGCCGCGCCACCTCGTCGAGTTCCGCCCCGCCGCGCACCCGGTAGACGCCGTCCGCCTCCCGCACCAGGTCCTCCTCGAACGGCTCGTCTTCCTCGTGGACCTCGCCCACGATCTCTTCCGAGATGTCCCGGAGCGTGACGATTCCCGAGACGCTCGCGTGTTCATCCACCACCACCGCGAACGTCTGCTTCGAGAGCTTGAACTCCCGGAGCAGGTCGTCCACCCGCTTCGTCTCCGGAACCACGGGCACCTCCCGGAGCAGCGGGGCAAGTTCGCTCCCACCTCCGGGCACGGCGACAAGGTCCACGGCGTCCACCACCCCGACCACCTGGTCGGCGGCGCCGAACACCGGAATCCGGTGGTGCCGGCTTTCGGCGACGAGCCGCTCGACGTCGTGCCGCGACGCTTCGCCGGAAACCGATACGACGCTCGGCCGCGGCGTCATCACCTCCCGAACCAGCATTTCGTCGAGTTCGAGCACCCCGCGCACCATCGCGGCCTCATCCTCCTCGAGGATCCCCTCCTCCTCGCCGGTCTCCAGGAACGCCTCGACCTCCTCGTCGGAGGCTTCGTCGTCCGGCTCCGAAGGGAGCGGGAATCCGCGCCGGAGGAGGTTGCGCAGCGGTTCGCCGAACGGCCGCACGAGCCGTTCCCAGCGGCCGAACCAGGGAAGGAGCGGCCGCAGGACATCTTCGGGATCGCGCAGAAGGATGGCGGCCGGAACCAGTTCCCGGAGGATGAACCACGCCGGGACGAAGACCCCGAAGGCCCACAGGAGGCCGGTCGCTCCGAATCCCAGCCGGTCGAGCGCGAGACCGAAGAGCGCACCGGCGGCCAGGAGCCCGGAGCGGGCCGGGATGAGGACCACCAGCGGGTCCGCCAGGCGCTCCCGCAGGGTGCGCGCCTCCTCGACGCTCTCGCCGAGGGCTCGCACCGCGATCGGGCTGGAGGCGAAGAAGGCGATCTCGAAGAGCGCGAACAGGACCACGAGAAGCCCGGCGATCAGGAGGAGGAGGGCCCAGAGCATTCAGTTTCTCGCGAGGCCGTGCCGCAGCCTCAGGACGCGCTCGAGCCTCACCATCTCTCCCCGGTCCCTTTCGTGGTCGTAACCGAGGAGATGCAGGTAGCCGTGCACCGCGAGCACGCGAATCTCGTCGCCGAGTTCGACGCCCGCCTCGCGCGCCTGGCGCGCGGCGGTCTCGGCGGAGACCACCAGATCCCCGAGATAGGCGGCCTCTTCCCCGGACAGCAACTCCGCCGGAATGGGATCCGCGGGAAAGGCGAGCACGTCCGTCGCGCGGTCCTTGTCGCGGTAGCGCCGATTCAGCGCCCGGATGTTCCGGTCCGAGACGATCCGGAGGGTGGCCCCGCGGCGATCGCCCGGCGCCACGTCCGCCGCGATGCGTTCGAGGAAGGCAGCCAGCGCCGGACGATCCACCGCGAAACGTCGCTGGCGGTTCTGGACGGTGAATCGGGAGCCGGGCGGCTCCGGTTCTCGTGGAGGGTCTCCCGGTTCCGGACGCGGCATCACAACGATTCGCCCGACACTCGCCCGCTCTCCGGTTCGGGTCTGGTGGGCCCGACCGGCAGGACCGGCGGCGTGCTCCCCCGCGGCCGTCTGCCGAAGTCGAACCCCGGATAGGGCAGCCGCTCGTGGTGGATCCCCTGTAGGCTGGAGAGGAAGCTCTCGCGGATCCGGGCCATGTCGCTGAGGGTCAGGTCGCATTCGGCCAGTTGATCGTCGTCGACGATGGCGCCCATGATGCGGTCGATCACCTGCTCGAAGTCGGCGGGAGCCGGGTTCTTCAGGCTGCGGGCGGCGGCCTCGATGCTGTCGGCCATCATGATGATGCCGGCCTCGCGGGTCTGCGGGCGCGGTCCGGCGTAACGGAAGAGGCTCTCGTCGGCCTCTTCGCCGTTCCGGGCGGCAGCCGCCTTCGCCTTCTCGTAGAAGACCTTGATGAGGCGGGTCCCGTGGTGCTGTGGAATCACGTCCACGATGTCCCGGGGGAGGTTCATCCGCTCGGCGGCCTCGATCCCCTCCGTCACATGCCGCCGGATGATGTCCGCGCTCTTTTCGGGTGGCAGGAGGTCGTGCGGCGTCTCGCCCCGCATGTTCTCGACGAAGTACCCGGCGCGGTTCAGCTTGCCGATGTCGTGGTAGAGCGCGGCGGTGGCGCAGAAGGTGGAGTTCGCCCCGATGGCGTCGGCGGCGGACTCGGAGAGCATCCCCACGGTCACGCTGTGCTGGTAGGTGCCCGGCGCGGTGAGCGCCAACTGGCGCAATACCGGGTTGTCGCGCTGCGACAACTCCATGAGCCGCATGTCGCTGGTGCGCTCGAAGACCCACTCCAGGACGGGAAGGAGCAGGATCACGAGCGGCCCGGCCAGCAAGCCGCCGGCAAAGGCGCTGGCCGCTTCGAGGGCCAAACGGCTCGGGCCCCCGAAGTCCCCGGTCACGAGTTCCATCGCCACCACCAGGGCGGCGCCCAGCAGGCCGACGAAAGTCCCGACCCGCAGCAGTTGCGAGCGGCGCTCGGCAATCCGGTAGATGAAGATGGCGCCGAACCCCGTCAGCAGGGCGAAGAGCGCCAGCTTCAGGTTCCCGGTCATCAGGGCGAGCGTCGCGGCGAAGAGTCCCTGGGTGACCACCGCCGACTGCTGCGTCTCGAGCATCACGACCAGCAGCGCGAGCGCCGCGAAGGGGACACCCCAAAGGTAGACGGTGGGATCGGAGAAGGGCTCGCTCACGAACTGGGCCGCGGCGCCGCGCCCGACGAAACCGAGCGCGCGGGTCAGGGTCAGGCCGAAAATGATGAGGACACCGCACATGGCGAAGGCCTGCCGTCCCCAGTTCTCGTCCCGGCGCGCGGGGACGAGCAGTACCCCGAGCAACACGGCGATCGCGGCGGCAAACCCGAGAGCGCCCAGCCCGGCCCAGCCGGAGGCGCCCACGCGCGGGGTGCGCATCCGCTCCATCTGGCGGCGGACGAGTTCCGTCACCTCGTCGCCGGCGCGTACCAGGGTGCGGCCCCGCCGCACCTGGATGACGACCGGATTCACCGACAACTCCGCTTCGGTGCGGAGATGGGTGGTCTCCACGGTGTTGGCCTCCAGCGTGGGGCGCATGAAGCGCGCCGCCAGCTCGGCGAGCGTCCGCCGGCGCGTCCGGTTCAGTTCGGAGAGCGCGAGGATCTGCTGCTCGACCGCCCGTTCGGCTTCGCCCACGGAGAGAACATTCGTGAAGTCCGCCAGCGGCACCGTCTCGCCGGTGCGCGGATCGCGGCGCAGGACGGAGCGGCCGAGCGCGGCGACGGCGCCCTTCTCGGCGAGGATGTCGCGCGCCAGCACGCTGGACACGGTGTCCGCCAGGTTCTGTTCGATCTCCTCGGCGAACTCCGATTCCACCAGCAACCCGAGCTGCGCCGCGGTGACGTCAATGCCGAGCATGCCGGCGAAGGTCTCGGCGAAATCGGGTTCCCCCACGATGTCGGACTCGACGGCCGCCCGTCCGAAGTCGAACCCGCGGGCGATCCGCGCCCGGACCTCGTCCCGCGCCTGGGAATCGAAGTCGTAAACCTCCGGCACCTGCTCGACCGCCTCGCGCCGCCGCGCTTCGGTGGTGGCGGCGTCCTCGTACGTGAAGTCCTCGGTCGCGCGGACGGTCCGCGGCGCGATCTCACCAATTTCGTAGAGCGGTGTTCTGAGCCCGAGTCCCGGCCAGACGAGCATCGCGAGAGCGACCGCGAGAAGGGCGGTCACGACATGGGTGTGGGCGAACAGCCGGTCCCGCTGCTGGAGCAAGAACGTGCGCAGCGAGAAATCCACCAGCCGCCCCCTCATCTTCGGGTCCCTCGTCACCGGCTAGCGCGGCTCCACGAGGACCGCCGACGCCTCGAACTCCTGCCCGCGGCGGGACCGTTGCCGGGCCTGCTCGCTCTTCGCATACGCGCGGACGATCGCCTGCACGAGCCGGTGGCGCACGACGTCGCTCTCCTCGAGCCGGACGAGGCCGACCCCGTCGAGGTCTCCGATCACGCCGAGAGACTCGACGAGCCCGCTGACCCGGCCCGGCGGCAGGTCGTTCTGCGTGATGTCCCCGGTGACCACGGCGCGCGTTCCGTTGCCCATGCGGGTCAGGAACATCTTCATCTGTTCCGAAGTCGTGTTCTGCGCCTCGTCCAGGATGATGAACGCGTCGTTGAGCGTCCGTCCCCGCATGAAGGCGATCGGCGCGATCTCGATCACTCCGCGTTCCCGGAGCCGCTGCGCCTTTTCGGCGTCCATCATGTCGTGGAGCGCGTCGTAGAGGGGACGCAGGTACGGATCCACCTTGTCGATCAGGTCCCCGGGAAGGAAGCCGAGTTTCTCGCCGGCCTCCACGGCGGGCCGGGTGAGCACGATGCGCCGGACCTGCTGGTTCCGGAGCGCCTCCACGGCCACCGCCATCGCGAGCCACGTCTTGCCGGTCCCGGCGGGCCCGACGCCAAGCACGAGTTCCTTGGCGCGGAGCGCCCGGATGTACTCCAGTTGACGAAGGCTCCGCGGCCGCACCAGCTTCCCCGGCGAGGGGGTCACGACCGTCTCCACGAAGTATTCGCGGAGCGAGGCGCCCGGATCCTGGCTGAGGATGCGGATCGCCGCCCGCAGGTCGGAGATCCGGTAACGCTGGCCGAAGTCGCGGCGCAGCGCCGCAAGTCCCTCGAGCGCGGTGCCGAGCAGGGCGATCCGGTCTTCCGGTCCGTCCACGAGCAGGACGTCTCCCCGGCTCGCGAGCGTGAGACCAAGGTCATGTTCGAGCGAGCGGAGGTTGCGGTCGCGAATGCCGAAGAAGGAGAGGCCTCCCTCGCCGGGGATGGGAATTCGGGTCATGGACGGCGGTCTGGCGGGAACGGTGGAGAGGGCTCCTTCATGCGCGTCGGCCTCGGAGACAGATGCATCCGGCGAACCGGCGGAATTCTCGGAGAGCGATCCGGCTGTGAGCGGACCCCTGGGTCGACTCAGCACGGAATACGGCGAAGGCCGGGGCGGGAAACGTGGTCCGCCACGCGCTTCATGGACGCTATGGACGCTAACACCGGGGATCGGGCGGATCAAGTGAGGGGTCGGAGCGCCGGGCTCCGGCCGGCAGCGCGCCCCGAACGGGCCGTGAAACAGCGGTGATCAGCGCCAAGCGCCTCAGTCGTCGTCAACCCCGGCCCGGTTCGCCAGCGCCACCCCCACCTCGTCGAGCTGCGACGGATCGACCCCCGCCGGGGAGCCGGTCATCAGGTCGGTGGCCGAAGTGGTCTTCGGGAAGGCGATCACGTCCCGCAGGCTCGCGCTGCCCGACGCCAGCATGGCGATCCGGTCGAAACCGAGCGCGATGCCGCCGTGCGGCGGAGTCCCGTACTCCAGGGCCTCCAGGAAGAACCCGAAACGTTCCGCAGCCTCGGCCGGCGGGATCTCCAGCGCCTCGAAGACCCGCTGTTGCATGGCGCGGTTGTGGATCCGGATGCTGCCGCCGCCCAGCTCGTGGCCGTTCGCGATCACGTCGTAGGCGAGCGACCGCACGCTGAGCGGATCGGCCGCGAGCCGCTCGACGTCCTCGGGATGCGGGCTCGTGAAGGGGTGGTGGACCGAGGTGAGCCGCCCCTCCGCCTCCGAATGGTCGAAGAGCGGGAACTCGGTGACCCAGGCCATGGCGAACTGGTCCGGCGAGGTCCAACCCTCGCTCGCCGCGAGCTGCCGCCGGAGCGCGCCGAGGGCCTCGCACGCGGTCTTCGCCTCGCCGGCGACCATCAGCAGCAGATCCGAGGGACCTCCGCCCGCCGCCTCCAGCAGCGCCCGCAACCGGTCGGGGCCCAGCGTCTTCAGCAGCGGGGAGCGGACCTCACCGCCCGAGAACGCCGCCCACAGGAGACCCCCGGCGCCGGCTTCGACAGCCGCCGCCTGGAGCCCGTCGAGGCGCTTCCGGGAAAAGCCCGCGCATCCGGGTGCCGCGATTCCGCGGACTGAGCCGCCAGCCTCGAGCACCCGATCCAGGAGCGGGTGTCCCGTTCCGCGCGCCAGTTCGGTGAGATCGCGAATCTCGGCGCCGTAGCGGAGGTCGGGACGGTCCACCCCGTAGCGGTCCATCGCATGCCGATAGGTGAGACGGGGGAAGGGCGGCCTGACCTCGATGCCCACCGCTCCGAGGGCCCGTTGGAAGAGCCCCTCGGTGACCTCGATGACCTGGTCCGGATCCGCGAACGACATCTCCACGTCCACCTGGGTGAACTCCGGCTGCCGGTCCGCCCGCAGGTCCTCGTCGCGGAAGCAGCGGACGATCTGGTAGTAGCGGTCCGTCCCGCCGATCATGAGCAGCTGCTTGAAGAGCTGCGGCGACTGCGGGAGGGCGTAGAAGCGGCCGCGATGGACCCGGGACGGGACCAGGTAGTCCCGCGCGCCCTCCGGGGTGGACCGGGTCAGGAAGGGAGTCTCGACTTCGAGGAATCCGTGTTCGTCCAGATGACCGCGGATCTCGGCGGCCAGGCGGCCGCGGATCCGCAGGTTCCGCTGGAGCCGGGGGTTCCTGAGGTCGAGATAGCGGTAGCGGAGGCGCAGTTCCTCCGCCACGCTTTCGGAATCCGTCGGCGCGAAGGGAGGCGTCCGGGCTTCGCTGAGGATGTGGATGCGCTCGGCCTCGACTTCGATCCCGCCGGTATCGATCGTGGGGTTGACGGTCTCCGCTTCCCGTGCAAGCACCACCCCCTCGACCGCGACGACCCACCAGGTCCCCAGGCGCTTCGCCTCTGCCGCCGGTCCCGACTCGGGCCGAACCACGATCTGGGTCACCCCCCGGTAGTCACGCAGGTCGAGGAAGAGCAACCCTCCCAGATCCCGGATGCGCTCCACCCAGCCCATGAGCACGACGCCGCTGCCCGCGTGCTCGAGGTCGAGCGCCGCGCAGTGGTGGGTGGGACGGGTGGGAACGCTCACGGCACGGACTCCGGCGCGTCGGCACTGCGCTCAGCGAGGTACTGATCCTTCAGTTCGACGTAGCGCGCCGCGGAGTCGGCGAGGTGGGCGATCTCCGCATCGGTCAGCGGGCGCGCAACCCGCCCCGGCACGCCGCGCACCAGGACCCGCGGCGGAACCCGGAGACCCGGCGGCACCACCGCCCCCGCCGCCACCATGGCTTCCTCGCCCACCGAAACGCCGTCGAGGACGACCGATCCCATGCCGATGAGGCTGCGCCGTCCGAGATGGCACCCGTGGAGGATCGCCTGGTGGCCGACGGTGACCTCCTCTTCGACCGTGGTGGACTCGGCCCCGGCGTTCACGTGCACCACCACGCCGTCCTGCAGGTTGGAGCGGGCGCCGACGCGGATGAAGTTCACGTCACCGCGGAGCACGGCGGAAAACCAGATCGACACGTCCTCGCCGAGCACCACGTCCCCGATCACCCGGGCGCCGGGGGCGACGAACGCGGTTTTGGGAACGACCGGATCGTGGCCGCCGAACGGGTAGAGCATGGGAATCGAGGGGGATGAGCCGGCGCCTTCGAGAGCGATGCGGAGACGGCGCCGGCAACCGGCGCCCGGGCTGATCCGCCACCGGGGAAGACCGCCGCCAGCGATCCCCCGACCGGACGGACGGCGCCGAAGAACACACCGCTTTCGGACGCCCGGCCGCGCCGCCGGGATCGTCAAGACGCCAAGAGCGGCGCGCAGGGTACCACGCGCCGGTGGATGGCCTCGTCCGTCGTTACAATGCGGCACGGCCCTTGCGCGCCGCCGTCCCCAGCGTGGCAGCCCCAGATTCTCAAGACACCTCGATCCTCCGCCGGGTGGTGGATGACCTGCGTACGGTCCTTGCTCCCGCAGGACCGGAAATCAGCCCGATCTCCGGGCGCCCGGTAGACCATCTCGACGCAGAGGCGGGAAGTCGGAGCTTCGCCTCGGCGATGACCGCGCACGGCGGCATCCTCGCGCTGATCCTGTTCGGGGTGTTCGCGGCGGACGAGATCGAGGAATCAGGATTCGATCTGCCGGGCCTCGTCTTCATGGTCCAGCCGGGCCCGGGCGGCGGTGGTGGCGGCGGCGGTGACGAGACTGAGGCGGAACCGCTCGAGGTCCAGACGGTGGCCACCCAGAACCTTCCCGAACCCGAGGAACTGGTCCTGCAGGACCCCGAGGACGTCGCGGAAGAGATCCTGGAGGACGCCGTCAACGCCCCCTTCGCTCCGGACCCCGAAGCGCTGGCCGGACTGATCCGCGACGCCTCGGACCTGCTGACCTACCGGGGTCCCGGCCGCAACAGCGGCGCGGGTACCGGCAGCGGCGGTGGGCTCGGTGAGGGTGACGGCGACGGCATCGGCGAAGGAACGGGCGGCGGGTTCGGCGGGGGCGCCTACCGGATCGGCAGCGGCGTTGATCCTCCCAGGCTTCGCCGGCGCGTCACCCCCGAATACACCGATGACGCCCTGGCGCGAAAGATCGAGGGCATCGTCATCCTCGAAGTCGTCATCCTGAAGAGCGGCCGCGTCGGGCCGGCCCGGGTGATCCGGAGCCTCGACGCCGGGCTGGACGCCAAGGCCATCGCCGCGGTACGGGAGTGGACCTTCCAGCCCGGCCGCTACCGCGGCGAGGCCGTGGACGTGCTCGCCGAGATCGAAGTCGAGTTCCGCCTGCTCTAACGAGTGGGAGCGCCGGTCTTCAGACCGGCACGCACCCCGGAGGGATGCCAAGCCCGCCTTTCGTTCATCAGCGGCACGACGCGCCGCTGGTACCCTCCGCCCCCGTGACCGACCGCCCCCGCCGCTACTGGCTCATGAAGAGCGAGCCCTACGCCTACAGCCTCGACGACCTCGAGCGCGACGGCTGGACCCACTGGGACGGCGTCCGCAACTTCAAGGCGCGGAACTACATGAAGGAGATGGAGATTGGGGACGGCGTCCTCTTCTACCACTCGAACGCGAAGCCGCCCGGGATCGCCGGCGTGGCTCGCGTCTGTCGCCTTGCCTACCCTGATTTCACCCAGTTCGACCCGAAGTCCAAGTACCACGACCCGCGCGCCACCGAGGAAAAACCATGGTGGTACATGGTGGACATCGAGTTCGTGGCCCGCTTCCCCGATGAGATCGGCCTACCGGTCCTGCGCACCCTGCCCGAACTCGCCGGCATGTCGCTGCTGAAGCGGGGACAGCGCCTCTCCGTCCAGCGGGTGACCCCCGAGGAGTGGGCGTTCATCCTGGAATTCGGGGGCGCGCCGGACGCCTTCGAGTAACTGCGTCCCCGGGGCCCGTCCCGGTACACTCGCTGCCCGCTTCTACGGAGGTTCCCATGCTCCACCGCCTACTTGGTTTCGCTCTGCTCACCGCCGTGGCGGCACCGGCCGCCGGCCAGGAACTCGGCGCCTGGGACGACCGCATCCAGGAGGCCGTCTCCCGGTTCGAGGAGGAAACGGTCGCCTTCCGGGAGCACATCCACGAGTTCCCCGAACTCGGAAACCGCGAGTTCGAGACGGCGCGGATGGTGGCCGAACATCTCCGCGAACTTGGCTTCGACGAGGTGCGCGAGGGGATCGCGCACACCGGCGTCGTCGGCGTCCTGAAGGGCGGGAAGCCCGGAGCGGTCGTGGCGGTGCGCGCCGACATGGACGCCCTGCCGGTCACCGAGGACACCGATCTCCCGTTCGCGTCCACGGTGCGCACCACCTACAACGACCAGGAGGTCGGGGTGATGCACGCCTGCGGTCACGACGTCCACACCGCGGTCCAGTACGGCGTGGCCTCGGTGCTCGCCGGGATGCGCGAGGACATCCCGGGCACGGTCCTGTTCATCTTCCAGCCCGCCGAGGAAGGACCGCCGCCGGGCGAAGAGGGCGGCGCGGAAATGATGGTCGCGGAGGGCGTTTTCGACGACCCGCGGCCCCAGGCCATCTTCGGCCTCCATACCCTGTCCGGGCTGCCCCTCGGCGTGATCGGATACACCCCGGGTCCGGCGCTCGCCGCGGTGGACCACTTCAAGGCGACCGTCACCGGCGTCCAGACGCACGGGGCGCAGCCGCAGGCGGGCGTGGACCCGGTGGTCATGGCCTCCCAGGCAATCCTCTCGCTCCAGACCATCGCGTCCCGGAACGTGCATCCGCTCCAGCCGGTGGTGGTGACCGTCGGCATGGTCCACGGCGGCCAGCGCTTCAACATCATTCCCGAGTCGGTGGACATCGAGGGCACGGTGCGCACCTACGACCCGGACGTCCGGGATCTGGTGGAAGCGCGCATGGCGGAGGTTCTCGACGGCATCACCACCTCCGGCGGCGGCTCCTATTCCCTCAACTACGACCGCGGGACTCCGGCCACCATCAACGACCGGGAACTCACGGCCGAAATGATCGGCACGGTCCGGGAGCTCGTCGGGGTGGAGAACACGCAGGAACTCGACCCGACGATGGGCGGCGAGGACTTCGCCTACTTCGCGAACGAGGTGCCCGGTTTCTTCTACCGGTTGGGCATCCACCGCGAGGGGACCCGGACGGGGCCGCACCACTCCCCGTTCTTCCGCGCCGACAACGCCTCGGTGGCGATCGGCATGCGGGTGATGTCCAACCTGCTGGTGGACTACCTGCTCCGCAACGCGCCGTAGGGCGAAGGGAGCGCCGGTCTTCAGACCGGCACCGCGGTCCGGCAGCGCCGCGCAGCCGCGTCCGCTGATCCGCGTCAGCCGCGGGGAGCGGAGACTCCGCTACCCCGCTTCCCCCACCACCCGCACCCGCACCCGCCGCGCGTCTCCCGGCAGGTAGGCCAGCGGCAGGTCCTCCCGCTCCACGATCTCGAGCCCGGACGGATCCGCCCCGGCGGCGACCGCCCGCGCCCGGGCTTCTTCCGCGGCCAACCGGAACGCTTCGTCCCGCCCCACGTCGTGGAACACCTTGTCCACTTCGCCGCCGATCCGGGCGATGGCGGCGCCCACCGCGTTCGCGACCCCCGCGTGGGGCACGTTCACCGTCTCGGAAATCCCCTCCAGCCCGGACGGAACCAGGAAGGCGCCGCCTCCGACCGCGAGCAGCGGGCACTCGCGCGCGTCCGGCTTCATCCGGTCCACCGCCTCGGCGATCCGATCCGTCACCACGCCGGTGAAGCGGCCCACGCTCTCGCGGGAGAGCCCCGTGGTCCGCGAGGAATCCCCGATCGCGGCCCAGCCGGCGGCGACACCGAAGTCCGTCGCGGTCGGAACGCTCCCCCCGAAAACGAGCCCTTCGTCCGCGAGCCGGAACCCGACGCTCTGCGGTCCCACCTGGCCGCCGTCCCCGGACACCAGGCTCCCTCCGCCGAGCGCGATGGACAGCAGGTCCGGCATCCGGAAGAGCGTTCGGACCCCGCCGACCTCGACCTCGCGCGGCGCCTCCCGCGGAAACCCGGCGCGGAGATAGCCCACGTCGGTCGTCGTCCCCCCGACGTCCACGACCACCCCTTCCGACGCCCCGGAGAGGAACGCCGCCCCGGTCATGCTGTTCGTGGGACCGGAAGAGAGGCTCAGCACCGGGAACTCGGCCGCCGCGGCGGCGCTCGCGATGGTGCCGTCGTTCCGGGCGATGAAGAGCGGCGCCTCCGCCCCGGTGGCGGACGCGGCGTCGGCGAACGCCTTCGTCACCCGGGCCGCGAGCGGCCGCAGCGCGGCGTTCAGCAGTCCCGCGCTCTCGCGCCCGAGGAGCCCGATCCGCCCGAGCCGGCGGGACTCGGTGATCGAGGCGTCCGGATGGACGTCCTGCAGGATCTCCGCGGCGCGCGCCTCCGCGCTGCCGTCGAGAGGAGCGAACACCGCGCTGAGGGCGATCTGATCGAACCCGGCCTTCCGGATCTCCTCTCCGGCGGCGGCGACCGCCTTCTCGTCGAGCGGCACGATCGGCCGCCCGTCGCATTCGTGGCCGCCCGCGACCATGAAGACCGGCCCGCGCACGATGCCGGCGAGCCGCTCCGGCCAGTCGCAGAACGGCGGCAGCGACGCGCTCGCCGGAAGCCCCACCCGGAGCGCCGCCACCCGGGCGAGTCCCTTCCCGGTGAGCACCGCGTTCGTGAAGTGCGTCGTCCCGATGACCACCCGGGAGACACCGGGGACGGTCTGCCCTTCCCCGAGCACGCCGTGCAGCGCCGCCACCACTCCGGAGGTCACGTCTTCCGTGGTCCGGGCCTTGACCTCGGCGAGGACCTCCCCGCCGCGCATCAGCACCGCGTCGGTATGGGTGCCGCCGACATCGACACCGACGCGGTGAGGAGGCGTCAACTCACCCATCCCCGTCCGCTGTCACCGAGATTCGGTATCCGGCCCGCGGCAGCCTCCCCAAATTGGCAGCGGAAAGTGCAAGAAACATCGTCGGCCAGCCCCGGCAAAGCCTATGCGTCGATGACTTCGCCGGGAACCGGTGACATGCGAGGGCATTCCGAATAGGATGCGGAGCGCGAACGGCAACGTCAGCGGAAGGAGACGCGCGGTGGACGAGCACTCGGGCAATGCAGGACGACGTCCTGGTCGAACCGAGCAGTCGGGCTCCCCTTCACCCTCCGTCGCCCGCGAGGGGCGCGACGGCCTCCAGATGGCGCCCGACTTCATGCGGGAACTCGCCGGGCAGGCCGCGGAGATGCTGGTCCAGCGCATCGAGGGACTGCATTCCCAGGACGCCTGGGACGGAGACTTTCGCGAGGCGCTGGAGGCGTCGCTCCTGGAGGAGCCTCCCGAGGACGGGCAACCCGCGGCAGACGTCCTCCGGCGAGCCGAGCGGGAGGTGCTCCGGTTCGCAACGCGCCTCGACCACCCGCGCTGTTTCGCCTTCGTTCCCTCCTCCCCGACCTGGCCCGGGATCCTCGCGGACTTTCTCGCCGCCGGATACAACATCAACGCCGTCAACTGGCTGGTCGCAAGTGGCCCCAGCCAGGTGGAACTCGTCGTCCTGGAATGGTTTCGGCGGTGGCTCGGATACCCCGACGGCGCTGGCGGCATCTTCACCAGCGGCGGATCCTCCGCCACGCTGAACGCGCTGGTTGCAGCGCGGGAGGCCGCCGGGAATCCGGAACGTCCCGTCGTCTACCTGAGCGATCAGACCCACGGTGCGGTCGCCCGGGCGGCACGCGTCGTGGGAGTTGCCCCCGAGCACGTTCGCGCGCTCCCGAACCGCGGACTCCTGGGTCTGGATGCGGAGGCGCTCGGGGCGGCCATTCGGGAGGACCGCAGCGCGGGGTTGAATCCGATCGTGATCGCCGCGAACGCGGGATCCGCGAGCACCGGGGCCGTCGATCCGCTCGCCGAGTTGGCCGATACCGCCGCCGCCGAGAATCTCTGGCTCCACGTGGACGCCGCCTACGGGGGCTTCGCGATGCTGACGGAGGACGGAAAGCGCCTGCTGCGGGGCATCGAACGGGCGGACTCGGTGGCGCTGGACCCGCACAAGTGGTTCTTCCAGGGCTATGAAGCCGGCTGCCTCCTCGTGAAGGACAACCGCACCCTCGAGAACGCCTTTGCCGTCCGGCCGGACGTCCTGCAGGACACCGTCTGGGGCGCGAACCACCCGAACCTGGTGGACCGCAGTCTGCAGACGAGCCGAGCATTCCGCGCCCTGAAGGTCTGGGTGTCGGTCCAGACCTTCGGGATGGCCGCCTTCCGCGAGGCGGTTCAACAGGGGATCGACCTGGCGGCGCAGGCGGAGGACTTCGTGGGGACGAGTCCGGACCTCGAACTTGTCAGTCCCGCGCAACTCGGGATCCTGTGTTTCCGGGCGCACCCTTCCGCAGAACTCGACGAACCGGCGCTCGAGCGGGTGAACCGGAAGGTGCTCGCGCGCGTCTTCTGGGAGGAGCCCGCGCTTGTGTCCTCGACCACCGTTCGGGGCGTCTTCACGCTGCGGCTGTGCATCCTGAACCACACGACGACCTGGGACGACGTCCGGGAAACCCTCGAGGCCATCGCGCGGTTCGGCCGGGAAGCCGCGGATGAGCTGGCGACCGGTACCGAGGGCAGCTAGCCAGGATCCGGTCCTGCGGCGCGGCCGCGACCGGCCCAGCGCATCGCCACGAAACCCCCGGCCCCGAACACCGCGAAGGCGGCGATCTGGGTGAACATGGTCCCGTCGAAGCTGAGACCCACGACCGTTCCGAGCGGTACCGCGATGAAGACCGAGAGCGACGACACGACCGACGACCCTACTCCCGCGAGGTGGCCGAGCGGCTCCATGGCCAGCGCGTTGAGGTTCGCAAAAAGGAGTCCGAAGGCAAAGAAGACGGCAAGCAGGTAGACGCTGAACAACCACAGCGGCGGAAGTCCCCCGAAGGCGAACGTGAGCATCCACATGGGGATCGAGATCAGCACCGTGGAAACGGCCGCCCCCATCGAGAGCCGGCGCATCCCGTGCTTCATCACCAGGCGGCCGTTCGCGAGCGAGGCGCCTCCGACCGCAAGCACCAGTCCTCCGAAATAGACCGGGAAGAGCGCGCCGGTCGTGTAGGCCTCCTGGAAGATCTGCTGGGCGGAGCTCAGGTAGGCGATGAACGGCGCGAACACGGAGCCGCTGGCGAGCGTGAACCCGAGCGCCGAACGGATCCGGAGGACCTCGAGGACGGCTCTCCCGATGGCGCGGGGAGCGAGGGATCGCCGGCGCGCGGCGGGAAGCGTCTCGGGCTGGCGCAGCGCGAACCACAACAGGGCGACCACGGCGATGGCAAAGAACATCGTGAAGATCGCGCGCCAGCCCGCCACCCAGAGGATCGCCTGACCGAGGGCCGGTGCGATCGTGGGGATGAAAATGAACACGGCCAGCACGAACGACATCAGGCGGGCCATCCGGCGTCCCTCGTACTGGTCGCGCACGAGGGCCAGGGTCACGACGCGCGGTCCCGCCGCTCCCGCGCCCTGCAGGACCCGGCCCGCGATCATGACCTCGAAGGTCGGGGCGAAGACGCTCATCAGACACCCGGCCATGAAGAGGACGAGACCGGCGTGGATCGCGGGCCGGCGGCCCACCCGATCCGAGAGCGGACCGAAGACGAGCTGACCGACGCCGAGTCCGACGAACAGTGCGGTGATGACGAACTGGACGTCGTTCCGGCGCGCCACGCCGAGGTCCTGACCGATCGCGGGCAGCGCGGGCAGCATCGTGTCGATCGCGAGCGCCACGAGCGACATGAGGAGCGCGGCGAGCGGGACGAACTCGCCGACCCGGAGGGCCGGCCCGACGGCGCCGCCGGATCTAGCGCCGCTCGGTGACGGGGTCCCGGCGGAGCCGGTCACGGGAACAGCGGCCGGAAGTCGAGATCGAAGCCGAAGGCGCGCGGCCCCACGAGTTCGAGCCCCGCCTCGGTCTGGAGCGCCTTGGGGGATTCGAGCGCGATAACCCGGACGCGCTGGCCGTAGGCAATGACTTCGGTGCCGAGCGCCTCGCCGGTCGCGGAGTCCACCACGGTCAGGATGTCCGGCGTCATGCCGGCCGGCTCGCCGTCCCGGAAGGCAACCGCGAACTCGTTCTGGAAGTGGAGCTTCATCGTGGAACCGCGATCGGCTCCCAGCCCCGCGATGGTGGCCACCCCGCGGAGGAAGCCACGGGTGGTGCGCCGGGCCATGTCGGACACCTTCCCGGTGAAGAGCAGCAGGCCGCCCTCCGAGGCCAGAACGGCGTCCACGGGATCGTCGCCGCGTTCGCGGGCCCGGCGGACGGCGACGCCGATCCGGATGGCGCGGGTGACCGAACCCAGGATTGCGTGGTCCTTGATCTCCCGGCCGGTCCGCGGGGCCTTCGCGGTGGCGGCGATGGAGCCGACCTCGGTCACCGCCACCCGGCCGAGCCGCTCCTGCCACTGCCAGCTCGCGGCGCGCTCCACAATCACCACGTTGTCGCGGATGTCGGCGAGGCAGAAGGGGTAGTTCCGGAGCCCGGCGATCGCGAAGGTGGTCATCTGGGCCTCGGGAAACGCGCGGCCCATGCAGTCGGCGTCCACCACCGGAAGGCCGGTGCGGGCCGCGACCTGGAAGCTCTGGAGCGAGTTCGACCCGCCGATCTCGAGCGACATGACCGCGGCGAAGGGCCGGCCGAGACGCTCCGCGAGCACCTGGACCGGGCGGGCGGCGACATCCGGATCGGGAAGCCGCTCCTCACCCACGAGCGGCGCCCCCATGGTCGAGACCACCGCGACCAGGTCGTCGTCGGCGAGGGACTCGGCCGGGATCACGACCGGCCGGAACCCGCGTGCGGCCTCCGCCCGCAGGTTCAGGAGCGAGTGGTAGGGGTTCCCGCCGCCCCCCGCCCCGAGGATCCAGGCGCCGGCGGCGAGGTCCTCGATCTCGGTGGGCGTAAGTTCGCGGGCGGCCGGGGTCATGCGGCGGGCGATGCTAGCGGATCGGTTGGCGTCGAACCGCGCGCGGCCATCGGCCCTCCTCCGGATGACACCCCCGGCTTGGAACGCCGGCTTCAGCCGGCACCGCGCAACGCTCCTCCTCCGGATGGCACCCCCGGCTTGGAACGCCGGTCAGCAGCCTGTGGACGAAGTGACGTGAGCGCCGAGGCCGGCGAGGCGCCCGGCTGACAAGGCGCGTGAGGGAGGAATACCGGGTGTATTCCGACCGATGCGCAACGATGAGGGTCGCGAAGCGGCCCGGTTCAGCCGGGATGCATCGCCGGCCGAACGCCGCGTGACTTCGTTCACAGGCTGCTCAAGACCGGCACGCGCGGTGCTCCGCTCCGCAGTCTACCAGTTCCGTAGTGTCCCGT
>JAPPGX010000143.1:0-1051 GCA_028877265.1 Acidobacteriota bacterium
CCCCCCCCCCCCCCCCCCCCCCCCCCCCCCCCCCCCCCCCCCCCCCCCACGGCGCCATCCGCCCTCACGATACGTACGGCGTGGAACGCCGGCCTTCCATCCCGGGCGGGGTGACCTGATGGACGAGATCGATCGACGAGCCCTCCAGGAGGCCAAGGCGCTCCTCGAGAACCCCGGCCTCGCGGCGCGCCTCGTGAACGTCGTGGGCCGACCCATCGAGGAGGGCCTCAAATACCTGCCGGAACGGGTCCGGGAACAGATCTCCGACGTGACCCGAAAGGCGCTGCTGGGCTCCCTGAAGGTGGCGCTCTCCACCGTGAACGGCTCGTCCGGCTGGCAGTCGTCCCGCCTCGCCAACAAGCTCGGCGCAGCGGCGGCGGGAGGCGTGGGCGGCTTCTTCGGCATGCCGGGACTCGCCGTCGAGCTTCCCGTTTCGACGACCATCATGATGCGGGCGATCGCCACGATCGCCCGGGAAAACGGCGAGGACACGGAATCGCCGGAAACCCGCATGGCCTGTCTCGAGGTCTTCGCCCTCGGAGGTCGGAGCGAGTCCGATGACGGGACGGAGACCGGCTACTACGCCGTCCGGGCGGCGATGGCCAAGGTCGTGGGGGACGCGGTCGCATTCCTGGCCAGGGGGAGCGGGACGCTGGCCGGCAGGGAAGCGCCGGCGCTCCTGCGACTGATTTCGCGCGTCGCGGAGCGGTTTTCGATCCAGGTCACCGAGAAGGCGGCGGCCCAGGCGCTGCCGGTCGTCAGCGCCGCCACCGCCGCGGCGGTGAACGTGTTGTTCATCAACCACTTCCAGGACATGGCCACGGGCCACTTCGCGGTGCGGAGGCTCGAACGAAAGTACGGGCCGGAAACGATCAGGACAATCTACGACTCGCTGCCGTCGCGACCGAACTGACCGAGCGTTTCGACCGCCTCTCGGCGGTCGATGCCGGCCGGAGGCCGGCGCGCCGGTGGCGCCGGCGCCCCCCCGGGCAGGGTTGCAGGTGGCCTCGCCCCCGCACGCGTGGGCGGCCAGGTATAGCGCCAGCCCCCG
>JAPPGX010000143.1:1061-35604 GCA_028877265.1 Acidobacteriota bacterium
CAATTGCGGGTGGGGTCGGCTCTACCAAAATTCGGGCCGTAAAACGCCCCCAAAAACACCCCCCCCCCCGCCGGCGCCCCCACCCCCCCCCCCCGTTCCCCCCCCCGCGGGGGGGGCGATGCCGGCTGGAGGCCGGCGCTCCGATCCGGCCGCGGTCTCGCGGCGCAGGTTGGCTGGTCGCGTCGCCCCGTCAGGCTTCGGCGTCCAGGTAGAGCGCGAGCCCCGGAATGGGATCGAAGTCCTTCCGGTTGCGGCTCGCGAGCATCATCGACCGGGTCATGGCGGTCGCCGCGATCAGAGCGTCGGGAAGGCGGATCCCTGTCGTCCGGCGAATCCGACCCGCCCGCTCCGCAATCGTTCGATCCACCGGCACCTCAACCAGCGGGGCCAGCAAGGCCGCGGCCTCCTGGACTCCGTGAGTTCCAGCGAACAACTCAGCACGGGTGATCACCGAATAATGAAGCCGGTGGCCACCCGTCCGTAGCGGTCGAGCTCCACGCAGGTGGTCGATGAAGACATCGGTGTCCACAAGAACGTCAGCCACGGTCCCACTCGTCCCGACTCGGCGCCGACGCCTCCGGCGCCGCACCGAACGTGGCCGAGAGCGCTGCCTCCACATCCGAGGACTGTCGCTCGAAATAATCGTCGAGCGCGCGCCGGACGACTTCCGCCAGGGTGATGCCCTCGGCCTGCGTCAGGGTGTCAATTCGTTCACGCTGCGCCTCGGTCAGGTAGACCTGGGTTCGGGTAGCAGACATACAGCACAATATACAGCATTCATGGAATCCAGGGCTTTACGCCCTTCTGCCACGCTGCGCGCCGCGTGCCGATCGGAGGTCGGCGTTCCAAGCCGTTCCGCCGTTTCATGCCCGGCGGGGTGTGCCGGACCAACCGATTATCGGGATGTTCCCGGTGGGGGCGCCGGCGCGGGCCGGCCGCTAACAGCCGAGACCCTGGGACATCTGGGCGTAGCTGGTGAGGGGGACCGCACACATCCGATTCCAGTCCGCCTTGTCGATGACCGGCTGGTTCACCAGTTCCAGCATGCCTTCGAACTTGGGGAGCGCGGCGCAACCCACCGACTCGGGAGCCGCTGCGTTGCGGTACTTCGGCCAGACCTCGTCACGCGCGTAGCGCCAGAATCCGCTGTCGTAGCGGGATCCACAGGAGTAGTGCCAGCCGACGAACAGGCCGTAGCAGAGCATGTCGCTGACGAGAAAGCGGTTGACCACCGGACCGTCGCGCTCGAGGTGCTCGGCCGGGCGGTTCAGGCGGGTCTGCAGCACCATCCCGATCTGGAACTGGGCGGATACGATCGCCGTCGCTTCGAGCGGCTCCATGAAAGCCGCGGCGTTCCCGATACGGGCGACCGCTCCGTCGTAGATGTGACGGTGCACGAAATTGGGAAACGGAATGACGGCGCGTTGCTCGAACTCGGCCACGCCGTCCGCTTCGAGGAACGCGTCAAAGTCCGATTCGATCTCCGGGAGCCCGGATACCGCGCGGTTGAAGATGTACCCGTAGGACGTGTGCGCTACGAGCGGGATGACGAAGATCCAGCCGTGCGGACGCGCTACCGCGCGGGTATAGGTGTGCTGCAGCACCGGACCATCCTGCCCGTCCGCGATGACCGCCGGACAGCGCCGGATCACGGCCGTGTCGGTGGGGATGAAGGAGATGTGGATGTGCTGGTCGGGATCGATCTCGCGGGGAAAGCCGCGGGCATCGAAGACCAGGTCGTAGCGTTCCGGAGCCCGGTCCTCGAATTCCACCCGGGCGCCGCCCTCGACCCGGGTGATGCGGAGCACCTTCGCGTCGATGTGGCGCGCGCGGGTGCTTTCGTGCAACAGGTCCGCCATGAGGTCGGCGGACAGGTGGTAGGCGTAGGAGGCGTGCCGCGGCATGAAGTGGTGCGTGAAATCCCGACCGCGCCGGCCCCATCCTTCGAAGGCCACGCCGTACTTGCGCGTTCCCTTCAGGCGCTGCTGGACGGTGTCGTCCGGCAGGTCCGTCAGCTGCTGCAGGTGAGGAACCAGGCTCGGCCAACTGCCCTCGCCCACCCCGATGACGGGAATGCGCGAGTCATAGATGTGGTGCAGTTCGTGGTCGCTGTCGGGATGAAGACGCGACACGGCGGCGGCCGCCAACGACCCCGCGGTTCCGCGCCCGACGACTGCGATCTTCCGCAGAGATTCGCTTCCCGGTTGGATCACGCTGTTCGACTCTGGCAGTGACCGGTCGCCCGTCCCTTGGCCCGGTGTCCCTGCATGCGCCGTGTGCCCAACAAGTCGGCGCGATCCTACCAGCCGCCAGGGACCGCGGCGTGAGCAGCGAGAGCCAGCCGGGGAGATTGATCCTCCCCGTGAGGGGCCGTTGCAGCCGGTGCCGACGGCGAAACCGGGCGCCGCCGTTCGCTTTCCGAGCGAAGCGCGCGGTGTGGTAAGCCTCACCGCCAACCATGAGCGCCTGGCGCGCAACCCCATGATTCCACGCTCGTTTAATTGACCTCATGCGACACGCGTGTTACAGTCTGCACATTCCGTCAACGTTAGTAAGTGTTGGTCACACAAGACTAAGGAGGACATGACATGAGAAACGGCGACGAAATGTTGCAACAGATCGTGGAAAAGTCGGCTGTGGACGCGGATTTCCGGCGTCAACTGCTCGCGGATCCGAAGAGCACGATCAGTGCGGAATTGGGCATCACGATTCCCGATTCGATGAGCATCCAGGTGCACGAAAGCGACATGCAGACAGTGCATCTCGCGCTGCCCCCGGATCCGAACATCACCGAGGAGCAACTCGAAGCGATCTCCGCCGGTCTCTGCTGCTGCTGGTAGAACCCGAAGCCGGCAATTAGCCGGTTCGCGGAGTCATCCGGGCCGGTTGTCTCCGCGTACGTTGCATTGACTCCCGCCCCGATCGGGGGCTGGTGTGTCTTGCGCGCGGAGCGTATTCCCGGGCCACGCCGCGGTTGCCGGCGCTTTCGCGGACGGATACCCGCCGGATCCGGTATTCGGCCGGTCGTGTCCCGTGTTCTGCCGTGGCCGGAAACCGGAACTCAGGACGGGACGGCTCCGGAAAGCACCATGAACACGTACGCCTTCGCCCGCCGAAGCTGGTTCTCCAGCAGGACCAGCTTGATGTGGTGAATGCCGCGGAGCAGTACATAGCGCCCGGACTTCGCAAAGAGCGTCGTCGGTCTCGAGACCCAGTCGGCGAGCGCCGCGAGCTTCTCCGGGACCACGACGTCTTCATGGCTCAGGGCGCCCAGGAACGGTTCCCAATCGGTGGGGCCGTCCAGCCAGTAGCGTGAGCCCTTCGTGTATCGCTGTTTGACGATGAGCGTCAGGCCGAGCGCCGGACCGATGCCCTCCTCCTGAACGTCGATGTTCACCCCGCTCCCGACGACGTCCGCGCGCTCCCTGAAGCGCCCGATCACCGAGTCGACGGCGGAGATCCGACCCGGCCAACCCGTGTCTTCCAGATACGAACAGACTTCCTGCCGCGACTCGAAACCCATGACGGCCAGCCGGATGGCCCGCTCGCGGGACGGAAACACGCCGAACGAATCCATGCGGGTGTTCCCCGGCTGCGCCAGGTAGACCCGTTCGAGGTTCGCCCGCTCGGACTCGGTCATCTCCCAGCCCACCGAGGAAACCAGCGCGTCCACGACCAGGTTGACATCCTGCGCCTGACCGCCGGCGCCGACGATCGGGCGCTCGCCGGGCCGGAGGAACATCCCGGGAAAAGCACCGCCGCCGTCCCGCTCCGGGCCGATGTCGTATTCCAGCATCAGCTTGCGGCCGACGATCGCACGGAGGGGTGATCCGTCGGTGTCCATCCGGCCGAACAGCCGCGTGATCGCTCGGGCCGTCTCATCCGCCGGATCCGCTCGGGCGCGCTCCTCGAAGAAGGCCGCCGATCTGGTCCCGCTCGCCAGCGAGACGCCGAAATCCGCCTGCGGCCGGCGTGCATGCAGGGGCAGCTCGAAGCCGAAGGGAAGGGCGCCCATCGTGATGGGGAGTTGCCGGGCGCGCTCCAGCACGAGTTCCCATTCCGGATCGCCGATGAGGACCGGCGAGACGCGGTCTCGGAAATGCCCGAGCAGGTCACCCATGGTGCCGCCCTCGGCCGCCAGACGCTCCTCGGTGAGCGTGACCGCCTCGTCAATGTTCATGCCGTCTCCTCACGCAATCACCGGTGCGGGGTTGAGCTCGGCTTCGGCCAGCGGATGTTCGTGGCGGCCCATGCCGACCGGCACGTCGTAGAGGCGTCCGGGCGCGAGTCGCGCCCAGAAATGGCGCATGCCCGGCACGATGACCCGCGCCACCGGCATGCCGATGTCGGGTCTGGTCTGATCCAGCACGAGGAACTCCATGCCCGCGGCTTCGACGCGCGCGCGGCAATTCTCCACGTCCTCGCGCGTGTCGGTCGTTTCGGTCACCGGATCGTCGCACGCCCCACGGCGCGGCTGGTCCGCCGCCGGCGCCAGCCAGGCGCAGTCCGCAAGCCGCGCGGTCTTCCACCACCACAGCGCCAGCGGGTCGTCGATCGTGGGCCGGCCGGCGACCCTTCCGGGGCGTGGCAGCCAGGTGAGGCACTGGTTCAGTTCGCAGACCGCCCGCAGGGCCGCGATGCGCGGGTCGGCGTGGGCGCCGGCTCCGTAGATGATGTCCTCGGTCTCGGCGTCCGGCCGGCGCGAGAGCGCGACGAACACCGGAATGCCGAGGTCGGAGGTGACGTCGAGAACCCACAACTCCCGCTCGTAACGAGCGTAATAGTCGCGGGCCGCTGCGAGGTATCCGTCGTCGAAGCTGGCGAGGTCGACCTCCGGCGCCCGGAGCCGGTTGTACCACCAGACGGCGAACGCATCGCGTTCGGCCAGTTCATAAAAGCCCTGCAGGATGGCTTCTTCGAGGGTGTTGCCCGCGGCGCAGCCGTTGGAGTCGGCGATGAGGTCCGCGGGACCCCGCGCTTCGGCCGGCATGGAATAGAGCATGGACGTCGGCAGATAGCGATGCCGCCCCTGCGTGAGCGACCACACCGGTGTCCAGTCGATCTGGGCGTCCGGGTCGAAGCGCGGCGGAACGACGTTGTACGGATGGCCCTTCGCGTTGATGCTCGCCGCGTTGTCCAACTGGGAGTCGCTGAACAGTTGCACGTCGTTGGGATGGATTGCCGCGTCCTCGCCGGCGAACCCGGTGAACGGCCGGCGGCATCGGATTTCGTCACCGGAACGGGCGCCCGAATGCCGCTCGATGGCTTCGCAGAGCGCGCTGACCCGGGATTGCGCCCGGGTGCTCCCCTTCCCGGCGCTCTTGCTACGCAGGCTGCGCCGGAGCGAGCTCAGGCTCCGGCTCCTGATGCCTGGATTGCTTCCGGCCCAGTCGACATGCAGCCAGGAATCGGTCTCGTCGGTCGTGCGCGACAGCCACGCCACGACCCCGCTGACCGGGCTCACCAGGTGGCGGTATTTCTCGAGGGTGGCCTCCGGCGCCACGGTGCGCGCGCCGCCGCTCGAGCGATGGACCTTGGGACTCGGCTGCAGACGCAACGGCGCCGCCGGCCGATCCGGCCGGGAGAGCGCCTCGTCCCCGCAGGCGGCGCACTGCGGCCGGCGCATCACCCGGTGCCGGGAACTCGCGAACGTCCCGACGTCCAGCGTGATGGCGTGCTGGTGAATCGGGGCCGCTTCATCCAGCACCAGCCATTTGACGATCTCGGCGGCGATCAGCCCGTAGACCGCGTCCAGCACCGCGGGCTCGGCCGCGAACGGCTTGAAGGCAGCCTCCTCGCCGGCAACGCTGCGCAGAAAACCGTGGACTTCCCGATGGCCGCCCAGGCGGTGCGCCAGACAGTCCCGGCAGGGGCCCCGCCGGTCCGCCGGAAAGATGGGGCCGAAGAGGACCTCCATGCCTCGCGGCCGCACGAGCGTCCACGGCGCTCCCGCTTCGAGCTGCCGCCGGTTCACTTCGGCGAGGCGCGTTTCGAGATAGTCGTCGCAGGCCACGACGGTGAGAGCCAGGGCTCCGGGTCCAACCGTCACACCTCCCTCTTCGAGGCGCCGGCTCAGCCCGCCGCCGTCACCGGCGACCGCGACGCGCGACTCCGGAAGCCGCGCCTCGACCCACCGCGGCGAGGCGCCGAGCGACGACCAGTAGGCCGCCCGGGATCGGTCCAGGCCGTGCTCGGCGGAGACGACATAGCCCTTCGCGGAGAGCGCTGCGATGGCCGCCAGAACGTCGGCGGCGGCGTGGTCGCCGTCGAGGGCCGCGGCGATCGCGTCCGGCGGGCGCCGGCCGTCGAGCAGCGGGAACAGGCTGGCGTAGAGCCTGCCGTGCAGGAGGGTATTGAAGGATTCCGAGACCAGCAGCGTCTGCTGTTCCCCGACCACGTGGAACCGCAGGTGCGGAGCGAGCGCAGGACGCTCGACGAGACCCCGGTCCGCGGGAGTCGTCCGGGTCAGGATCCCCTGCCGGGAGCCCGGGGCGGACGGCGGCGGCACTGGGGATCTCCGTCTCGAATCGGTCGGCGCCGGAACCGTCAGGCCCTCAGGACTTCGACGAGGCGCTCCAGGGCTTCGATGCAGAACGCGGAGGTCACGGCTTCCGAGCCATGCCCGATCTGCCCGATCGCGCCCCACTTCAGCGTCTGGTCGCCAAACGCGAGCAGCTCGGGCCAACTGCCGTCCTCGTGCTGCGCACCCAGGAATTCCTCCACCTGGCGTTTCGCGTCGATGCGGTCGAGGCGTCCGACGTTGTCGAGCGCCGACACCGCCTGGGCGGCCTGCAGGACGTTGCCGAAGACGCCGTCGTCGTCAGCGAGCTCCAGGATGCGGTCCGCGAGGTTCGGCCGCAGCCGGTCCAGGGCTGGCCGCGCCCGGGCCATCGCCCGCGACGCCGCATAGTAGGTCGCGACCTTGTCGGGGTACCACTTGGACGCGCCCTCGACGTTCCCTCCGGCAATGAGAGCCTCCAACCAGCGCTGGGCATCCCTGGTTTCCCGATGGTCGCCAAGATAGGCGATGACGTTCGCGTTGACCACGGGATCGGCTTCGATCCGGAAGGGCGCCACGACGTCGGGCTGGTCCGCCGCCAGCACCCAGGTCAGGAAACGGCCCTCCTCGTCGCGGTTCGCCAGGATCGGCGCCACGTTCCTGCCGAGCAGGATCCAGGGGTGGGCGTCGATGACGAGAGAACACAGCGTCGTGCTGTCGAGGTCCTGGGGCAGATGGCGGTAGTACCGCCACAGTCCGGGGGGTTCGATGGTGTGGGCCAGGTAGGCCCGCGTGGCGGCGCAGATGGCCCGGGCCCGCGGCTCCGCGGAACATTCGAGGGCCAGCGCGCAATAGGCCGAAACGAAGGGCGGCCTTTCGAAATGCCGTGGAATGTCCGGATTGGCGACGTTGAACCGGATGCAGTGCCAGGCCCCGTCTTCGCGGATCGTGGATTCCAGGAAATCGAGACCCCGGCGGATGCCCGCTCGAGCCGCTTCGGCGACGGCCTCGGTAGTCGCGCCCGGGTGCGCTCTCGCCCGCCGGGGCGCCGGGGGACGCATCGGCGGCGCGGGGTCATGGAGCGTCTTCCTGAGGAACTCCAGCGATGCCGCCCCGGCTCGCGCCGCGTCGCGTTCGGCCGCACTGAGCCGGGGGGGCGGCGGAAGCACCACGTGCGTCGTGTGGTGGCTGTCCTCGTGCACCTCGATCGCGTGATCGTCGGGGAGCCGCGCGCCGAACTCCGTCTCGATCGCTTCCCTGGGCGACCTCAGCAGGCGATCGCGAAAGCCGCTGTCCCCGGTGGCCTTCGATACGAGGGAATCCAGGGCTTCGATCGGTTTCCGGCGGGACGTCAAGCGACCTGCCTCCTGACCAGTTCGCGGAAGACTCCGTCGGCCGCCATGAGTTCCTTGAAGGAGCCGCTCTGGACGACCCTTCCGGCCTGCAGGACGTAGATCCGGTCGGCCTGCTCCAGAGTGGACAGGCGGTGGGCGATGACGAGCCGCGTGGAGGTCAGGGCGGCGAGGTTGCGCATGACCTGGGCCTGGCTCTCGTTGTCCAGCCAGTTGGTTGCTTCGTCGAAGAGCATGATCCGGGGACCGCCGATCACCGATCGGGCGATCGTGACGCGCTGACTCTCGCCGCCCGACAGGACGGCGCCGCTCGTCCCGACCATCGTCATCAAGCCCATGGGCATGGCCTTGATCTGCGTTTCGACCTCGGCGGTCCGGACCGCGGCCCATACTGCCTCGCTCGTCACCTGATCGTGGTGGCTGACCAGGTTGTCCCACAGGTCGAGGGGATGCAGGCGCACGGATTGCGGCACGGCCCCGATGCGCCGCCGCACCTGTTTCAGGTTCAGGCGCCGCAGATCACGCCCGTCGTAGTACACCGCGCCGGCGACCGGCCGGTCGATGCCGAGCGCGAGGCGGAACAGCGTGCTCTTGCCGGCGCCGGACTCGCCGGCGATGGCGACGAACTCGCCGGGACGGGCGCGAATCGTGACGTCATCGAGAATCAGCGGCCCGTCGGGGTCGTAGCGGAAGGAGATCCGGTCGAACAGCAGGTCGCCGCCCAGGGTCTCGACCGGCTCGCCTTCGACATCGGCCTCGGGGACCGCCGCGAGCAGCGGACGCATCTGGTTGAACGCGGGCAGCGTCGCCGCAATGACCCCGAACGACTCGCCGAGCCGGGCAACGGCGGACGCAAAGGTGACGAAGACGGTGTACACCACGAGAAAGTCCCCGGCCGGAACATTTCGGTCGACCGCCATCACCGCGAACAGCAGTACGCCGCCGGCGAGCAGCGGGAGGGCGGCGCCGAGGGCGCGGGCGTGTCCTTCGATGGCGCCGAGCTGGAGTTCCGCGCGTTTCTGCCGGCGATAGTCCCGCGCCCAGGTGGCGAATGCCGACCCCTCCGCGTTCTCCACGCGAAGCTTGGCGATGCCGCCCACGATCTGGAACAGCCGGCCGGCGACGCGGCGGGTGGCGCTGATCATTCGCCCGTAGGGCGCGATCTGGCGGAGCCCCAGAATCACGGTGATCAGCAGCGCCGCCAGGCTGAAGCCGAGCGCGATCATCCCGAGAGTGGCGTCGTAGAAGAAGATGACGCCGAACACCGGAAGCAGGAAGATGCACGAGAGCAGGCTGTCCGCGACGGCCCCCTGCAGGCCGTCGCGAAGGTTCTGGAACGTCATCCCCGACATGGCCACGTCGCCGGATGGATGGCGGCGCAGCACGCTCGGCGGGAGGCGCATGAGCCGGTCCCAGAAGGCGGCTTCGACCCGGGAAGCGCCGCGTCCCTCGAGCCGCATCATCGCCGCACTCTGGAACAGGTGCAGCAAGGCACCGAGCAGGCCGAACCCCGCCACCGTCGCGGCCAGGGCGTAGAGCGCTCCGGCGTCTCCCCCCGCCGCTACGTGATGCGCGACGAACCCGAGCGCGAGGGCGGGTACCAGCTTGATCAGGCCGCCGGGCAGCCCGGCAAGCGTGAGCCGCGCCAGGTCTCGCGCCGATCCACGGAGGGCGACCCTGAGAAGGTCCGCGGGCTTCACCGCCGCGGACGGCAGTGGCCGATAGAAGATCCAGGCCTCCTCCCGAAGGGCGCCGGCGCGATCCGCGCCGAGCCGGACGCGGCGCTTGCTGACCGGGTCGACTTCCCGGTAGCGCCCGAACATTCCCGGCAGCAGCGCCACCGGCTGGCCGCCCTCCGCACGGAAGGCCAGCATCGCGTTGCTGTCGCCGCGCCACCAGCTGTCCTCGGCCTTGAGCGTCACCCGCCGGGCGCGCACCCCGGACGCGTCCAGGATGTCCACCAGACTGACCGGGGAGTCGGCCGACGGCCCCGACCGGGCGGGGACCTTGAAGTGGATCC
This sequence comes from Acidobacteriota bacterium, assembly GCA_028877265.1. GTDB lineage: Bacteria > Acidobacteriota > Vicinamibacteria > Marinacidobacterales > Marinacidobacteraceae > Marinacidobacterium. The sequence continues at coordinate 10,933 of JAPPGX010000143.1, forward strand.
CCTCGCGGCGTCCGATGATCTTCAGGGCCTCCGGGAGGGCCGCGTCCCCGGCGCCGGCGTCCCGGTCGAGCGGCAGGTCATAGAGGTTGAAGAGTCGCTGCCGGGCGGCCTGTTCCGCCGCGCGGCGGCTGGCCGTCTGCGCGCGCTCGAGATTCGCGACATCCACGGTCGCCAGCCGGCGGTTGTGGCGTTCGAGGGCGAAAGCGGACGCGTGGAAGGAGGTGAGCGCGGACAGCAGCGCTCCCTCCTCCGCCAGAGTCCTGGTCGACTTGCCGGACACTGTCGCCTCGCCGAAGAGGGTCAGCCAGCTCGTCCGGGTCAGGGGTAGCGGAGCTGCGGGCCGGCCGCGGCTCTCCGCGAGTTCCGCCGGATCGACGATCCCCATGTACAGGCTGGCGCCCGGCGGGGGTTGGGACACCCAGACCACCGAGCGGCGCACCGACAGCGTGCAGGGGGTCAGGTTCCTTGTCACACCCGGTTCGGCGAGCGCGGTCGCCCGCGGGAGACGGCTCGCGAAACGCGAGAGCGTGTCCGTAACGGCGCTCAGCCAGGTATCCGCCTGTTCCGCCAGCTCCGCGGGATCGGCCTCCGACAACAGCGACGCCGGCAGGCGTTTCAGCAGCGTGCCCGGCGAGCCCTTGGCGATGACGCTGAGCCGGGTTCCCTCGTCACCGTCCCCCTCGTCCGGTACGACGGCCGGCAGCAGGTATCCCGATTCGCGCCGCAGCAGGTGTTGCGGCGCCGCCCGCTCGACGCCGTCCTCGAATTCGACCAGGAACAGGTTGACGGCGCCCCGATCGATGAACCAGACGCTATCCGGATCGTCCAGCTTCACCGGCAGGTTGCCGGCGCAGGGTACGGGCGTGCCCGCGCGGGCGGCGAGCGCCGCGATGGACGTGGTTTCCGGCCGCGTGTCCTTCATCAGCCTGACTTGACCAGCTTGTAGTACATGCCGTCCCGGTCGGCGATCAGGTCGTCGTGCGCGCCGCGCTGCACTTCCGCGCCCTGGTCGAGGACGACGATCTCGTCGCAATCGCGCACCGTGCTCAGCCGGTGCGCCACGATCAGGCACGTGACGCCGCGGCGCCGCAGGGCGTCATCGACCGCCTCCTCGGTCGCGGCGTCGAGGGCGCTGGTCGCCTCGTCCAGCACGAGCACTGTCGGGTTGCCCACCAGGGCGCGGGCGATCTCCAGCCGCTGGCGCTGGCCGCCGCTGAAGTTCACACCGCCCTCCTCGACCAGGGTCGCATATCCGCGCGACCGGAGCAGGATTTCGTCATGGATGCACGCGTCCCGGGTGGCGGCGCCGATGACCTCGTCCGGGACCGCCGGATTCCAGAGCGTGATGTTGTCGCGGAGCGACGCGGAAAAGAGCACGGCCTCCTGATCCACCATGGAAATGGACCGCCGCAACACTTCCTCGGGAACCTCGTCCCGCCGGTGGCCATCGAACAGGATGTCCCCGGACCAGGGCTCACAGATCCCCGAGACCAGACGCGCCAGCGTGGACTTGCCGGAACCGCTGGGGCCGACCACGGCCACGCGCTGCCCCGGCTCGACGGTGAGGCTGAAGTCCTCGATCAGCGGCCGCCGGCTCCGGTTGTAGCCGAAGGTGACGTTCCGCAACTCGAGCCGGCCGGTGAGCTGCAGACGGCCGCCCAACGTGCGAATGGACTCCGAGGCGGGGCTGCGGCGCCTGAAGACGGAGTCTTCCTCGGTCCGGGAGACGTCCTCCAGACGCTGCAGATCGGTTTCCAGCGCCTGGCGCTTGTCGGCGAACTCCAGGAAACGCCCGATGGGCGCCAGGAACATCTCGGCCAGGATGTAGAACGCGACCAGCGACCCGAGCGTCAGCTCGCCGGCGATCACCAGACTTCCCCCGATCGCCAGAATCGCGGCGGCGCGGAGGGCGGCGATCAGGCCCGGCAGCGCGGAGTTGACGGCGCCCAGCTCGGAGTAGAGCTGGCGGGCATGCAGTTCGCGCGCCTGTTGGCCGCTCCAGCGCGCAAAGAACCGGTCATCCGCGCCGGTCATGCGCAGGTTGTCCGCGTGACTCAGCATCTGCATGCCGACGCCGATCAGCAACCCCTGTTCACGGCGCATCGCCTGGCTGCGAACCGCCCGCACCGCACCCAGGAAGTGAGCCAGCAAGCCGTGCAGCACGGCGAGCAAGAGCACCGCCAGCGTGAGCCGAACGTCGTAGGCCAGCATGGCGACGACGAGCACCGCGCTCATCGCCATGTCGATGAGGAGCACCAGGAACTCCTCCGTCAGATTCTTCGCGATGCGATCGATGGACGAGACCCGATCCGTCAGATCGCCGACCAGCCGGTGTTCGAAGAACGCCACCGGCAGACGCAGGAGCCGCGACAGGCCCCGGTCGTAGCCGGTCACCGAAATCCGCACCGCCAGCCGCTTCAGGAACCGGTGCTTCAGCAAGGAGAGGACGTACACCAGCACCCCACCGCCCAGCAGGGCCGCCACCAGTCCGCCCCAGCGGCCGTGCCTGGCCAGCACCTCGTCCACGAAAACGCCGAGCGACACGGGGACGATGAGCGGCAGCAACGCCAGCATGAACGCGCAGGCGAGCACCCCGGTGAGCACGCTCCACGAGCCGGTGAGCACGGTACGCAACTGCGCGAACAGGCTGGGCTGCTCGCCGCCGGGACTGAAGTCCGCGCCGCGCTTGAAGCGGAGCGCAATCCCGCTGAACCCCTTGCTGAACTCTTCGGCCGAAAGCCGGCGCCGCCCGGTAGCCGGGTCGTTCAGGTAGAAGTTGCGGCCGTCGAACCCTTCGAGCACCACGAAGTGGCTGAACTGCCAGAAGAGGATCAAGGGCAGCGGCAGCATCCGCAACTGGTCGGCGCGGAGGCTGAGTCCGTTGCATTCGAGGCCGTAGTGGCGGGCCGCGCGCGCGATGCTGGCGGCGCTGCTGCCGTCGCGACTCACCTCGCATCGTTCGCGGAGCTCGGTGAGCGGCACCCAGCGCCCGAAGAAGGCCAGCACGCTCCCGAGGCAGGCGGCGCCGCACTCCGACGCATGCATCTGCAGCAAGATCGGAGTCGTTACGCGTTGCTTCGGGGAATCCGGCGCGGTCCTGGCGCCAGCCTTCCCCGAAACGGGGGACGGCATCCTAGGAACGCCCCAACCGCAGGATCGAGATGGGGGACTGCCTGCCGAGCTCGATGAAGATCCGGCATTCCCCACCCGCTCGGGGAGCGAGCGCGAGGCTCTCGTCGAGGGCGATTTCGACGCGGTACACGGACAGCGGCGACACGCTCTGTAGCGCCGCGAGGCCTTCGGACAGAGGCACGGCGGAAATCGTCGAGAGTTCTCCGTCGAGGGTCTCGGCCTCCCCGTCCGCGAGGTGCAACTCGACCGCCGCCGCCATCCCGGCCTTGATGTGCGGCGCCACGCCGGGGTCGAGCCGGACGAGCGCCTGCACCGAGCGGCGGCCCGCGGACAGGTTCCGGCCGGGCTCCACCAGGACGCCGTCCACCGCGAGGCCGCGGCCCACGTCGCCCAGCACGAACCACGCGCCGAGGACGACCAGCAACAGCGCGATGGCGGCGACCAGGCGGCGCTCCCGCGGCGTGGAGACCGTCAGCAGCCGGTCGAGCTGTTCGCGTTCTTCCTTCGCTTCGGCGACAGTGTTGTGAAAGGAGTCAAATGGATTGTTGAACACGGTCCTGCGTACCCGTCCCGACCTGGCAGCAACCAGGAAGATTCACGAATGGTAAATCCTCGTGGGCGGTTTGGGTTCGGATTGCGGTTCGGCGGCCGCCGGCCCGCCGGGGATCGACGGCGCCCTGCGTTCCCCTACTCGCCGGCGGCGCGCCGGGCCGCGATGGCGTCGAGCGCCCCGGCGATGTCGGCGGCGCTCAGGTAGCGGCCGCCGGCAACGACTCCGCGAATCTCGCGCGTCGCCGCGATGTCTTCAAGCGGGTTCGCGTCGAGCAGGACCAGGTCGGCCCGGTTTCCGGGGGCGATGACGCCGAAGTCCGCAGCGAGGCGGCCGCCGCGGGCGACGTGTTCCGCCACCATCCGGGTGCCGGACTCCAGCACTTCGTAGGGGGTCATCCCGGCCTCGACGTACGACACCGCCTCGCCGTGGATCGAGAAGCCGGGGACGCTGAAGATCTGGGGTGAGTCGGTGCCGAGCAGGATGTTCGCGCCCGCGTCGTTCAGGGCTCCCAGGATCCGCCGCCGGAGGGCGGCGATCCGCTCGGTGTTCTCCACCCCGTAGCGCTCGATCCCGGAATCCACCGTCTCCGTCCAGCGGGCGACGGTCTCCTCGGGCATGTAGCGGATCTCCGGCCGCTCGGCCTTCAAGGCGGCTGACGGCCGGGTCGGGAGGATGCCCGACTCCCAGAGGACCATGGTGGGCACGACGCCCGTCCCGCTCGCCTCGATCGCCTCGATGACCCCGGGCAGGCGTTCGAGGTCCACCAGCTCCGAGAGCCCGGCGATGCCCCGGAGGGCCTCCATCTCCTCCCGCGCTTCCTCGGGAATCAGCGCTTCCACGAAGTTGTCGAGGTGGTCCACCGTGTCGTGGCCGCCCTCGAGCGCGGCGAAAAGCCCCACCTCGTCCGCCACGTGCCCGGCGAACGGAATCCCCAGACTCCGCGCTTCCGCGGCGAGGGCGGCGTAAGTCTCCGGCGAAAGCCCCTCGTGGACCTTCAGGAGATCGAACCCGGCTTCGTGGTACTCCCGGACCAGCCGCACCGCCTCCTCCGGGCTCTCGATCCGCCCGCTCATCGAGGGACTGCCCACGATGAGCCGGGGGCCGATCAGCTCGCCCGCGTCGATCCGGTCCCGGAGCGCGAGCTGGCTCGCGTGCCCCTGCATCCCGCGCACCGTGGTGACGCCGTTCGCCACGTACATCATCAACACGTCCTCGGTGAGCGCCGGCGGACTGTTCGCGCCCGGCAGGTGGCCGTGCATCTCGGCGAGTCCGGGAATCAGGAAGCGCCCCTCGCCGTCGACAATGGTCGTGTCCGCTCCGAGGGTGACTTCCGCCGCGGGCAGCACCGCCGCGATGCGGCCGTCCTTCACGACCACCGTGTGGCCGGGAAGCGTCCGCTCGCTGTCCATCGGGAGCACCGTCGCCGAGACGATCGCGAGATCGGCGTCCGGCACCGTGGGCTGGGGAGCGCAGGCAAACCCCGCCGGCAGCAGGAGCGACAGGGCGGCGCTCGGGATGCTCCGGATTCCGGAGCCGGATCGCTGTGTTCTCATGGGCATCGCTCCCGCCAAAGCTCCGTACGCATTATGGGGGCGGAGCGGATGGGAAACCAGGAATACTCCCGAACCGTCATGGCGCTCCGAATCGAGCTGTGGGGGCCGCCGCTCGCCCCGCTCACGGGCGGGAACCTCTATGACCGGATCCTGGTGGAAACCCTGCGGGACCGGGGCCACGAGGTGACGGTGCGCGAGTTCGCGGGGGACGGATCGGAGACGCCCGCGGCCGGCACTCGAGCCGACGTGATCGTGCAGGACGAACTGCTGCACCGGGAGTTCCGGCGGCGAAACGCCGCCTGGCAGGGGCGCCGGCCGCGCACCGTCGCGCTCGTCCACCACCTCCAGAGCTCGGAACCCGAACGCGGAGAAGCGGCGCTGGCCCGGCTCCGCAGGGAAGAACGCGCCTACCTGCGCGGCGTGGACGGGGTCCTGTCTCCCAGCCGGGCCAGCGTGGAGGCGGCCCGGAGGCTCGCCGGACAAGAGCTGCCGGCCGCGGTCGTCCCGCCCGGCCGGGACCGGCTCGCGGGCGCCACGCTTCCTCCCCTTCCCGGTCCGGAGGAGATCCGGGCGCGCGCCCGCGGCCCCCTGCGGGTCGCCCACGTGGGCAACGTGATTCCCCGGAAGCGACTCCTCGAACTGCTCGAAGGACTGGCCGCGGTCCCCGCCTGGACGCTGACGGTGGCGGGGCGCGAGGACCCGGACCCCGCCTACGCCGCCGCGGTGCGCCGGCGCGCCGCCGCCCCGGACCTCAAGGACCGGGTCCGCTTCCGGGGAGCGCTGGGACCGGCGGCGCTCGCCGGGCTGCTGAGAGACAGCACCCTGCTCGCCGTACCCTCCACCCACGAAGGATTCGGAATCGTGTATCTGGAGGGGTTCGCCTTCGGGCTGCCCGCGCTCGCCGCGGCTTCCGGAGGGGCGGCGGAGGTCGTGAGCGACGGCGAAACCGGCTGGTCGATCCGCGAGGCGGGGTCAAAGGGTGCTGCGGAGCGGATTGCCGGCCGCCTCGAAACGCTCGCCGCCGATCGCGGCCGCCTCGCGGCGATGGGGCTCGGCGCCGCCGAACGCCACCGGAGCCATCCCACCTGGGCGGAGAGCGTGGCCGCCGCCGAGGACCTCCTCGCGCTCCCGGAACGGAGCCGAAGCGGCGAACGCGATCAGTGACGCGTCTCGGACGAGGCCGCGTCGGCGCCGGCGACGGCGAGCGGTAGCGGCGGCGTCATGCCCTCGATCGCTCCGATGTCGGCCGCGGCGCGCGCCGCCGTCTCGGGAATCCGGCCCGTCAGCGCGTCGAAGTCGTCCGCCTTCCCGGCGGTGGCGATGGCGGTCTTGACCTCGTCCGGCGCTTCCCCGGCGGTGGAGCCTTCCTCGACCACCAGTTGCAGAATGCCGCGGAGGTTCCGCCAGTGCTTCGCGGCGGCGGCCAGGCGTCCGCCGCCGGCGCCCGGCACGAATCCGTGATCTGCGGCGGCCTCGAGCACCGAGCCGGCGTCGAGGGCGAAGAGATCCGTCTCCGGTCCGGCGTGCTTCAGCTGGAGGTAGCGGGCCGCGCGCTCGACGTCCCGGAAACCGCCCTGCATGTCGTCGAGGGACGTGAGCCCGGGCTGGGCCGCGCCGAAGGCCTCCCGGGCGAGGTGGGACACCATCGTCCGGCGCGCGGGGCTCTCGGCCAGGGTCTCACGCCGTAACGCTTCGAACCGCGCCGCGAGGTCGGAACGGCCCGACGCGAAGACACAGCGCGCGCGAGTCAACTGGAGGAGTTCCTCTCCGGGGCCCACGCCCAGGTGGTAGTCCCGAAAATCGGAGAACGCGCGGACGCGGTGCAGCGGAGCCACGCGCGGGATCGGCGCCAACAACAGGTTGTCGCGACAAAGCGCCCGCAGCGCGTTCCGGGACCGGTGGTAGAGCGCGTCGAAGTACTCGGGCGGCCCGCCGTCGTACAGGAACAGGAGGTCGAGCTCCGCTCCCAGCACCCGGTCGCCGCTGGCAAGCTCGCCGAAAGCGACCGCGCAGACCGAGCTCCCGGGGTCCGGGGAACTTCGTTCGGCGAAATCCTCGCAGACCGCCGACAGCACCGCGGCGATCGAGGCTTCGGCCACCCGGGACGCCACGGTGCCGGCCTCCGCCGGCGTCAGGTTGCCGCGCGTCGTGTGCACCCCGATCTGGAAGACCTTCCCGTTGGACCACTCCCGGGCCACTCCCACCGCCTCGCCGGCGTCCTGGGTGTGGGTGGCCTCGAGCTGCTCCTTCATCTCGTCGGTGCCGAGTTCGTGGGTCCAGTAGAGCCGGACCAGCCCGCGGCGCGCGATCCTCTCGAACTCGGCGTCCGCGCCGAAGCCGTCGGGCAGGTCCAGATCGGTGAACTCCCGGGTCTCGAGGCTGTCGAGCAGTTCCGGCGCCCGGTTCATCCAGGCGGCCAGCCGGGGGGCGGTGGCGATGATCTCGGCGATGGCGTCGAACGCCTCCGGGCGGGCCGCGAACGCCGCGCTGTCGTAGGCGCGCCAGTCCTCGATCTCGGGATAGAAGAAGGCCCGCTGCCGGTCGAGGAGCGGATCCATGAGCTTGAACCAGCGGCTCGGGAAGAGCGCCAGACTGTTCATCTGGGAGTAGCGGTCCGGGAGCTGCGGCGACTCGTCCTTGCCGTAGTGCTGCAACAGCGGGTAGCGCCGGTTGGACGCCGCGTGGTGGTCGGCGTGCCGCTGCATGTTGTAGTAGAGCCAGTTGGTGAACTTGTAGTCCGCGCTCCAGGCGTGGCGGGGCAGGACGCGTTCGAAGCGGCCGCTGGGGAGCCGGACCCGCCGCAGCCCGTAATGCTGGACGTAGTTGCTGACCTTCATGGAGAAGACCACGCTGGAGCACAACACCAGGTAGATGAGCACCGCCCAGACACCCCCCAACACGTAGATCAGCGCGTACCAGGCGCCGGCGAACAGCACGTACCGCCAGAAGGGATTCGAGTAATGCCAGACCGGCAGCCGGCTGCGCGCCAGGCGCTTCTTCTCGAACCTCCAGGCCCCGGTCAGGTTGCTCGCGATCTCCCGCGGCAGATACCGCCAGAAGCTCATGCCCTTCGGGGCCGATCCGGGGTCCGCCGGAGTGCAGACCATCGGGTGATGGATGTAGACGTGCTCCGTCGCGTAGTGCGGGTAGGACGCCGAAGCCAGCACGAACTCCCCGAAACGGCGCTCCCAGGAGGAGCGCCGATGGACCAGCTCGTGGCCGACGACGAAGACCGTCTGCCCCACCAGGACCAGCACGACGGCCATCACGGCGATTTCCCACGCGGCGAGGTGTCCGGCCACCAGCATCTGCCAGAGCCCGAACACGAAGACCACCGGCCAGGCCACGGCCCACGACCAGGCGGATAGCTTGTAGACGAACAGCCGGCTCTCCGGTGTCTTGTCCGGGTCCATGTTCCGCTCCTGCATGCCGAACATCTGGTCGAACTTGTCGGCGAGCGCAAGGAAAACGAAGGGGCCCGCGAACCACCACCCGCCGTTCAGCGCCGCCAACGCCACCAGCGGAAAGATCAGCAGCGGAGCGAAATAGGGGATTGCGTTCCCGAGCGACGGCTCCACGAGAACCGTCCGGGACGCCGCCGCGCCGGTCGAGCCTCCGGACCCCATTGTCACCTCCGTAACAGAGCCTTCGTCACCCAGACTGGGATTCCGGCGATGCTACCACCGGCCGACTCCGGCCCCCGGGACGTCGCCCCGGCCGAACCAGCCAGCCGAAGAAGAACGCCGCCAGCGCCCACGATCCGACGGACAGCCCGGCCAGCCTGAGGACGCCGAGAGCGACGGCCGCCGCGGCGGCCGTGCGGCTCACCGGCCGGCGAAAGCGGCCGAGGAAGCCCGTCAGGCGACGCGATCCGGCGCCCTCCGGATCGAGACGGCCGCTCCTGATCAGGTAGTCGCGGGCGAAGCCCAGCAGGAACGGCGCCCCGAGCGCCATGGTCGCGGGCGGCGCCCACTCCGGCTCGATGAAGGGAGCGAGGCACACGGCGACCAGACCCATCTGGAAGCCGGCGAGGCGGCGCCGGAACGGGCTCGGCGGCAGGTCGCGCAGCCGGCGGCCGAGGCGTTCCTCGACGAACAGGGCGGCGCCGAAGAGGTAGCGCCCGAAACCGGCGAGCAGGTACCAGGCGGGCAGCGTTCCCGCTGCGAGGACCGCGATGCCGCTGGCCGCGGCCAGACCCAGCGCGTCCGCTTCGGCGTCGAGGCGCGCGCCGAACGCGCTCGTCGTGCGGGTTCGCCGGGCAATGGCGCCGTCGGCGTAGTCGCCGAGCGCGGCCACCGCGTAGACCAGGCACGGCATCCAGCCGGCGAGCGCCGGCCCGGCCTCGGAGGAAAAAGTCGCGGCAAGCCCACCCCCGGCGAGCGCCGCGAGGGCCGCGAGCCGGACGAGGGTCAGCCGGTTCGCCAGACCGAGCGGCCGGGGAGCCGGCTCCCGGGCGGCGAACGCCACCACCCCGGTGAAGATGGCGAAACTGAGCAGTGCCCCGCCGAGGGGAAGTCCGGCCAGAAGGATGCCGGCGGCGCACACCACGCCCCCGGCGGCGGTGGCGAACCGCCAGAGTTCGTTCCCGTCCCCGCTGTCCGTCACCGTGACCTGCCCCAACCTACCTCAATTCGGGGCTCGCTGCCCGTGTTGTGCCCGGCACGGCCGGACTCCACCGAATCCCGCTTCGGACATACTTCGCATGTACGCGCCGTTACAGGAGGAGGTGACATCGTGACAAAAGCGACTCTCTTGGCGGTTGGATTCCTGTGGGCGCCGTGGCTCGCCGCCGCGCAGGACGGCGGCATTTCGGGCACGGTGACCGATTTCGGCGGCGGGGCGCTTCCCGGGGTGACCGTCGAGGTGTCGGGGTCGACGCTGCCCGGTCCGCGCGTGGTCGTCACCGACCGCCGCGGGGAGTTCGCGGCCGCCGAGCTCCCCCCCGGCGACTACCTCGTCACCTTCAGCCTGGCCGGGTTCGAACAGCTCGAACGGGAGGTGGCGGTGGCCGCGGGGGACACCCTCACGATGGACGCGGAGCTGCAGCTTGGCGGGCTCTTCGAGGAGGTCACCGTCTCGGTGACCGGCACCGCCATCGAGGCGCCCGCCATCAACATGCCCCACGCCGTGACCGTGGTCAGCCGCGAGACGCTGGAACAGCAGGGCAGCACGCAGCTCGTCGATCTCTTCCGAAACCTGACGGTCAGCCACGGCGTGGTCGGCGAACGGAACAGTTGGTACAACTCGAACCAGCCCGCGACCCTCACCGAGAACGTGGCGAACGTCAACCTGCGCGGGCTGGGCGCCTCCCGCACGCTGGTGCTCTTCAACGGCCGGCGCCACGTGCCGGTCCCGGCGCGGCTGATCGGCGGGCGCTTCGTGGACGTGAACACGATCCCCTCGATCGCCGTGGGGCGGCTGGAGGTGCTGAAGGAAGGCGCGTCGGCGACCTACGGCTCGGACGCGGTCGGCGGCGTCGCCAACTTCGTGACACGCCACGACTTCCGGGGCTTCGAGATCAACGTCGCGCACGACTACTTCGACGGCGGGGGCGACACCACCGTCGCCGGAATCTGGGGCCTCGACATCGGTTCCTCCAGCGCTGTCTTCGCCATGGAGCGGGTCGGCCGCCAGGAGTTGCAGATGGTGGAGCGCCCCTGGACGCTCGACCGCCTCAGCGAGTACCCCCCGGGGACCCGCGGGGGCTGGTCGAGCCTGGGCAACCCGGGGACCTTCGCGGTGGGCGCGCCGGCGCCGTGGACCGCGGACGTCTTCGATCCCCGCTGCAGCGATTTCGGCGGGATCGACGAAGGCTGGACCTGCCGGTTCCGGTACGCCCCGTACGACAACCTGATCGACGAGCAGCAGCAGACGCGCGCCTTCTTCGAGATCAACGGCCCGCTGAGTGAAGGGATCGAGTACCACGTCGAGGGACTGTGGTCGAACGCGGTGATTCCAAACTGGTACACGACGCCGTCCTACCCGCCGTTTCCCCTCACCAGCACCACGATCATGGAGGTGGCGGCCGACCATCCGGGCCGCCAGGCGTTCTGCGCTGCCTACGCCGGTGACCCGAAGGCCGATCCGAACGGGGCCTGCCTCGAGGACGCCCCCTGGTACCTCAACGGCCGTCCGTTCGGGAACTCCGGGCCCGGACGCCGGCTGCGCCGCGAGTCGCAAACCCAGCGGATCGCCGGGGATCTCCACGGGGAGTTCACGCTGGCCGGGCGGGACGCCCATTGGGACGCCGGCCTCAGCTACTCGCGGGCCGAGGGCAACATCAACCTGCCGGCCGTCTATACGGACCGGATCTTCCGCGCCTTCCGCGGTTTCGGCGGCCCGGGCTGCGGCGTCGGGGTGACCGCGGACCCGAACTCCCCCGCCGGCATGGCGCTCGGTCCGCTGGGCGGCGCGGTGGCGGGCCAGGGCCCGTGCATGTACTTCAACCCGTTCAGCAACGCGATCCAGTTCTCCGACCAGCCGGGGTCGGCGCTCGAGAACGCCGCCAACCCGGATTACATCGCCAGCCTGGCGAATTCCGAGGACCTGCGGCGCTGGCTCAACGAGGAAGTGGACCTCTTCAGCACCACGGACATGTTGGTGGCGGACTTCACCGTGAACGGCAACCTGGTCGAGAACGTGGCCGACTTCGCCCTCGGGTACCAGTACCGGCGCACGCACGCCGACGGCAACCCGAACGACCCGGGCGACGTGACGGTCAATCCCTGTCCGGTCGCGGGCGACATGAGTTGCGCGGCGGGGAAGCGGTTCGGGCCCTACCTGTTCACGAACGTCCATCGCCCCTACGACGCGAGCCAGCAGGTGCAGCGTCTGTTCGGCGAGCTGGCGCTCAAGCTCGGACCCCGCGTGGACACCCAGATGGCCGCCAACTACGAGTTCTACGACGTCGCCGGCAGCCGCGTGAACAGCTTCGACCCGAAGTTCGGCTGGCGGATCCAGGCAGCAGAGAACCTGGACTACTCGCTTTCCTTCCGCGGCTCGGTGCAGACCACCTTCCGGACTCCCTCGCTGGACGACCTGAACACCAGTCCGCTGACCACCCTCGAGTGGATCTCGGAGACCGGCGCCTACCAGGCGGTGGACCGGTTCGGGCGCACGGACCTCGTCCCCGAGCGGGCGTTCACCTTCAACACGGGGGCCGTGCTCTTCCTGCAGGGGGGCGTGGAGGCGACGGTGGACTACTGGCGCTACGACTTCGAGGACGTGATCGGATCCATGCCCTACGACTCGATCTCGAGCCTCTACGCCAGTGGCGACGCGGCCACCCGGAACGCGGTGGCGCCGTTCATCATCTGTCCCGGCGGCCGGGCCTCGGAGCTGGCGGCAGGGGACCGCTGCGACGCGCAGAACCTCCAGCGCATCCAGATCGACCTGGTGAACTGGCCGGGACTCACCACCTCGGGGATCGATACCCACCTGGCGGCCCGCACCGACGCGGGTCCCGGGCAACTCTCGCTCGGCTGGGACTCCACCTACACCCTCCGCTACGACACCAAGGAGCTGTTGCTCGAGGGCACCGACCTGGTCCTGCGGGAGGAAGAGGAGGCCGCCGGCTTCCTGAACTTCGCGCACCCGATCGCGGTGCCGCTGCCCCGCTGGAAGAGCCGCTGGCAGGCCGCCTACAGCTGGAACGACTACCGGCTGGCGAGCTACGTGAACTACATCTCGTCCTACGAGGACCAGGGGGACGACGAGATCGTGCCCGTGATCGATCCGTTCCTCACCTGGGACATGAGCTTCCTCTGGCGCGCTCCCGGCGGAGTGAACCTCACGGTGTACGGCCTGAACCTGACCGGGCGGATCCCTCCGTGGGTCAACATCGAGCAGGCCTACGACGGCTTCACCCACGACCCCAAGGGGCGCCGCATCAAGGCGTCGCTGAGCTGGCGGTTCGGGAGCTGACGGCGCTCCGGCGCGGGCTCCCGGCCGATCAGTTGCCGGGGCCGGCGGAGCGGGCCGGGGAGGGGAGCAGGTCCGCCACTTCGGCCGGAAGCCGGACGTCCGGCGCGGTTTCGAGCGCCTGCAGGGTGGGGCTGGCGCTCAGGGCGTCGTTCCCGATGGGGTCGGCCCGGAGTTTCAGATGGGCGAAGAGCCGGCGGGTGGGAGCGAGCCGTCCGTTCCTGAGAGCGGCGGGCATCAGCTTGAGGCCGACCGTGCCCCGCACGTTGCCGCCGATGGTGAGGATGCGTTCGCGGTCCGGCTCCAGCCCGACGACCACGTCGCAGTGCATGCGGGCGCCGACGCCGAGATGCCGGCGGCGCTGGGCGATGGACGTGTAGCTGCTCCGCCGGCTGCTGCAGAGCAGGTCGCCCGGCTCGACGGCGGCCTCCCCGATGTCGTAGGCGAGGAACGCGGCCGACGGGGATTCTGCGTCGGACGACGCGTCGCGGGCCCGGATCGCCTGGTCCACGTAGAAATGGTGCGCGATGGCGCGCTGGAATCGATCCGGGTTGCCGAGCCCGCCCTCGCACATCACCCAGGAGATGAAGGCGGCGGACCAGGGATCACGCCAGCGGGAGGTCAGGCCGCCCGGCCCGTTCCACCGCCCGTTCTGGCGGTCGATCATCCACGACCCGCGCGGCGTCGCCGCCCAGTACCCGGCGATGGTCGGCGCGATGCGCACGCCCTCCGCCGCGTTGGCGGGCCTCCACCACCATCGCCTCGTTCCCCGCGTGCGTCGGGTGCGGTTCGAGGGCCCGGTCTGGTCGACCACGTAGAACCCGAAGAAGCCCCACTCCTGGACCGCGATGTCCACGATGCGCCGCCGGGTTTCCCCGGTGGGGAGGTTCCGGCAGGCGCCCGAGCCGACGCTCATGCGCCCCGGCGCCCCATCCACCAGCGCCGAGGGCGGGGTGATGTCGAACTCCTCGGCCGGCAGCCGCTCGAACGGTGTCGTCTGCGGCCAGGCGTTGCCCGGCGCGGCCAACGTCGCCGCGGCAATCCCCAGCGCGGGAGGAATCGTCTTCTTCCAGGTGGCCTTCATTCCAGGTCTCGCCGCGGGTTCGAGGCGGGAAATTATCAGCGCGCCACGCCCGCGGGGAAAAACTGCGTGAGATCGTGGGGGAAATCGCTCATCCGCCACGAGGTGCCGACCTCGGGAATGAGCGTGCGGGTGAAGCCGCGTTCTTCCCAAGGTTCCAGAAGCGCCGGGTCCTGGGAGAAGAGATGCATGGGCGTCGCCCAGGTGTCGCTGTCGTGGAGCGAGAGCTTCGGCGGCTGGTGATCGCCGATGACCGCGACCAGCGCCGGACGCGGCGCGAACTCGCGAAGGAACCCGCCCACCACGCGGAACTGGTACTCCAGGCTCGTCACGTAGCGCTCGGACAGCTCGGCCAGGTCCCGGTAGTCGTCGTGGGCGACGGAGCGGAGCGGCCCTTCGTAGGCGGTCCCCGAATCGAAGCGGCTCCACGGGGTGACGTACGGCGGCACCGGCCAGTAGGGGATGTGGCTCATGATCAGGGAGACCTTCGCGAACAGCGGCCGGTCGGCAGTCTGGATTTCCCGCTGGTGGAGCGCGTAGAGCGTGTACTGGTCCGGAACCTCCCACCAGCCCATCGCCGGTCCCCGGTAGCCGATGCCCTCCCGGTCGTAGATGCGGTCGAAGCCGTACCAGGCGCCCTCCGGCCACGTCCCCTGGATTCCCGGTTCGAAGGCCACGGTCCGGTATCCCGCCTCCCCGAAGAGGCGTACCAGGCTTTGCCGGCCCGACCCGATCAGCGCCCGGTAGAGCGCCTCGCGCTCCACCCAGACGCCCGACAGCAGCGAGGCGTGGGCGCGCCAGGACCCGCCTCCGAAGGTGGGGCTCTGGACCTGCGCCGAGCGGTAGTCGAAGCCGCCCGCCCTCGCGTCCTCGGCCCAGCGCTCGGCCGCCGCCCCGAGCGCCGCCCGCCGTCCCGGGTCCTGGAACGCCGCCACCCCGTAGGACTCCAGGAAGATCACGTAGACGTCGGCGCCACCCAGGTCGGGGGCGCCGGCGAGCGGTGGAGCGGTGATGGAGGCGGGCGGCTCGGCGGCGGGAGCGGCCGCGAGGTCCCAGGCGGCGAGCAGGGCGGAACCCCCGGGCGGCGAAAGCCACGGGAGGACGAGCAGGACGAACGCGGCGGCGGTGGTTCCCGCTCGGCCCCGCCGGTCAAGGCGGGCTCCGGCCTGCGTGAGGCTGCCCAACGCGCGCACGATGAGCAGGAGCAGGCCGCCCAGGAGAAGGCCGCCAAGCGGAATCAGGACCGCCGGGGTCAGCACCGGACTCACGCTCGCCAGCATTTCCGCCACGTTCCCGAGGTGCGGCAGATCGCCCGCGGGGTCGAGCGGGCGCCCGAGCAGTTCGAGCGCGATGAGTCCGGCGATCCGGGCGGAAGCCGCCATGAGCAGGGTCAGGGCGAGGAGAACCCGGAGCCATGGGGGAGACCGCCGGCCGCCGAGCAGGGCTCCGGCGCCCACCAGCACGAGCAGATCCGGGGAAATCGCGGGCGTCAGGCGTACCCAGGGCGCAGCCGACGCAAACGAAACCGTCAGGAACAGGTTCAGTCCGACGAGCGCCAGGGCGACCCGTAGCCAGGAACTGCGGTCGGGATGACGGGCCTCGCTCATCACCGGAACATCGGGAGGGGCCGTTCCAGTCCGAAGTATCCGTCCAGGGCGTCGAGACCGAGCAGCAGGTGGGCGCCGACGTAGAGAAAGGCGTCGCTCGGAATGCGGTCGGCCGCGGCGTTCGAGACCAGGAACGGAGCGAAGGCCCGGATCGCGGTCTCGTCCCGGCGGCGGACGCTCATCTCGGTCAGCGTGCCCCAGATCTCGATTCCGGGACGCTTCTGCCGCGCCTCCTCCCCCGTGCGCCCGTAGTAGGCGAGCTTCAGCCCCGGCATCCGGTCCCGGCAGAAGCCGAGCACCCGGGAGGCCACCTCCGGCGCGCCTTCGAGCACCGTCCCCGCGATCGCTGCGGCGTTCGAGGTCTGGACGATGTCGTTCGGCGAATAGAGCAGCGTCCGCCGGTCGTCGAAGAGCGTGGCCATCTCCGGCTGGAACACGTCGTAGATCAGTCCCGCCGGCGAGCGCGCGGCGCGGACGACCTCGTAGCTGCGCGCCGCCAGCTTCGCTAGATCCTCCCGGCCGGTGTCCCGGGCCACTCGCGCGACGTAGTCGGGGGCATAGTCCACCAGGAAGGAGTTCGTGGCGAAGTCCCGGCTGCCGAAGTTGAAGTAGTTGCGGATGAGTAGCAGGCCGGCCGCGTCGCTCGCGTGTCGCGAGTAGCCGTCCAGGATCGCGAGCGCCAGTTCCCGATCCTCGCCCGCGCCGAAGGCGAGCGCGCCCTCCCAGAGCCCCTCGGAGACCCGCAGCGCTTCGGTCGTCCCGGAGGCGTCCGGGGCGTCCTCTTCGTCGATCGGGACCGGCGTGCGCCGCCAGAGAACGAAGCCGCGGGTATAGGGATCGTCGGGCGCGTCCACGATCAGCCGGCGAACGGCGAAGGCGCGCAGCGCCGCGTACATCTCCCGGTCGCCGAGCCGGGCCGCCACCCGCAGGAGCTCGCCCACGTCCACCGCGTAAGCGAAGCCGTTGGTACGCGCGAACTCCCCGGCCAGCACCCGGTCCCGCACTTCCTGGTGGAGTGCAATCAGCGCCTCGCGGGTCGCCTCCGGCCCGGGCCAGACGGAGCTGCGGCAGGAACCGGCGGCGACGGTCAGGGCCAGCCCGACCGCCATCCGGATCCCGGCGCGCCACATCCGCCCGAGAATAAGGGAACGTCGCAACTCCGGCTGGGACCGCCCATCTTCATCGGTGGCACCTCCGGCTGGGACCGCCGGTCTTCAGACCGGCACGGGCCGGGCCCCCCCCCCCCCCCCCCCCCCCCCCCCCCCCCCCCCCCCGCGGGGGGGGGCCCCGCGGGCGGGCCGCGCGCCCCCCCGCCCGGCCGCGGGCGGCGCCCGCCCCCCCCCACGTCGCAACCTTGCCCGTCCTCACCGCACCGACGCCGGAGTCCCCGCCCACGGGCTCCACGAGAGCGGGGACCTCGTGCCCGCCGGCTGCGTTATCGCTGGGCGCAGCATCCCCGCCGCACCCGCTGTCGCCGTCAGGTCCCTCCCGCCGACGGCCACTCCTTCCAGCACGCTCTCCGAACGGCGTGCCCACCCACCCATACAATGGTCAATTCCCCGCTGGCCGTTGAGGAAGGAGGCAGCTCCATGCGCACTTCCGCCGTTGTTCTGAGTCTTGCCGCTGTGCTGGCCGCCGCTCCGGCGGCCGCGCAGCCGGAGTCGCTTGCCGCGCTCTACGCGTTGGGCGGAGCCGTTTCCGACACGAACGGGGACGGGGTCGCCGACCGGCTGAACGCCCGGGTGGTGCTGCCCGGCTCCCCGTCAGCGGTCGAGGTCGCGATCGCCGCGGATCTCGCCGCCCGGCTCGGATTCGAGACCCTGGCGCTCGATCTACCGTTTCCCACCGACGCGGAGATGGAGATCGCAGTGGGCGACGAGGCGCTGTCCCGGCTCGGGTTGAGCGGGATGGGTGACCTCGCCGCCGGACGGGGCGCCGTCGAACTGCACACGGCCGGCGACTCCGTGGTCGTCGGGGTCCGGGGCGGCGACGACGCCGGCCTCACGGCCGCCGCCGCGTGGCTCGCCTCCCGGGCCCCCCACGTGTTCCGGACGGACGGCGAGTCCCTCGGGGACGTCGAGGCCGCCGTCATGAGCGCTGCCGGAGACGCGGCCGCGGCCGCTCACACGGTGCGGGTAGAGGTGGAAGCCGGTGCGAGCTCGCTGGCCGCCGCCGAAGTGCGGGTGGGGGTGGCCGACGCGGACGCCGCGAACGCCATCACCTCCGCCGTGGAATCGGCCGGTGACGACCTGCGTTTCGACAGCCTGGCCACTCTGCGGGTGGTTGCCGCGCACGATGGCGGGGAGTCGGAGGCTTCGGTCAGCCATGACCCGCCTGCCGCGGAACCCGGACCCGTTCCGGGCCGGCCCGGTTCCGGCGCCAAGGACGACCTCGGACTCGCCGTCCTCTACGAGCCCGACGGGCTGCTGGGCGATTCGAACGGCGACCGTATCCCGGACCGGCTGGACTCGCGGCTGGCGGTGACCGCCGAAGATCCAGGGGGTACGGTCGCGCTCGCCGCGCGGCTGGGTCTCGAGTCGTCCGGGATGGACTTCCCGGTGGCCGCCGCCGCGGGCGAGATCGACGAGCCGGACGCCGCGCCGACCCTGGTCGTGATCGGCACCGCCGGCGAGAACCCGTTGCTCGCGGATCTCGCGGTTCCTGAACTTGGAGCCGGCGAGGGCTTCGTCGGAGTGATCCCGGAGGCGTTCGGCAAGAAGTCCGCGCTCGCGATCACCGGCGGCGACCAGGCCGGGCTGTCCCGCGCCCTCTACCAGACGGCGGTGGGCCTGCCCCACCTCGACGCCGCGAACCGCAAGAAGGACCACCCCACGGTGGACGCCGTCGAGTTCAACACCTGGAAGTTCCTCACGCAGCGGAGCCCCGGCGGGCAGGCGGCGGCGGCGCTCTACAAGCTGGAACGGATCGCCGCGGAGATCTCCCACCTCGGGATCGAGAGTTCGAAGATCCTGGTCTCGATCAAGGACCCGGCGCCGGGGCTCGACGACTTCGTCGCCGCGGCGGCGGAACGTTTGGGACTCGGTGACGCGACGGTCGAACTCGATGACCGGAACGTGGACAACGCGGCCGTCATCCACGAGGAGGAGTTCGCGGTTCCCTCCGAAGTCGAGGAGTTCCGGGGAATCGTGGAGGACCGGCTGCTCCCGGCGGTCGGCCGTGGCGACCGGGTCCGGGTCACGGTTGTCCTGAGCGAACCGGCCGCGGTGCGCCACTCGCTCCGCGACGAGTTGGTGGCCGACCTCCGCGGCCGGGGAGCTTCGGTCTCGGACGGGGACGTGGTGGTCCTCTCCGCCTACCGGCAGGGCTACAGCTGGATCGAGGAGGTGGTCCTGCCGCGGCTGCTGGCCCTCCGCGAGGGCGGGACGCCGACCGCGCGTGTCCGGCTGCTCTTCCGTGAGCACCGGCCGCCCGCGGAATGGCCGCAGCAGGCCATGCATACACCGCTTCGCTGGCAGCACGCCATGTTCCCGGCGGACGAGATCATGGCCGAGGCGCTGGCGCTCGATCTGGGTGACGTGGGGTTCGAGTTGCGTGCCGAAGCGGACGCCCCCGCCTACCGGATCGTGGCCGAGGACGCGAACGGGGAGGTCCTGCTGAACGAGACGTTCGAGCCCCGGCTCGTTTCCCGGCCGTTCTTCGACCGATACCCGGATTACGAACTCATCCAGGTCACCACCGGCGGGATCACCGCCGAAGTGGACGGCGAGACCGTGGTGGACGAGCGGATCCGCATGGACGCCGAGGCGTTCTGGGACCACTACCAGTCGGACACCCTGGCCCGGCTCTACGACTACATCATGGAGCTCCACGAGGGCAAACCGCGGGGGCCCGCGGATGCGCCGTACTTCGGCCAGTTGAAAGTGGTGCTCTCGCTCTCGGAACCGGAGCGCCTGCTCGGGGTAGAGCAGGAGATCGAGTCCACGCACGACGCCATGCACGAGGACATCTACTTCGTGACCCACTCCTTCCTGCGCCAGATGGGACGGAACTCGCTGGGCACGGAGTTGACCTACGGCGGCCGGGTGATCCCGGAGATGCGGGGGAAGACCGACGGCACCCCGGGGACCGCGCACATCCTCTTCACCGGGTTCAAGACCAGCCGGCCGGCGATCGTGGTGGACTACACCGCGGCCGACGGACGGACCGGGACCGTGCGGCGGAACATCCCCAAGGTGGAGGTGGGCCGGCCGAAGGCGATGGCGGCGCGGGTGAGCGCCGGAAACGCCGGGCTGGACAGTCTCCGGCTCTGGGTGAAGGTGGACACGGACGAGGATGAGCGGGACTACTACGTGGAACGCCACGGCGAGGACGACGCCGACGAGCGGATCATGTCCGCGGCGCAGGTCGCACGGGTCCTGGCGCTGCTCGCCGAACTCCGCGGAGCGGGCCTCTATTCCGACGAGCTGGCGTTCGCAGGGCTCGGCGACCTGGAGGTCGCCGCCGCCTGGGACTGGGGACACGCGCCGGACACGGAGCGGGTGGCGACCCTGACCGCGAACGGGCAGCCGCCTCCCTTCCCGGACATCATGACGTTCCGGGACGCGACCGGGAGCGACGAGCAGCTCGTGCAGTGGGAATCCCCGATCTCGCCGCCCGAGGCCTACGGGATCCTGGCGCGGATGTCCGAGTTCCCCGAGGCCAGCGTCTACCAGATCGGCGAGAGCTACCTGGGCCAGACCACCTGGGCGATGGACCTGATGCCGCCCATGGACGCCTCGCACTGGTCGCAGCGGAAGGCGAGCCTGCTGAAGCCGACCATCCTCTACAGCGCCCGGCAGCACGCGAACGAGGTGTCCTCGACGTCGCACGTCCTGCGGCTCGCCGAGATGCTGCTCACCGATCCCGAGCGGAAGAAGAACCTCGACAAGGTCAACGTCATCGTCCACCCGGTCCAGAACCCCGACGGCGCCCAGCTCGCCTGGGACATGCACCAGATCAACCGGGAGCACATCCTGCACGCCGGCTACTGGGGATCCCTCGGGATCGACTCCACGACGGACGCCGACCAGCCGATGCCGATCTATCCGGAGGCCGAGGTGCGGCCCCGCCTGTGGCGGATGTGGCTCCCGGACATCTTCCTGAACCCGCACGGCTACCCGGCGCACCAGCTCGTCCAGCTCTTCAGCGAGTTCAGCGGCCTGGTGCGCGCCGGCCGGCGGACCGAGCGGCACTGGGGGTTCAACAAGGGCTGGTTCATGCCGGGCTTCGACGTCATCGACGACCCCGAGTTCCCGCGTCACAAGGCCGCGGCGCTCAAGATCCGCGGCTACATCACGAACGCCATCCAGGACACGGACCTGGTAAGGACGATGAACGAGCGGACCTACGGCCGCTACCGCCGCTACGGAATGCAGTTCGAACCCGAGGTGTTCCACATGGATCTCCACAACGGGGTGAACATCCAGATGCCCATCAAGGGCCGCCGCGCCAGTGCCCAAGGGCGCGGAGCCGGACGCGGCTGGGATCCCAAGATCACCATCTGGGCTGCCGGCACCGAGGCCCCGGACGAGCCTGCGTACGGCGACTGGATGGAGGTCGTGGCGTCAGCCGGGCTGGCCTGGGACACCGCAGTCCTGCAATACCTGCTGGACGGCGATCACCGGGTCAACCGGAACACGAGCGAGTTCTTCGGCGGCGTGTCCATCCGGCTGGATCGGCCAAGGCCTCCGGAGGTTGAGGAGGAACAGGAGGAGTAGGAGCGCGGAGCGGCGGAAAACGGGCTCGCAACACCCCTCGCCTCTAAAATTTCCGGCGTGCCGGAACCGCGTTCCCTCGCCGGGGTCATTCTGCAGGTCTGGGTCACCCCACGCTCCTCGCCGGAGCGGCTCGCGCGACTGAAGGACGGGAGGATCAAGGTCTACGTCTCCCCTCCCCCCGAGCGCGGCCGGGCGAACGCCCGCCTCGTCACGCTCCTCGCCGACCGGCTCGGTGTCCCGCGTGACGCGGTTCAGATCGTCGCCGGAACCTTCCATCCCAGGAAGCTGGTTCGGGTCGCGGGTCGCGGGTCGCACCGAGGCCGAGGTCGAAGAGCGGATCCCGCCCCTGCCGTCGGGACAACCCCTGAAGCCAGGGGGTCGCGGCTGGCGCGATCGCCACGGCTTGATCAGAAGATGGCGGAGGCGCGCCGCGCGATCAAGCTGATCGGGAAGCGGCGTCCAGGTGGCGCCGAGCGAACTGGTTTCGACGCAGGAACGCGCGGAGCATCGAGGCGACTCTGTCTGGCGCCTCTTCCGCCAGGAAGTGGCCGCACCGTGTGAACTCGTGGCACTCGTAGTCCCACATGGCGGACATCCACCGGTCGAGTTCCCGTCTGCGAAAGGCCATGTCCCTGCACCCCCACAAGATGAGTATCGGCTTGTTCGCAAAGCGGGCGTGCTCCTTCCAGATCGAGTCCAGCCAATTGCGCGCTCCCACGATGTGTCCGGCCAGTGCGGCGCTGGCGCGGCGCATCTCCGGGTCCGCCTGCGCGTTTCGGTAGTGCTCCATGACTTCGGGCGTGAGCACGCTCCGGTCGCCAACCGCCATCGGCATGAGCCGGTTCACGAAGACGTTGCGGCGCTTGATGAGGTACTGCCCGAGCGAGCTCGACATGAAGAAGGAGAACGACCGGAAGTGGAGGTCGCGTCCAACCGGCCAGCACCAGGTGTTCGAGATAACGATGCGCCGGACGCGCTGCGGGCGTTGCCGGGTGAAATCCAGACCGATGGGCCCTCCCCAATCCGACATGAACAGCGTGATGTCCCGGAGTTCGAGGTGGTCGAGGAGCGCCGCAAGGTTCCGTGCGTGCGTCTGTGGATGATGGTCTTCCGATGAGCTGCTCCGCGACGAGAGGCCGAATCCGATGTGGTCGGGCGCGATGCACCGAGCGTCCGAACGAAGCGCCTTGACCAGGTGGCGGAATTCGAAGGACCAGCTCGGGTTCCCGTGGACGAAGACGATGGGGTCACCGGAACCCTCGTCCACGAAATGCATCTGCTGGCCCGAGGGAGTCGTAAAGAACCTGCTCTCGAAGGGGAACAGGTCGTCGGAGACCCACTCGGGGCGGAGGACGGACTCACAGTGACCCACGCGGCGTATCGTTCCACAGTTTCTCGGCGAACGAAAACGTAAGGCAAAGACGATAGGCGTGTTATCGCCAGCACGCGGGAGCTTCGGCAATTCCCGGATTCTTGTTTCCGGAGGTGCTTCGCCCTCGCCGGGCGTGTCGTTTATCGCTGTGCGGACGCGCCGCGCGTGCCGGTCTGAAGACCGGCGGTCCCGGGCCTCCGCGCACTCTGTCGTCGGGACAACCCCTGGAGCCGGGCGGTCGTCGCTGGCGCTCTCGCCACGGCCAAACCAGAAGACGGCGGAGGCGCGCTGCGCGATCCGGCTGATCGCGCGGCGGCGTCTGGGTGGCGCTACTGCTACGCTCGGCGCGCTTTGCCGCGGGTCCCGTCCTTGTTGCATACATCGCATCGATCCCGCGGCCTGACCGGCGCGGTCCTGTGCGTCGCGATCCTCGGCGGCTGCGGGTCCGACCGGCCGCCGACCGCTCCGCGCGTTGCGAGCGACCCGCCCCCGCCTCCCCCGCCACTCGGCACCGGCCCCGAGCCGTGCGTCAATGGCCGTGCGGGCGACTTCCCCTGCGACGGCATCTCGCTGCGCAGCCGGATGGCTCCCACCGTGATGGGCGGCACCAGCGGCAACGACATCTGGGGCTGGTCCGATGGGGAGGCGGGCCCGGAATACGCTCTGATGGGTCTGAACACCGGCACTGCCTTCGTGGACGTCTCCAACCCGGAAGACCCGGTCTTTCTCGGGCGGCTTCCCACCGAGACCGAGGCTTCGTTCTGGCGGGACATCAAGGTCTATCGGGACCACGCGTTCATCGTCGCCGACAACGCCGGCGCGCACGGCATGCAGGTGTTCGATCTGGCGCGCCTCAGGGGGTTGACGGCGTCCCGGACGTTCGACGCCGACGTCGTGTACCGCGAGTTCGGGCCTGCCCACAACCTGGCGATCAACGAGGAGACGGGCTTCGCCTACGCGGTGTGGACGGACACCTGCGAAGGGGGTCTGCACATCATTGACCTCCGGGTGCCGACGAATCCGCAGTTCCGGGCCTGCCACGCAGAGGCGCCGGTGCACGATGTCCAGTGTGTCGTCTACCGGGGACCCGACGTCGAGCATGTCGATCGGGAGATCTGCATCAGCTCCAACGAAGGCCACGTGGCGGTGGTGGACGTCACCGACAAGTCCACGCTCCGGACTCTGTCGTCGATCGTCTATCCGCAGTTCGCCTACGTCCATCAGGGGTGGCTGACGGCGGACCACCGGTTCTTCCTGCTGGGAGACGAGGGGGACGAGACCGACTTCGGCGTGCCCACACGCATGCACGTGTTCGACGTGTCGGACCTCGACGCCCCGGAGTACCTCTACCCGCACGAATTGGAAACCCGGGCGACCGACCACAATCTCTACGTGCGGGGCAACCTCGTCTTCGCGGCGAACTACAGCTCCGGCCTCAGGGTCCTGGAGATCGGCGATCTGGCGAACCGGGAGCTCGAGGAGGTCGCCTTCTTCGACACGTTCCCGCAAAACGACGATGTCGACCTCTGGGGCGCCTGGAGCGTGTACCCCTACCTGCCGTCGGGAACGGTGATCGTCAGCGACATGCGCAACGGGCTGTTCGTCCTTTCGCTGCCGTAGCGGGGGGGGGGGGGCCCCCCCCGGCCCGCGGGAGAACCCCCGGGGCCCCCCCCCCCCAACAGGTGGGGGGGGGGGGGGGGGGGGGCGGGGGGGGGGGGGCCGGCCGCCGGGGGGTTT
>JAPPGX010000023.1 GCA_028877265.1 Acidobacteriota bacterium
GGAGCACAGCTTTCAAGGGGGTCCGCCACCATCACGTCTGTAAACCGTCGACTCCATTGCATTTGTGGGCGTCAATCCACTTCGCTGGCCCCGCCGAGGCCCCCCGCGCGGATGGGATTCTGTGGGGAGTCTTGGGCCTGTGCGGGAACATCGGCGGTAACCGTTCGGTGGAGCCGGTACCGAGTCGACGCTGGCTTCCGGCCGAAGCTGGTGGAGGCGAGGAATCTCGGCCTCCTGAGCCAGCGCCTCCCGCACGTCCCGACCGCCGCAAACCGATTGCGCCGCATCATATTCAGCGAACCCGGCCGGTGGTCCCACAGTGCTTCGCAAAGGCCAGGAACCGGTCCTGGAACACCACTTCCCGCGTTGCCGCGTCATGGCGCTTCACCAACGTCCGGGCGTTGTCCAGCAACACCGTCTCCGGAACCCCACCAAACTCTGCGAACGTGCTCTCCAGCCCCTCGAACCAGTGCCCCTGCCGCTCCCCCAGGAACACCCGAACATGCATCCGACGCGAACACCCCAGCGTCGCCACGAACAGCGTCACCCGCCTCTTCTCCTCGCCGATCCAGACCTGACGCCCGCCGAAGTCGATCTGCAACTGATACCCCGGCGGGGTCTCGAAGCGCGTCGTCGCCACCACTGCCGCTCGCAACTCCCGACGGAACGGCTCCACCGCACGCTGCACCGTCCGCAAGTTCACCCGTACCCCCAGCGTCTCCAACTCCTGGCGAACCACGTCCGCGTTCCCCTCGTGCTGCACCAGCCGATCACGAAGCCACTCCTCCAGGCCCGTGAGCACCCCGTCCCGACGACGACGAGCCGGCTTCCGCCAGCGACCACGCCGTAGCCACACCTGGACTGTCGTCCGCGAACATCCCAACCGGGCCGCGATCCGTCGCGTCCCCCACCCCAGCCCGTGCAGCCGACGCATCTCCAGCACATCTTCCGGTGTCCGCATCTCGTCGCTCCCGACGCCTCGTTCTGGCGTCCGAACCGAAGTACAGACCTCCCGACTCACCCCGCACCTCCTGGCCCGACCCACGGGGGTGGCCCAGTTTTATCTGTCGCCAAGCGGCCCAGTCTTAGATGTCGCTTGACAGTGGATCCAGGCACCGTCCGACCTCACTTCGACCCTCATACCGGCACGGCCGAACGCTTACCATCGGCGTACCGTTGTCGGTCGTAAGCGTTCGGTCGTGGGTGTATGAGGGTTGGGAGGAACCGGTTGCGCCGTTACGGGTTGTAACTCCGGCCCATCGACAATGCGGCTTGCGTCCTCCCAACGGGAGTCAGCGTAACAGCTCTAAGTTGTAACGATTACGCCGTGGGATTCAGGTTCGCCTCCGCGATCCGGTGGGTAAGCAGGAAGAAGAGGCGGCGCTGCGCCATGCGTCTTGGCCGCGACGAGAGCACGTGCAGGAGTTTGGTTTCGATCCGACCTACCCCCACGACCGAACGGTTACCATCGGCGCATCGGCCATCGGCGCCTGGCGCGTTCAACGAGCAAACGGACAGGACCGAACACCCTGCATCCCCGTCCAGCGTCCCCGACCGAGAGTTGGCCTTGGCACGCTAGCGCCAGAACCCGAAGGCTGTGACGCCAGAGCGTGCCGAGAATTGACTACGATAGGCGGGCACGACGGAGCGAACGATTGATGATCAGAATACAGGGGCCAAAAGGACCCGTGGAACTCAGGATTCACGCCTTCCTGAACGGACAACGGACGGAGCCCAGGACAAAGGATCGGGAAATCGCAGAGGCGATCGAGAAGCTCGACCGTTGCGGGTCTTGGCACTGGCTGCGCCACGCGGCGCTATGGCAGGCGCCCGAGTTGCTCAGCGAGGACGAGCAGCTTGCCGTGGTGCTGACCGAAATCGGAGACCCTGACCACCCGCGGCACAGCGGGGTGGCGTATATCCACGAGGCGCTCGGGGCAGACGGAATCCTCCGCGCGCGGGACGCCCTCGCTCGACAGGGACGGCTGACGCGGGAAACATGGGCGTACTGGACCCGACGGGTGGGCCAGGAGCCGACGACGGCCGACGCGAGCAACGTACAGTTTTACGAGCCGTACCAGTGGGAGAGGATTCTCGAGGACACGACGGACGAGCGTTGCTACGTCCAACTCGATGAAGATGAGGAGGTGTGGGTCGGAAAGCCGTGAAGAAAGGCCTGCAGCCGACGCACATGGAGCGGCTCGATCCGAGAATCCGCCGCATCTGGGGAGAGCTGGGCAGAATCGGGCCACGGTACACGCTGATTGGCGGAACCGCGATCGCGCTGTACTGCAACCATCGCCTGTCCGTAGACGTGGACATCAGCTGCCGTGGGGCGGCCGAACACCCTCGCACGATCCGAAAGAACATTGGAGCGGAGATCGGCAAGCACAAGGTGCTCAAACGGCGGAAGGGTATCGTCATCAAGTTCTTCGCAACGGAGACGAGTCCGAAGATCGAAGTCCACGGAACAGACCCCTGGAAGATGGCGGCGCCACCCGTACGGGCTGACAATGGGCTACACGTCGCAGCGCCGAGCGACCTCGCGGCTCGGAAACTGGTGGCGATGATCGAGCGGGACAGCCCGCGTGACGGAGAGGACCTCCAAGCACTCCAGCGAACGGGAGCGGACATCGGGGTGGCAGCCCGACACCTGGTAGCCCATCTAGACCGGCAGAGCTTGGAACGGCTCGGAGAACGGCTTCAACAGAACCCGCAGGAGCGGTGGCCCGATCTTGTGGTGCACAAGGGGGTGCTGGCGTCACTGCAAATGGCCGCAACCGGCATCATCGAACCGCCACCGAGTTGCATCACGTTCGAGGAAAAGGACCCCAGGAGGTTTGATTTGATCGAGGAGCAACTCGAAACCGGAAGCAGGGCGGTATTGATCCAGGTCCGATCAGTCCGAGAGGGACTCGAATGGCTCGCCCGAAACGGCCGTATCCCCACCAGCGAGATCCCGACGCTCGAACGAGAGCTTGAACTCAGGTTGCAGCGAGACCGAGAACGGGGCATGACCCGGTGAAGGCGATGTCGACCCTCCGCGACAGGGCGGCGGACTGTACCGTTGCCCCGACCTGTTCGAGCGGAGGCGGACGCTGGATCAGTTCGCGCGACGGCGCGAACTGATGGAGCGGTGGGCCAAGTTACTCGCCCATGACCGGGGAGCGCCGCTCCTGGGATAGACGGCCGAGCGGTCGTCTAATCGCAGGCGAATCGCCAGAGTTGGCAGGCCAACTTGGTCGTGGGCCAGCCTACCGAGTGTACGTACACTGGGCTCTGGCGAGGGGAGGCTGCGCCCCCCTTCGAACCCCCCGCTCCCGCGCCGCTGCCGAGCAGCGGACGGACGGGGGCAAGCCCCCGAGCCGGTGCGCGCTCACCGCGCAGCGGCGCACCGTGTGGTCACCCGCGTCCCGCGTGCGAACCGGGCCGCCTGCCGTGCGCCGACATCGGGAGACCGGGTCGGCATGGCCGTGATCTGCGCATTCTCGGCCAGGTCCCGGCGTCCGGCGGCTACCGGCACGAACGCCAGCCGCCAGGTTCCCTCGGTGAGGCGGTGGCGACAAGGGTCGCGGCCAGGGTGCCGATCCGGGCCCGGCCGTCGATCGGGCACTTCCGCCCGAGACCGCGCCGGCTCGTCCTACCAGCGCGCCCGCACCTCGATGCCGATGCGGCGGCTGGCCG
>JAPPGX010000015.1 GCA_028877265.1 Acidobacteriota bacterium
GCGGGGATGTACTCCGCATCGGGGATGAAGGCCCGAACCCTCTCAGCCGCACTCGCGCGACCGAATCGGAACGAACCGGAACGGCTGAAGAACTCGGGCGAGTCGGAGACTCCGAGGACGCTCTTGAAGCCGAGACCGAACCTCCCGATCGCTCCCGTGCCGCGTTTCGGCGACATCCGGGAAAACATGATGGAGTCCATCCCGGGCCCATCGAGCGGAGTCCCCGCGTCCGCGCAGTAGAGAGCTGCGGCCGACAGGCGCACCTCAATGCGACCAGTGGCGCCGGTCAGCAGCGCATCGGCGCTGTTTTGGATCAGCTCGAGGACTTGACGGTGGGCATAGCCCCCTGTAGCCAGATCCGACTCTTCCTCCGCGTAGGATCGCAGATGCGTGGGCTGGGCCACATACGAGCGAAGGGTCTTCTCAGTCTCGGCGTGTACGCGCAAAGCGAGGTCGCCATCCGGGCCCGCCCAATTCGCCAGCAGGCTATCGGCCGCAAAAGCGGTAACTGCTGGGCCGTGCACTCCCGAAACCATGGTCGCTGGCCGCAGCAGATCGACAGTTCAGCCGGGACACCGATTACTCGGCGTCCCGGCCTTGGCCAGATCGTCTACTCGGCGGCGCTGTAGGTGAAGCTGGCGTCCGCGGTGGCCATCTCGCCGACCGTGACCGCCATCTCCATCTCACCAAGGCGCTCGTGCCAGACGCCGACGGTGTAGTCACCCGGGGGCACGTTGCCGATGCTGAAGGAGCCGTCCATGCTGCTCACCGCGAAGTAGGGGTGGTCGAGGACGCCCGCGTAGCTGTTCATCCAGCGGTGCACGTCGCACTTGAAGGGCACCATGACCTCGACGCTGTCGAAGGTCCGGGTGGTGCTCATGTTGGCGACCGGCTGCCCGATGTTGAACTCCTGGTTCGCGGTCGGGGTGGCGTGGATGTTGTGGAGCGTCGCGTCGCTGTTCAGGATGTTGAGTTCCTGTCCGACCTGGAGGCCCAGCACGTGCGGCACGTAAACGCAGCCCTCCTGGTTCAGGACGACCGGCTCGGACGGGACGGGAAAGCTCATGCCCTCGAGGCCGCCCTTGATGTACACGAAGGCGTTTTGCAGGCCGCCCTCCATGTCGGTGATCACGAACTCGGTCATCACCGGGCTGTCGTGCATGCGGGCGCAGTTTGGGTCCGCGGCCATCTGGATGGCGTCGGCCGGCGGGGCGTCGCCGTCGAGCATGATCTTGCCGCTGATGGTCCCGGCGGTCGCCGGGTCCACGGTGGTCATGGAGGCGGCCGGAACGGCCTCCATCGCGGTGTCCGATTCGCCGCCACCGCCGCAACCGGCCATCAGCGCGGCGGCAAGGGGAATCGCGAGCAGAATGAGCGTGCGAGGGGCTCTGTGAAGCATCTTGCGGGGAACCTCCGTTCCGTGGGCAGGGGGATGAACTACGGTCCGCAACCGGTCGGCCTGACAGACTCGGGCCGCAACTGACAGCCGGGAAACCGACTCGGCGGGGCGGTTTCGCCCCAATTCGAGCCGGGAATTGTAGCAGCCCCGAGAATCCCGGGGCCCGCCTGGAACTCACGCGTGCCTCATCGGGACGATTCCCGGAATCCGTCAGCCCCCTGATCGCTTCCCCGAGACAAAATACCCGTAGTCGAGGGGAACTTTGCGAACGTCCCGGTGGATACGCCGAAACGCGGCGGCAGGTCTGGCCGCGGCTCTCTTCGCGGCCGTCGCGGGAACTCTCGCCACGGCGGCGGTCCGCCAGACCCGGCAGGACCCCTTCCGCATCCAGGTGCAGGTGGAGGCGGTCAACCTGGGGGTGGCGGTCAGCGACGAGCGCGGCCGCTTCGTCTCCGGCCTGACCGCTGACGACTTCGTGGTTCGCGAGGACGGGGTCCCCCAGCAGATCAGCTTCTTCGCGGCCGAGGCGGCGCCGCTCACGATCCTGGTCCTTCTCGACGCCTCGCTGAGCATGAGGGTGAGCCTCGACTACGTGAAGGAGGCGGCCGCCACCTTTGTGGATCGGCTCTGGGAGGGTGACGTCGCCATGATCGGCGAGTTCAACGACCGGGTCCGGTTCGGGGGCGAGTTCACCGACGACCGCTTCCGGCTCACGGCGAACATCATGGCCCTCGACCCCCTGGGGCCGACCGCGCTCTACGACGCCTCGATCATGGCCCTCGAGCGGCTCCATTTCGCCGACGGGGACCGCAAGGTGCTGCTGATCTTCACCGACGGCGACGACTCGCGAAGCATGGGGTTCGGAAGCGAGATGAGCGCCGGCGACGCGATCGAAGCCGCCCGGCTCACCGATGCCGTCGTCTACGCGATCGGGTTCGAAGGAAACGGCGCCCGGGTCAACAAGCGGTTCCTGCGCCGGCTCACGGAAGAGACCGGCGGTCAGGCGCTCTTCCCGGAGCGGACCGGCGATCTCATCGGCAGTTTCGCCCGGATCGAGGCGGACATGCACGCCCAGTACCGGCTGGCCTACATCCCGCGAGAGGCGGAGCGGGACGGCGAGTGGCGCGAGATCGAGGTGTCGGTCCGGGGGCGCCGGGACCTGCTGGCGCGCACGCGGAACGGCTACTACGCCTTCCCGAGCGAGGACTAACCGGCGCGCCGACGGTCCGGCCCTACGGGGCCTGCCATCTTCCGCGGCGCAGCAGTTCGCCGCTGCCCGCCCCGGCCAGGATCTCTCCGTCCTCGTAGACGACCTCGCCCCGGCGCAGCGTCATCACGGGCCAGCCGGTGACCTCCCACCCCGAGTAGACCGAGAAGCCGGTCCCGGAGAACATGTCCTCGTCGCGGATCGTGCGCGTCTCGTCCGGATCCCAGAGGACGATGTCGGCGTCGGAGCCCACCGCGACCGTGCCCTTCCGCGGGTAGACGCCGAAGAGCTTGGCGGCGTTCGTCGAGGTCACCGCCACGAAGCGCTCCTCGGAGATGCGCCCCTGGACGACGCCCTCGGAATAGAGCATCGGCCGCACCACCTGGAGGTTGTTCAGGCCGGCCCGATGACGGCTGATGGTCTGCGCAGGGTCGAGCTTCTCTTCCCGGAGATACGCGACGTGGTCGGTGCCGAGCACGTGCACCGACCCGCTCGCGATGCCCGCCCAGAGCGCGTCCTGGTCGCGTCGCCCGCGCAGCGGCGGCTGTCCCACGTAGAGCCCCCGGTCCGGGCCCTCGAAGCGCGCCCGGGTGAAGTGGAGGTAGATGGGCCGCGTCTCGACGAAGACGCCGAGCCCGCGATCCCGGGCATCCTGCAGCACCCGAAGCGCGCCCTCGGAGGAGACGTGGACCGCATAGATGGGCGCCCCGGTAGCCTCGGACATGGCGACGGCGCGCTGGGTGGCCACCACCTCGCCGACCACGGGACGGCTTTCCGGGAAGGACTCGAGCGAGGTGCGTCCCGCGGCGGTGAGCTCGGCCACCGCGCGGGCGAGGATGGGTCCGTCCTCGCAGTGCACCATGGTCAGGACGCCGGCGCGCCCCGCCGCGTCCATGGTCGCCAGGTAGCCAGGCGTTTCGGCGTCGAACCCGCTCCGCACCATGAAGATCTTGGTGCTGGTCTGGCCGGTTTCGGCGGCCAGGGTGGACATCTGTCCTTCCTGGGTCGCGGGGTCGTTGATGCCCGCGTGCAGGATGACGTCCGCGATCGCCTGCTCGCGGAT
>JAPPGX010000118.1 GCA_028877265.1 Acidobacteriota bacterium
CGGCGCTGGATCTCGCGCAGGAACCCCAGGATCGGGCCGATCTCGCCCGCGGCGTTCTCGTCCACGCCGTGCAACCGCACCAGGGGATCGAGCACCAGCAGGCGGGGCTTGACCCGCTCGACGGTCTCAAGCAGCCGCTGCCGGTCCGGGCGATGATCCAGCCGCAGCGTGGGCGCGTCGATGACGGCGATGTCCAGCGCCTCGAACGGCGTGCCGGCCGCGCCGGCGATGCCCTCGAGACGGGCGCGCACGATGTGCCCGGCGTCCTCGGCGGCGAACAGCAGCACCGCGCCGCGCCCGCCGGGGCGGTAGCGGCGCAGGCAGGGCACGCCGGCGGCCACCGCCACGGCCAGATCCAGCGCCAGGAAGGACTTGCCGCACTTGGGCTCGCCGCCGACGATGCCCACGCCCTGCTCGCTCCACAGCGCCTCGACCAGCCACTGCCGGGCGGGCGGACGCACCTCCAGGCCCGCCGGGCTCAGCGTCGGGAAGCCCTTCACCGTTCCGCCTTGACGGCGCCGGCCCCGCCGGTCTCGATGAAGAGTTTTTCGTCGAGCACCTCGCGGTTCAGGTCCGCGGCCGCCGCCAGCAGGCTGTCGGCCAGGATGACCAGCGTCCGGGGGTTGCCACCGGCGTGCGCGATGAGCGTGTCCTTCAGACCCGCGGTCATCAGCCCGGGGTTGCCGGCCTCGCGCAGCAGGTGATCGAGCAGCGTCTGCATCTCCGCCGGCTCGGCGCGGGTGAGGAACAGGCGCTGGCGGATGCGCGAGGCGATGGGCAGCAGCTCCACGCTCCGCAGCTTGGTCAGCAGGCGGTTGTCGCCGGCCAGCACCACGCTCAGGATGGCGCGGGAGTCGAACTCCGTGGAGGTGAGCAGGCGCATCTCGGTGAGCACGGCGCCGAGCACCTCCTGCGCCTCGTCCACCAGCAGGATCGGGCGGGTGCGGGTGTCCTCGAAGTGCAGCAGCCAGCGGTGGCGCAGCCCCTTGAAGCCGAGCCAGTGGTTATTGTGGATCAGGGCGATGCCGAACAGATCCGCCATCTCGCGGTAGAAGTCGCTGAGGCGGGAGGAGGGGTGGGTGAGCACCGCGACGTTGAGCCCCTCGGTGCGCCCGAGGCGTTCGGCGAGCAGGCGCAGCGCCACGCTTTTGCCGGTGCCGGGATTGCCGGAGATGAGCGCGAACCCGCCCTGGCGCACCAGGTGTTGTTCGATGCGCCGGCAGAAGCTGTCCACCGCCGGCGTGGTCAGCAGGCTTTCCACCGGCACGTCGGTGGCGAAGGGGTTGAACTTCAGCCCGTAGAGGTTCAGCAGTTCGCGGTTCATGGTGTCGTCTCTCCCGGATCGTGGTCGTCGGCGGGGCTGTCGGGGTGCGCCAGCCAGGCCGGCGCCAGGCCCGTGGCGGCCTGATCCTCGAGGATGCGCCCGAGCAGCGGCGCGGGTTCGTTCCCGGCCGCACCGCCGTCTTCGCCGTCGTCGGCGGACCGGACCGGACGGCGCACCGCCGCGGCATTGGCGCGCTTGTCCAGCGGGTACAGCGTGCACAGGCGGTCGCCGGTCCGGTCGTCGACCAGGTCGATGCCGGCGAGATCCCAGCGCGCGTAGCGGACCCGCACATCCCGCAGGTGCCGCCACGGCGCCGGGAGCTGGTAGCGCACGCCGCCCACCGAGACGGTGGCGTCGGAGCGGCGCACGGTGCGCGTGCGCTCGATCCGGAAGGCGTCGCGCAGCTCGGCCGAAGGCGGACAGGGCCGGGAGGCGTCGGGGCTCTCGGTCAGGCGCCGGTGCGGGGTGACGCCGAGCTCGCGGTGAACGCGGCGGTGGTAATCCTGCTCCAGCCACGACACCGTGGCGTCGTTGAGCCGCTTGAGCGTGAGCGGCTCCACGCACTCCAGCATGGCCATCAGACGGCCCTCCACGAGCGCCCACCAGACCTCGCACTTGCCGTTCATGTGCGGGGCGCGCGACAGCGTGCGGGCGTGCACGATGCCGAGCCGGTGCAACCCTTCGGCGACTTCGCCGGCGAGCATCGGGGAACCGTTGTCGCTCATGAGCGCGCGCGGCAGCCCCCGCTTCATGAACGCCTGACAGAGCCCGTGCACGAACACCTCCGCGGTCTCGGCCAGGTACCACTGCAGATGGCAGCCGAGACGCGAGTGATCGTCCAGGAACCCCAGCAGGAAGGGCGTCTTCCACTCCCCGGCCGGCGTCAGCACCCGGCGCTTGCCGTGGTGGAAGTCGGTATGCCACAGGGCGTGGCTTCGCGAGACTTCGTAGCTCAGCACCTCGCGCGTGGACACCGGCGTCTCGTCCCCGCCCCGGGTCCGACGGCGCCGGCGTTTGCGGACCAGCCCCCGGTTGCGCATCGCCCGGGTCAGCGTGGCGTAGGACGGCATCGGCCCCAGTGCCGGATCGGCCTCGACACGGGCGGCCAGGTTCTCGTAATGCAGCTGCGCCGACCACGACGGGTGCGTCCGGTACTGCTCGCGCAGCGCCTCTATCAGCACCGCCGAGATCGCCCGTTCGCGGCCGGCATCGGCGCGCGGGCGACGCTTGAGCGCCCCGACCGGGTCGTTCTCCGCCGAGCGGGCCTGGTAGTACCAGCGCTCGATGGTCGAGACCGAGAAGCGCACGGACCCGCCGCCGGTGGGGTGCTCCCACTCGCGTTGCGCGAGCCGTTGAAGCTCCGTGCGCAACTGCCCCGAGGGCGGCGGCGAGGCCAGCAGCGGCCCGACCACCGCGAAGCGCAGCCGCGCCCACCGCTCCTGGGTGTTGCCTGCGTCGCCGCTGCCCATGCGCTCTCTCCCTGTCCGATGGCCCGGTGGAGCGCATGGTGCCCGCCCTAGGCGAGCATGTCAGAAACACTTTCTGCGGACAGCACCGGCCCACCACGCAAAGCGCACGGCTCCGTCCAGGGCTTGAGCCAGATCAGGCTGCGCAACAGCCGCGGGCGGAACCTCCACCCCCGGATGCGCTTGAGCAGCCAACGCAGCGGCGACTCCTCGGCCGGCACCGCCAGGGACCCGCCGCGGGTCCGCCACAGCGGCGTGCGCCTCAGCGTGCCAAGCCACCACTGCCGCCAGCGCTTCAGCGTCGAGAACGCGATCCCCCACCGGCGAGAGATCGCCCCGAGCCGCGCCTTCGGAGACGAGACCAGCGCGCCGAGCAGCGCGAACAGCGGCGCGGCACGCCATCGCCGGCCGAAGAACCTCACCGAGGCCGGCGTCGTGCGGCGACGGCACATCGCGCAGCAGAAGCTGAACCGGCGCGCGCCGCCTCTCAGCTCCGCCGTCAGCCCGTGAGGCTTGCGGGGGTAGGTCGCGCTGTGAAGGATGTCCCCGCAGTGCGGACAGCCCTCCTCGCGTGTGGCCTCGGCCTCCGCCTTGTCGAGGTGTTCAAGCAGCGCCCAGACACGGGCGTTGGAAAAGTTGGGACCGGAGAACAGATTGTGCGACACTTGACATTGTCTCAGTTGAAATCACCGTCACCGAGACAAGCCTCCCGGGGAACTTATTGCAAGTTCTTCGGGGGGCAACCCGCTCCAAACATCATTTAATCCTAGCGATTTCCCCCGAAATCCCCTCAGACAAACTGCGCGCGCTCA
>JAPPGX010000091.1:0-4488 GCA_028877265.1 Acidobacteriota bacterium
CTTGGAAAGTACAAATCCCCCCCCTTCACGCTTGACTATGAGATATACGGGCTAAGGCCGCTGGATCGCCTTCGCGATCCCGTCGGCGAGCTCCTCTTCCCCCGCCAGGTAGCGCTGCCCGAGCACGCCCAGCCCCGCGTCCAGCCGGTACACCAGCGGTATCCCGGTCGGGATGTTCCGCTGCTGGATCTCCGCCGGCCCGATGCCCTCGAGGTGCATGACGAGCGAGCGCAGGCTGTTGCCGTGCGCGACCACCAGCACCGGACCCGCCGCGAGGTCCGGAACGATCCGCCGCTCCCAGTACGGGATCACCCGCTCGGCGGTGTCCCGCAGCGATTCGCCGCGCGGCAGGACGTCCACCGGAACCTCCGCGTAGCGTTCGTCGAACCGCGGGTGCCGCCGGTCGTCGAGGTCCACCGGCGGCGGCGGATCGGCGTAGCTGCGGCGCCAGGCGAGCGTCCGGTCCGGCCCGAACTCGCGCTCCGTTTCGGCCTTGTTCTTCCCCTGGAGCCGCCCGTAGTGCCGTTCGTTCAGCTCCCAGGCATACCGGATCGGGAGGTCCGGCAGATCGAGCCGGCCGAGGACTTCCTCGAGCGTGTGGATGGCGCGCTGGAGAACCGAGGTGTGCGCCACCACCGGGACGATCCCGGCCTCCCGCAACGCATCCCCGGAGCGGCGCGCCTGCTCGTGTCCGGTGTTGGTGAGCGGCACGTCCGCCCAGCCGGTGAACCGGTTCTGCCGATTCCAGACGCTCTCCCCGTGACGGAGGAGGACAAGAATCCGTTCGGGACCGCTCATCCCGACGGGACGAGCGGAGCCTCGCTGACCGCGGACGGGGCCGGGATTCCCAGTTCCTTCGCGTTCTCCTCGAACATCTCGCTCAGCATCCGGGCCTGGCGGTCGTAGGCGGCGGGATCGTCCCAGGCGCCGCGCGGTTCGAGCACGCGGGCCGGAACGCCCGGGCACGCGCGGGGGATGCCGAGCCCGAAGACCGGCTCCCGGTCGAATCCGGCCCGGTCGATCTCGCCGCTCAGGGCCGCCCGGACCAGCTGCCGGGTGAGCGCCAGCGGCATCCGGTCCGCGACGCCGCAGGGGCCGCCCGCCCAGCCGGTGTTCACCAGATAGCACCGGACGTCCTGCTCCTCGATGCGGCGGCCGAGGAGCGCGGCGTATACCTCGGGCCGCCGCGTCATGAAGGGCGCGCCGAAGCAGGCGCTGAAGGTCGCCGTCGGTTCCTTGATCCCCCGTTCGGTGCCGGCGACCTTGGCGGTGTACCCGGACATGAAGTGGTGCATCGCCTGCTCGGAGGACAAACGGGAGATCGGGGGCAGGACGCCGAACGCGTCGGCGGTCAGCATCAGCACCACTTCCGGCTGGCCGCCGGCGCCGCTCTTCGAGGCGCTCGGGATGTGGGTGACCGGGTAGGAGGCGCGGGTGTTCTCGGTGAACTCGGCGCTGTCGAGATCGAGGCGCCGCGTGTCCTCGTGCACCACCACGTTTTCGAGGATGGTCCCGAACTTCCGGGTGGTGGCGTGGATCTCGGGCTCGCCGGTCCGCGACAGCCGGATCACCTTGGCGTAGCAGCCGCCTTCGAAGTTGAAGACGCCGTCGGTCCCCCAGCCATGCTCGTCGTCGCCGATCAGGACCCTTCCGGGGTCCGCCGACAGCGTCGTCTTGCCGGTGCCCGAGAGGCCGAAGAAGATGGCGAGGTTCCCCCCGTCCGCGTCGGTGTTCGCGGCGCAGTGCATCGGCAGCACATCGTGCTCGGGCATCAGCCAGTTCATCACCGAGAACACCGACTTCTTGATCTCTCCGGCGTAGGCGGTGCCGCCGATCAGCACTTCCTTCCGGTCGAAGTTGACGATCACGAACACCTCGGACCGGGTGCCGTCCTGGTCCGGGGCGGCCCGGAAACGGGGGGCGGCGATGACGGTGTACTGAGGCAGGTGCTCGCTCAGCACGTCGCGGTTCCTCGACCTCACGAACATGTTGCGCGCGAACAGGCTCTGCCAGGCTTCGGTCGTGATGACCCGGAGCGGCATGCGGAAACGCGGATGGGCGCCGACGAAGCAGTCCTGGACGAACAGCTCGCGGTTCTGCAGGTACGCCGTGAGCCGCCAGCGCAGCCGGTCGTAGCGCGCCTTGGGGAACGGCTGGTTGTGCGGACCCCACCAGACGTCGGGATTCGTGCCCGGCCCGCCGACCACGTACTTGTCCGAAGGGGACCGCCCGGTGAACTCTCCCGTGCGGACCACGATCGGGCCTCCGTGGGCCAGGATCGCCTCGCCGCGGAACACGGCCTCCTGCGTCAGCGCCGCGCTCGAGAGGTTCCAGAAGACCCGGCGCGGGTAGCGGATGCCGGCGAGCTTGAGGCCGTGACGGCTCTGGGCGAAGCCGAGATGCTCGGTCTGGAGGTGGGTCACGGACGGAGCCGTGATTTTAGTGGCGAAACGCGCCCCGGAACACCCTTCGTGGAGGGGTTCCCGCGTCAGACCCGAACGGCTGCGCCCGCCTCGTCCAGGCCGCTCTGGATGGCGCCGCGGACCCGCTCCATCAGCGCTCCGATCGCTTCCCGGTCCTGGGGATCGATCTCCGTGGTCTCGAGCGGTTCGTGATAGCGGACCTGAATGGTGCCGGGATAGATCAGCTTGCCCCCCTTGGGGAGGACGTCCCGCGCTCCGGTGACCGTGATCGGCACCACCGGCACCCCCGCCCGGGCCGCGAGCCGGAAACCGCCCGACTTGAAGGGGCCGAGCTTCCCGGTGCGGCTCCGGGTCCCTTCGGGGGCGATCACGAAGGACCGGCCGTTCTTCATGGCCGTGACCGCCGCTTCGAGGCTCGCCCGGGCCGCCTTCGGGTTGGAACGGTCCACGGGCGTGAAGCCGGCCGCGCGGAACGCCCCGCCGAGCACCGGGACGCGGAACGCCTCCTTCTTGATCAGCGTCCCGTTCGCCTTCGGGAGCAGGTAGAGCACCTGCGGCATGTCGGCCAGCGACTGGTGGTTGGGCATGTAGACGCGCGTCCGGAACGGCTCGACGCGGTGCCTGTCCACCTCGTGCATGCGGATTCCGCCGACGAACCAGAGCACCGCCACGATCCGGCGTCCGATCTCGTAACCGAGGCGGTGGCGGCCGCTGAGCACGTCCCCGAGCGGCATCAGCATCAACCCGGCAAGGAGCAGGAACGGCAGGACCAGCGCGATTCCGACGGTGCCGACCACCGCGCGGGCGGTGCGGAGACGTCCGCTCCAGCGGGGCGCTCGCACGATGGTCTCCGGGGGAGGGGTCACCAGCTCGTGGTCGCCGGACCTGCGTCTCGGCGGAGGGTCAGTAGCGGTTGATCGAGATCGAGACCGGCCGCCGTCCGCTGTCGGACTTGGCCACCCGGCGGCGCTTGGGCGGGCGGAGGGGCACCACGCTGGTGGCTGCCCCGGTGCCGCTTTCGTTCTCTCCCTCTCCGGCCTCGAGGCCACTCTCCCCGTTCCGGCTGCGGCGGAGCGCCTCCACGACCTTGCGCTCGACCGCCTCGAGGGTCTCGGCGGCGACTTCCGCGACCTCGGTCACGGTGAGCTGATGCGCCCGGTCGAGCATCCGCTTCTCGCGGAAGGAGAGGGTCTTTCGCTCGCTGAGGTAGAAGAGCCCCTTGAGGACTCCGGCGACCTCCACGGGCGAACCGCTCTTCATGCGGTCGGAGTTGTCCTTGTAGCGGGTCTTCCAGTTGATCTGCTCGTCGACCGCACCGTTCTCGAGCACGTCGAGAACCTCCTCGACGTCGGTCTCGGTCATGATCGGCCGCAGTCCCACCTCGTCGACCTTGTCGATGGGAACCATCACCAGGGTGGACTTGGACAGCAGGCGCAGCCGATAGAAATTCGGTCCTGCAGTTCCGTTGGTGGACTCGATACTCTCGACAACGCTGATCCCCTGATTCGGGTAGATCACCTTGTCTCCAACTTCAAACCGCATCAACACTCAGCGACGCCTCCCGGTAGCGTTTCGGATACGCGAACCGTTAATCATACCACACCCCGGAACCGCCGAGAACGCTGGCATTCTTGGGATTTGGTGCGCCCGCCGGCAATGGGGGGCCGGGTCTTCGCGGTCATCGGGATGTTTAGGAACCGCGACCCTTCGTTGGTACACTGGGACTCCGAGCGCCGGTGCGGGGACGGCTTCGGGGTTTGCCGGAGTGGCGGAATTGGTAGACGCACGGGACTCAAAATCCCGCGGTCCTTGTGATCATGAGGGTTCGAGTCCCTCCTCCGGCACCAGGCCTGAGCGGACCGGGAACGGGGCCACCAGACAGTTCGAGTCTGGTCCGCCAATTCGGATGAGCGGGGAGGCCCCGTTCCCGATCCGCCCAGGCGCGGGCTCGCCCCCCCTTTCACACTTTCCCCCCCGGACCACATGCGCCGTGCCGAGGGGCCTCCCGGGCGTTCCCCGATAACCTGAACCGATGGTCCACCCTGAACTTCTCGAGATCCTCTGT